>CAYQKN010000216.1:0-4762 GCA_964417885.1 uncultured Burkholderiales bacterium | reverse complement strand
CCTTCGGCCGCCGCCACCTGCGCCACCTGGCCGAGCGCATGTGGTTTCACGATCCACGCGGCATGCCCGCCTTCATGGGTGACGGCCGCATCGATACCTTCCGCACCGTCAACACACCGCTCACGGCGGAGAACCTTCACCCGTCGCTATGGGCCACGGCGGCCATTCCGACCGTGATGATGGGAGTGGAGAACATTGCCGGCGCACCCGCCGGCACCTACTGGGATGGCGGCATCATCGACTATCACCTGCACCTGCCGTACCACCGCGCTGACGGCATCACGCTCTATCCGCACTTCACCGACCGCCTGATCCCGGGCTGGCTCGACAAGCCCTTTCGCGGCCGGGTCGCGCGCGACACCTGGCTGGAAAACATGGTGATGATTTCGCCCTCGGCTGAATACCTGGCGAACCTGCCGCACGGCAAACTGCCGGATCGCAGCGACTTCAAGCGCTTTGAGGGCGATGACCCGAGCCGCCAGCGTTACTGGCGGCAGGCGATGGGTGAAAGCGAACGGATGGGGGAGGAATTCTTGCGACTGGTGGACAGCGGGGAGATTGCAGCGCGGTTGCTGCCGTTGTAGGTTGGTTCGGCAAGTCACGGTCCGTGCAGCACCGCCGGCACAGCACATTACAAAAACCGCATCACCGCCGCCAGCGTCCGCTGCGGATCTTCCTCGTGCGGCACATGCCCGAGATCGTCGAACACCTCCAGGCGGCTGCCGGCAATGTCGCGGGCAAATCGCCGGCCGTTTTCAGGCGGGATCAAGCGGTCGCGTCCGCCCCACAGGATCAGCGTCGGCACCTTGATCAGCGGGATCCGTTCGGTGATGGCGTCCACCGGCGCGAGTTTCAATCGCTCCGCCAGCGCCTGCCGGTTGCCTTCGCGCAGGGTCAATTCGAAATAGCGGTCCACCAGCTCGGGCGTCACGCGGGCCGGCTCGCCGTAGACATTGCGCACGCTGTCCTCGATGATGCGGCGCGGCAGGATGACGCGGGCAAGATGGTGCAGCAGCGGCAATCGCGCGATGCGAAAACCGATCGGGATCGAGGCCGGCGCCAGCGGGTAGCCGGCGGCGTCGACCAGGATCAGGCGATCGATGCGCGCCGGCTGCGCCAGCGTGGCAACCAGCGCCACCTGGCCGCCGAACGAGTTGCCGGCCAGCACCACGCGCGAGACGCCCAGCCGATCCAGCACGGCGTGGATAAAGCTGGCGTAGTGCTCGACACGATAGTCATTGTCCGGGAATGGGCCGGTGAGGCCGAAGCCGGGCAGGTCCAGCCGGATCACCCGGCGGGTGGACTTGAGTCCGGCGGCCCAGCCATCCCAGGTATGTAAGCTGGCGGAGGTGCCATGCAGCAGCACGATCGGCAGCGGGTCATCGCGCACGCCTTCGTCGCGCAGGTGTACCTGCATGCCGGCGACCTCGACGAACACCGACGGCGGCGGCGCCCAGCGCGGCGCCAACGCTGCCACCGGGCGGTCGGGTGCCCAGCTGGTGGCGACCACGGCCGCCAGCAAAAGGAAAACCAGGCTGATCAGGCCGGCAAATATTTTCAGCAGGATTCGCATCACGGCCTTCACCTCAACGCCCGCCCGCCGCACCACGCGCACGAGTCATGATTCAATATTTCGCCATCGCGGCTGCGCTTCAACCAGCTATCTGCCGCACGCTTTCCAGCAGCAGCCGCACCACGCCGCTCACCAGCAGCGCCACCGCCACGCTCAGCGCCACCGATACCAGCGCATCGCGCCGGCCGATTGTCTTCAGCATCACGGCGAAGGTCGACACGCAGGGGATGTAGAAGGTGAGGAACAGCAGGAACGTGGTGATCTGCACCCAATCGAGCACGGTGCCGACTTCGAAGGTGCCGAGCGCCTGGTAGATCATCAGCAGCGACAACTCCTTGCGCAGCACGCCGAACAGGATCGGCACCCCGAGCACCACCGGCAGCCCCAGCCACCACGCCGTGACCGGCGTGAACAACGCATTGATGCCGGCATCGGCGCCGACGTGATGCAACAGCGCCAGCAGCACACTGCCGCCGACCAGCAGCGGTGTGACGATGGTGACGATATCCTCGGTGCGGGCCCAGGTTTCCTTCAGCATCGCGCGCGCGTCCGGCAGCGCATAGGCCGGGATCTCCTGCACCTGCCCGGGGCCGAACTCGCGCCGGTTGCGCGCCAGCAGCCGGCCCATCACCGCCACCACCACGATGGTCAGCGCGAAAATGGCAAAGACGCCGCCGGCGCCCAGGTACTTGCCGGCCAGCGCGAGGATGATGGCCGAGCGCGCCGAGCAGGGCACGAAGGTGATCAGGATCGAGGCAATCACGCGTTCGCGCCCGCGCGTGACGCGCGCCGCCGCCGAAATCGCCGGCACGTTGCAGCCGAGGCCGGTCAGGAACGGCACCGCGACACCGCCGTGCAGGCCGATCTGGTGAAAGCCGCGGTCGACCACGAAGGCGATGCGCTGCATCACGCCGGCCTGTTCCAGCGCCACCAGCAGCAGCACCAGCGGCAGCATGTACGGCAGCACGATGCCGACCAGGCCGATCAGGCCGTCGGCCACGGCGCGGCCGATCACGCCGCCGAGCGACACCGGCTGCCAGTCCGCCAGCGCCGCCACCAGCCGTGCAGCGGTCTGCGAATCGATCCACGCGCTGACCTCGAACACCATGAACAGCACCGCGGCAAACACCGTCAGGCTGCCGATCAGCCCCCATTGCGGATGCAGGAACAATTCGTCCAGCCAGTAGCGCCAGCCGCGTCCCTCGTGCGGCGCGCCCATGCGGATGCTGGCCTCGTACAGCGTGGCGGCGCGATGGTGGCGGTCGGCGTGCAGTTCTTCGGCCAGCGGCCGCGGCAGGCTGCCACTGGCGGCGGTGCGCAGCCGTTCCAGCTCCAGCAGGCGCAGCGGAAAATGCTGCCGCAGTTCATCGAGGAAAAACGGATCGCCGGCGGCAAACTGACGCAGCAGGAAGGCATGCGGCACGCGGAAGGCGGCATGGATCGCCGGGGTGTTCAGCGCCTGGCTCAGCGGTTGCAGGCTGTCGCGGAGGTGTTTGCTGGCCGGCGGCGGAAGCGGGCAACTGGCCGCGCGCACCGCCTCCACCGCCGCGCGGAACAGCTCGGCCAGGCCGTGGCCCATCAGCGCCGATACCGGGACCACCGGGATGCCGAGCTGGCGGCTGAGCGCGCGCACGTTGATGTGCAGGCCCTTGTTCCAGGCCTCGTCCATCATGTTCAGCGCCACCACCACCGGCCGGCCGAGCTGGCCCAGTTCCAGTGTCAGTTCAAGATGGCTGGCGAGACTGGTGGCGTCGACCACCTGGATGATCAGGTCCGGCGGCGCGAACGGCGCGGGCGGCCCGCCGGCGTCGTGATTGGAAACCGGCGGCCGCTCATCGCCCCACAGCAGGTACTTGAGCGTCGGCAGGTCCTCGGCCGACAGGTGCTGAAGGGTCGAGAAGCTCGGCAGGTCCATCACCGCCGCCTCATCGAGGCCGATCTGCACCGTGCATTCGTCGTAGGCGCGCGTCATGCCGGCCAGGCGGCTCGATTGCGGCGCGGTGCTCGACACCGCCTTGAACAGGGTGCTCTTGCCGGCGTTGGGCATGCCGACCAGCGCCAGCCGCAGGCGCCGTTCGCCGCGGAACAGCGGCGTGTGCAGCGGCACGGACCAGGTGGCGGCTGCCACGCTAGTGCGCTCCGCGCGGAATCGGGTTCAGGACAGGCCGTGGCCGGCGCCGCGCCTGAAACAAAAAACGCCGCGCAATGCAGGCCATTGCGCGGCGTCCGGGTTCAGTGTGCGCGATCAACTCTTGATGTCGAGAATTTTCATCGCCTTGGCCAGTGTGTCGACCGACTCCTGGTGCTTGCCGGCCTTGTGCAAGGCTTCGCCGTCGGTGCGCAGTTTTTTCACTTCGGTCATTTGCGCGTCGGTCAGTTTCGGTTTCTTGGCCAGCGCTTCGTCGATTTTTTTCATGTCCGCCGGGCAATGGAACGCGAAGGCGGTGGTGGCGGCCAGCATCAGCGCGGAAAACAGCGAAAGTCGTTTCATCCTGTTGCACTCCTGTCATGGTTGGTGAGGCGGCCTGCCGGGCAGGGTACCCGGCAGGC
This sequence comes from uncultured Burkholderiales bacterium, assembly GCA_964417885.1. Taxonomy (GTDB): domain Bacteria; phylum Pseudomonadota; class Gammaproteobacteria; order Burkholderiales; family Usitatibacteraceae; genus UKL13-2. The sequence continues at coordinate 639 of CAYQKN010000216.1, read as the reverse complement.
GGTTGTGACTGCCGGACAATGATAATCGTTTCGCGCATGGCAGGCGATCCGCCACGGCCGGCGCAGAGGTTCGCTGCCGGATCCGGCAGTGGCGTGACCGCATCAGAAAAATGAATGTCGGCAATCCAAACATACGATTGGCAAATCGGCCCGGCCGGTCCTATCTTGATTCTTGTGCAGCGCAACATCGCTGCCGCCAAGAAAGAAGCGAGGATCACCATGTCTACCCTGGCAAGCGATATCAAATTCACCGACGACCTGGAACGCGAACTGATCGACCACGAGATCGACCTGCATGAGCATGCCGAGGAAGCGGACCTGACCGATCGCATACTGAAGCCACTGGTACTGATTGCCATCGGCATCGGTGTACCGCTGGCGATCGAATATTTTCACTGAAGCACGCCGGCGCGACCGCCGCACCCCGCGCGCATGGACGCGCCGCATCACATTTATTGCCCGCTGGAGGGCCGCATGAAGATCCAACGAACGGACTACCTCACCATTGAAGAACACATCCGCCGTGCGCGGCAGCAACGCAGCGCCGTGCTCGGTGCGCTGATCGGCGAAGGCATCTTTGCCTGCTGGACCGCCATCAAGCGCGGCAACGCCTGGTGTGTCCGCACCGCCCGCGCACTG
>CAYQKN010000215.1:0-4950 GCA_964417885.1 uncultured Burkholderiales bacterium | reverse complement strand
TGATGAAGATCACCTTGCGGCCCGGCACACCCTTGAGCTTGTCGATCAGGCGCTGGCCTCCGGCAGTGAAGTCGGTGGTCGCTGGCGGCAGGTACTCTTCATGCACCAGCTTGGCTTTCTTGATGGCTTCCTTGAAGGCCTTGACGCCGTCGCGGCCGAACGCCGAGTCCTGCGCCATGGTGGCAATCGTCACACCCTCCTTGTCCAGCGCCACGGCGTTGGAAATCGCGTCCTGCGAGCTGTTGCGGCCGGTGCGGAAGATGTACTTGTTCCACTTGTCGCCGGTAATGGAGTCCGCCACGGCGGGTTCGATCAGCAGGATTTTCTTGTATTCCTCCGCCACCGGCAGCATCGCCAGCGACGCGCCGGAGCCGGTGGCGCCGATGGCGATGTCGGCCTTGTCGTCGGAATAGGCGGCGGCCAACTGCGATTTGGCCACGTCGGGTTTGCCCTGGGCGTCGCGTTCGATCACCACGATCTTCCTGCCCGCCACCGCCATGGTGCCGCCGGTGGCGTATTCCAGACCAATCTGGAAACCGGTCTGGGTCTGCTTCATGTAAGCCTCAAGCGGACCGGTCTTGTCGACAATGAAGCCGACACGGATGTCCTTGCCCTGGGCGTGGCTTTGGCTGCATGCCAGTGCGCCGGCCAGCAGCGCGAGGGCGGCAATACTGATTCGAGCGTTCATCGTGATTCTCTCCTCGTTGCGGTCTGCGATCGGCGCGCGATGCCTGTCTTGCGCGCCGTATCAGGTCCCATTGTCAGCCAGAAAACGCGTTCGCCGCAAAGCGCCGAATCATTTCCCGGCCAATTTCACATTGGCTTGCACAACGCCAAATTCTTTGTTACGATTAATTCAACAACTAATGAATTTTAGCGCCAGTTTGTCCGCGAGGGCAAGCCGGACGTCAAGTTCGACAAGAAACCCCACTGGAGGAGTTACCCATGAAGCTCAAGTACATGAGTGTCGCGATCGCGGCATTGTTTTCCGTAGGCGGAACCGTTTCGGCGCAGCAGTCCCCGGCCGCGCCGCCAGCCACCGCCAAGGCCGACGACAGCGAAAAGGTCGAGGTCGTCACCGTTACCGCGCGTCGCCGCGAGGAATTGATCCAGGACGTGCCGGGCTCGGTGACCGCCTTCTCCGGCATCGCGCTGGAAAAAGCCGGCATCCCCGACGTGACCGGCCTGGCCGACTTCATTCCCAACACCACGCTCAAGGCCTCGCGCGCCACCAATTCGACCCTGACCGCGTTCATTCGCGGCATCGGCCAGCAGGACCCGGTGGCCGGTTACGAGCAGGGCGTCGGCATCTACCTCGACGACGTCTACATGGCGCGGCCGCAGGGCGCGCTGTCGGATGTATATGACATCGAGCGGATCGAAGTGCTGCGCGGCCCGCAGGGCACGCTGTACGGCCGCAACACCATCGGCGGCGCGGTCAAGTACGTCACCCGCAAGCTGTCCGACAAACCGGAACTGAGCGTCAAGGCAACCTTCGGCAGCTACCGCGAAAAAGACCTGGTGGTCAAAGGCAGCATGCCGGTGACCGACACCTTCCGCATCGGCGGCACCGTCGCCACCTTCAACCGCGACGGCTTCGGCAAGAACGTCATCAACGGCCTCGACAACTACAACAAGGAAGTGGTGGCGGGCCGCTTCAGCGCCGAGTTCACGCCGACCAGCTCGCTGTTCATCCGCTTCGCCGCCGACCGCACGGTCGACGATTCGCTGCCCAAGCAGGGTCATCGCCTGACCGCCGGCCCGGCGCCGGGAAACCTTGCGCCACTCGCAGGCGAATACGACACCCGTGCCAATCTTTACTCCGTGCTCGGCAATGCGCAGAACGTCACCACCCACGGCGAATCGCTGCTGATCGACTGGGCGATCGACAATTCATTGTCGTTCAAGTCCATCACCTCCAGCCGCGCCGACAAATCGTACGCGCCGATCGACTTCGACTCGCTCAACACACCGCTGTTCGAAGCGCCGGCCATCTACAAGAACAAGCAGACCAGCCAGGAATTCCAGTTCACCTACACCGACTCGAAATGGCAGGGCGTGGCCGGCCTGTTCTTCATGAAAGCCAACGCGTTCAACGAATTCGATGTGCTGTTCAACGCCTCGGGCGGCCTGTCGCTGTATACGCTTGACGATATCGACACCAAGACCTGGGCGGCCTTTGCCGATGCCAGCTACAACGTCACCGATACCTTCAACGTCAACTTCGGCGGACGCTACACCAGCGACCAGCGCGAAGCGCGCATCTACAAGCGTACCTACCTCGGCCTGACCGGTTCGCCGACGCTGGGCAACCCGGCCGCCATTGGCCTCGCTGCCAATACCGACATGCAGAAGAGCGACCTCGACCGGACCGACACCAAGTTCACGCCGAAGATCGGCCTGGGCTGGAAGTTTGCGCCGGAACACAACCTGTACGCGTCCTATTCGGAAGGCTTCAAGGGCGGCTTCTTCGATCCGCGCATGGACCTCGGCGGCAACCCGAACAGCGCCACCTCGGTGATCAAGCGCCGTGGTGTGGAACCGGAAGAAGTCAAATCCTGGGAAATGGGCATCAAGTCCGCGTTCAACCGCGGCCGCATCCAGACCAACGCCGCCGTGTTCTTCACCGACTACACCAACGTGCAGATTCCCGGCTCGATCCCGACCACCGATGCCGCCGGAAACGTCACCGGCTTCGCTGGCAACGTGACCAACGCCGGCAAGGCAAAGATCAAGGGTCTGGAGCTCGAGGCGCTGGCGCGTGTCACTGATGCATTGACGGTCAGCGGCATGGTCGGCTTCATCGACGCCAAGTACAAGGAATGGATCGTTGCCAACGGCCTGACCGGTGCCGCAGCCGCACTGATCAACGTCGCCGGCGCCGCCGAGTTCCAGAATACGCCCAAGCGCACCGCCAGCATCACCGCGACCTACGATTGGCCGATGGCCATCATGGGCCGCGCCGGCGGCTTCAGCCTGTCGAACAGCCTTTCCTACAAGAGCCAGGTCTACCAGGCCGAGTTCGTGCGGCTGAGCGGCGTGGCTGCGCTGGACTTCGCGGTGCCGCAAAACCTGATGTTCGCGCAGAACGGGTATTCGCTGTGGGATGCCAGCCTGGTCTGGACCAGCAAGGATCGCAACCTGCAGGTGGCACTGAATGGCCGCAACCTCGCCGACAAGCGCTATAAAGTCGCCGGTTATCCGTTTGGCGGCTTCTTCAACACCGTCACCACGTTCTACGGCGACCCGCGCATCATCAAGGCCTCGGTCACGCTGAAGTTCTAGGACCGACGGCGGCAAGACAGCCGCGACATTTCACCGGCGCCGACGGCGCTGGTGAAATGACCGGGCTACCTGCCGCCGGCTTTCTTCGAGGGCAGCCTGCCGCCGCGTGCGCACAGGGTGCGGAAACCGGCCGCGCAATATTCGACCATTCGCGGTTCTATCGATGCCAGATCATCCGAGCGGCAGCGTCCGCCACTGACGCGGTCGAGACGCCCGGTGCGTGAAAGGGCGAGCGTGAGTGAACCGGTCAGGAAATGAAAACACCAGAACAGCTCTTCCTCGCTTGCCTCCGGCAGCGCGCGCTTCACCACCGCGATCAGGCGGTGCACCAGCGGGTCGAAGTAGGTCATGATCGACTGCGCAACGTGCGAGGCGTCGTTGTTGACCAGGGCGATCAGGCGAAAATAGTTTTTCCAGCCGGCATCGCCCTTGCGCGCCCGTTCCAGCAGCGGAATCACGAACGCCGCCACCGCGCCTTCCACCGTCACCTTGTCGCCGCATTCGGCCTCGTAGGTGTCGAAGGCTTCCATGCGCTCGGAAAAAACCAGTTCCGCGCGACGCTCCAGCACCGCGTCGAACAGCCCCTGCTTGGTGGCGAAATAGTAATGCGCCAGCGCCGCATCGACGTTGGCCAGTTCGGCCACCTCGCGCATGGTGACGCCGTCGAAGCCGCGCTTGGAAAAGAGATCCTCGGCGGCATCGAGGATGCGGTCGGCGGCGATCGCCTTGCCGTCGACCTTGCGCGGCCGGCCGACGGTGGCGCGCTTGCGCTTCACTGCCGGGGGTTTGGCCGCCGGCGCCCTGGCAATACGCGGGCTGGACGCCTTGCCTTTGTCACGGTTAATTTTCATGAGCCGTCAATCGTGAGGACCGGGTCCCCGTTCCGCCGATGCCGTCGCGGCACCGAAATGTGGTTGGATTTGAATCAGTCCCATTCTAATAGCTTAAGGGCAACCAGATGAAATATGTCGACGTGTTTTACCAGAGCGATGACGGACTGCGCCTCTATGCGCGTGACTATCCGGGGCCGGCCAAGGATTCGCCGGCGGTGATCTGCCTGCCGGGCCTGACGCGCAACAGCAAGGATTTCGACGACCTGGCCCAGGTGCTGCAGGCCACCTGCCGCGTCATCTGCCCGGACCAGCGCGGCCGCGGCCGCTCGCAGCGCGATCCGCTGCCGGAGAACTACCGCCCCGACCGGTACGTGCAGGACATGCGCACTCTGCTCGACCTGCTCGAGATCCGCCGCGTGGTGGTGATCGGTACATCGCTCGGCGGCCTGATGGCGATGCTGCTGATGGCGGTCGATGCCGCGCGCGTCGCGGCGCTGGTGCTGAACGACGTCGGGCCGGTGGTCGATCCGCACGGGCTGGCCCGGATCGCCGGCTATGTCGGCAAGACCGCGCCGGCCCGCAACTGGGACGAGGCAACCGACCAGACCGCATTCATCAATGGTGTCGCGTTCCCGGAATACGGCCGCGCCGACTGGGCGGCGATGGCACGCGAACTCTACATCCAGGAAGAGCGCACGCCGGTGCTGGGCTATGACCCGGCGATCGCCGCCAACGTGGTTGCCGTCACCGCGGCGATCAACCTGTGGCCGCTGTTCGAGAGCGTGGCCGCGCGTCCGATGCTGCTGATTCGCGGCGAGACGTCGGACATCCT
>CAYQKN010000214.1:0-4973 GCA_964417885.1 uncultured Burkholderiales bacterium | reverse complement strand
CTTCTTCCATGCCTTTCTTGAACGCGTCGTGCAGCACCTTCACGATCGCCGGGTCGGTGCCTTTCGGCGCGCCGATGCCGTAGGGCGAATTGGAGACGATGCCGTAACCGAGGTCTTTCATGGTCGGTACCTGCGGCCAGCGCTTGGTGCGGCGCTCGCCCCAGGTTGCCAGCAGCCTGAGCTTGCCGGCGTCGACGTGCGGACCGAAACCGGTGGCATCGGCGCCGGCCATCACATGGCCGCCGAGCAGCGCGGCCATCTGGTCGGCGCTGCCCTTGTAGGGAATGTGGTTCAGCTGCAGGCCCTCGGCCAGCGCCCACTCTTCCATCATCAGGTGCGGTGCGGTGCTGATGCCGGTCGAGCCGTAGGTCAGCTTGCCCGGATTGGCCTTGGCGTAGGCGGCGAATTCCTGCATGGTCTTGATCGGCGAATCGGCCGGCACCACGGTGCCGAAGGTATAGCCGGAAATGCCGATCACGTAGGTGATGTCCTTCAGCGGATCGTAATTGACGGTGGTGGTGTGCGGCAGGCGAAAGACGCCCAGCGGCACCTGGGTGATGGTGTAGCCATCCGCCATCGCCGACTGCAATGCCACCACCCCCAGCGTGCCGCCGGCGCCGGGACGGTTCTCGACCACGATTGGCTGGCCCAGGTGTTTGGACGTCGATTCAGCCAGCACCCGCATGGTGACGTCGGTCGAGCCGCCCGGCGGCCACGGCACGATCAGCTTGACCGGCTTGTTGGGGAAGGCCTGCGCCAGCGCCGGCAGTGAGAACAACTGAACAAAACAGGCGAGCGCGGCCAGCAGAGCGGCGCGGCTGATCGATCGGGTCATGTCTACCTCCGGGAAAGTGACCGTTGACGGTTCTCTTGAATGCAATCCGCGCGAACGTCCCGCCACGGATGGCGTTTCGCGCCAAGGCACTATCTGCCAGATACGGCAGGCGGTCAAGACGCCGGTGTGAACGACGCCAGCGCCTGTGCCGCCAGGTGGCGTCCGCTCAGCCAGGCGCCCTCGATGTTGCCGCCATGCAGCCAGTCGCCGCACAGCCCGATGCGTTCGACGGCATCCCATACCGAACCGAGCTGACCCGCCGGCTGGCTGTTCGCATAACGCCAGCGGTGCGCGGTTTGCGCCCGCGGCAGCGGCCCGCCCAGTTCGGCGAATGCCTCGACCAGCCGTTGCGCCACCTGCACGGCGTCATCATCCAGATGGTCTTCACTCCATTCCGCACCGGCGTGCAGCAGCCAGGTCTCGGCGCCACCGCGGCCGGGCTTGCTGCGGTCGCGCGCGATCCAGCGCAGCGGGCCACGCTGGACAAAGGCCGCGTCAAACGGCAATGCGACCGGCGCATCGAAATTGAGCATCGCGGCCCAGCAGCCGCGCATCACGGCGCGCGACGCCAGGGCAGCCAGTTCGGCGGCCGGCTGTTGCAGCAGCGCCGCCGCCTGCGGTGCCGGAATCGCCAGCACGATGCCGGCAAAATCGGCGGGCAACCAGCCGCGCTCGGCCGACTGCAGTTGCCAGCCATCCGGCACGGACCGTATCTGTTCGATGGCGGTGTTGGTGGCAACGGACAAGCCGCCCGCGAGCAACGCTGCCGGCGCGGTCATGCGCGGCGTGCCGACAAACCGCTCCACCTCTGCTTCGACCGGTGCGGCGACCGGCAGGTCGCGCGGCAAGCTCACCAGGCGCGGTGTCCATAGCGCGGCCGAGCCGGCTTCGCACCAGCGTTGCACCTCGGCGCGAAACGCTGGGTCGCGAGCGGTGAAGTACTGCGCGCCGTGGTCGCAATGCCAGCCGTCACCGCGCCGTGTGCTCATGCGGCCGCCGGCGCCGCGGCTCTTGTCGAACACGCTGACGGTCAGGCCGGCCTGCTGCAATGCGGTGGCGCAGGCGAGGCCGGCAAGTCCGGCGCCAATCACGGCGATGTGGGGAGGGCGTTGCATGTGCATTCCGTGGTGGGCGCTGAACGCAGGCGTTCAGGGTGTCGGCGGCGATCCTGCCGCGGTCTCGTCGCGCGTCTCGCCCTGCTGCGGTTGCAGGTCGTAAGGCGCCACCAGCCGCCAGATGTGTGCGGGAATCATGTTCTTCATCTTTGCCGGCAGCTCGCGGCGCAGGTGCAGCACCGTTTCCACTGCCTTCATCTCGACCCGCGCGCGCGCGAACTCCAGCCCGCGCGGGCCAATCCGCGGCATCAGCCAGCCGACAATCGGCCGCAGCCAGTTGGGCATCGAGCGCAGCGGCAATCCGCCGGCGGCGCGCGCAACATTCTTCAGGAATCCCTTCACCGGCCCGCGCCGGTTGCCGGCGCTGCCGGGCGTGCTGATGGTGACTTCATCGCCGAGCAGCCCGAGCAGTTCCTCGCCGCGCGCGTTGCGCACCAGCAGCCACTGTTCGCCTTCGCCACCCATGTAGCCGACGGTGATATCGGCCAGCACATTGGTGTAGTCGACGCAGGTGCGGCAGGTCAGCGGAAAAAAGTCGCCGGGCAGTTTGGACAGCGGCAGCATCAGGAACGGGATCGCCTTGATGCGACCGTCGGTGTAGCGGATCTCGACGTGGTAATCGGCGCGGAATTCTAGATAGGTAATGGTCTCGGGGGATTCCGAAATCAGCGCGAGGAACTGGTGAAAGCGTTCCGTGGTGGTGTTGTCGGAACACGGTGTGCCGATGACGTACAGCCGCTCCAGCGCCAGCTCGGCCTCGATGGCGCGCAAGGCATAGACCTGGCAGGGGATGCCGATCACGGCAAGGCGCTTGTAACCGCGGGCCCGAACCGGTTCCAGCAGTGCCAGCAGCGGGGCATAGCCCATGCGCATGCCGCGGCAGTGCGCCATGCCCTCGGCGCGGGTGATGATCACCGGCACCGGTCGCCAGCTGTCCTGCGGGTCCGGCGCCATCGTCAGCACTGCCTCCACCGCGCCGGTCTCAAGCAGCCGCTCGGCGATGCGGGTGGTGATGCCGGTCCACTGGGCACCGGGGCTTGGCGTGTTCAGGCGCGCCCGCGCCAGCCGGCGGAACGGCCCGAAATGGAGCTCGTCGGTCCGCGCCGGATCACGCGCGCGGCCGTGTACGGTCGCCTCCAGCTTCGGGTAGTCCGGCGCGATGAACTGGCAAGCCTGACCGCAGCGCTTCTCATCCGCGGTGCGCGAGATGCCGCAGTCGGTGCACAGGCTGCGCGGCCGCGCGGCGGAAAGCGGTGGCGCCCAAATGATTGGCTGGACCGTGTCGGTCGATGGAATGGCGTCGCGCATGGCAGCGAAGAATAGCAGGATTGCGGCGGCATCCATGCGGCAGATCCGCCGTCGGCTATGATCGCGCCATAACAGGTCTTGAAAGCCTCGAACCGTGTCCAGATTGCTCACCCGCCGCGCGTGGCTCCGGCTCGCCGGCACCGCGGTTGCCGGCGGCCTCATCGCCGGCTGCTCGACCGGCCCGCTGCGTCGGACCGCAGCCGACTACCGGCGTCCATTGTCCGGGCTGCCGTTTGCCCGCCCGCTGATATCGATGGAGCATGTCATCCGCACCCGCGTCGGCTTGCGGCCGTTCCGCCCCGCCGGCTTTGTGGTGCGCGCCGAACGCATGGCGGAGAAGGTGCTGATTCACAATTACGGCCACGGTGGTGGTGGCATCACGCTGTCGTGGGGTTCATCGGCACTGGCGGTGCGCGAACTGCCGGACCTGGCCGACCGGCGCGCGGCGGTGCTGGGCTGCGGTGTGATGGGCCTGTCGACCGCACGGCTGCTGCAGCAGCGCGGCTGGCAGGTCACCATTTACGCCAGGGAGTTGCCGCCGAACACCACCTCCGACGTCGCGGGCGGTCAATGGGCGCCGACCAGCGTTTACCGGGCCGACCAGGCCAGCGAGGCGTTCAATGGCCAGTTCGCCGAGGCGCTGCAACTATCGCACCGCGCGTTCAGCGCGCTGGCAGGTGATCACTATGGCGTTCACTGGCGCGAGAATTACTACCTGAGCCGGCAGCCGACGCGCGCCCGCGACTATTACTACCTTGACCGCTGGCCGGAACTGTTTCCGTCCATTGCCGAATTGTCAGCGGACGAGCACCCGTTCGCGGCGCCCTACGCGCTGCGTCACCTGTCGCTGCTGATCGAGCCGGCCGTCTACCTGCCGCGGCTGATGCAGGAATTGCGCGAGGCCGGCGGCAATATTGTCGAGCGCGGGATGCGCAGCCTGGATGAGGTGCTGGCGCTCGATCAACCGGTGATCTTCAACTGCACCGGTCTGGGCGCGCGCGAATTGTTCGGCGACGATACGCTGGTGCCGGTGCGCGGTCAGCTGGCCTTTGTCGCCGCCGACCCGCGTATCGACTACATCACCCACGGCAGTGGAGCGGGCCTGCTGTACATGTTTCCGCGTGCCGACGGCATCCTGCTCGGCGGCAGCTACGAGCCCGGCGCCACGCACCTTGCGCCGGACGATGACATCACCCGCCGCATCGTCGGCGAACACGCGCGCATGGCGGCAGCCATGCGTCTGTAGCGGGCGGGTCGAGCGGCCGCCGGTTGTAAACTTGCGTCAACTCAACACGATGCCGCGGGTTCTCCGGTAGCATTCCATGCATAGCGGGTGCCGGGGCGACACGCGTCACGGTCCGTGTTCACCGATGGCAGGTCACCGAAAAAGGGGAGTGTGATGGTTTCCAGACGGGCAAGATGGGTTGCAGCAATGGTGCTGGCGGCAACGACCGGCGCGGCGGGAGCAAGTTCGCTGTTGACGGCGCTTGGTGGCCAGCCGTCCTCCGGCGGTTCCTGGCAGGCCTGTGCCACGGAGGGCGAGGTATGCCGTTTCTCCGGCACCGCGTCGGTGACTTACGGCGCCGGGAAATCGTGGAAGACGCTGCGATTTACCAATGGCGCCAACTGTTCCAACACCGCCTTCGGCGGCGATCCGGCGCCCAACCAGCGCAAGACCTGTTACACCAGCATGCCGTGGCGGCCGTGCGCGTCGG
>CAYQKN010000213.1:0-4976 GCA_964417885.1 uncultured Burkholderiales bacterium | reverse complement strand
TTGCCGCCAAAGAACGTGGTGTAGGAAACGTCAAACAGCCATTGTTTTTTCAATTCCAGGCTGCCGCCGACAGACAGCGACTTGACGCCTTCGTTGAATGTTCCCGACACGCCCTTGACGTCATGCGACCACGCCACGCGCGGCGCGAGGTTGCCGCCGAACAGGGAGTTGGCGTAATCCGCGCGCGCGGCAAGACGGTAGCCCCACGAATTTTCCGTCAGATACCCGCCCGGCTGGACGGAACCGGCCTGGCCGGCAACCGCACCTTGAGAGGTAGCGGGCAGATAGGTAGCCGGGCCGTTAAACAGCAGGCCGCTCGGCAGACCGCTGTACTTGGTGTAGCCGACTTCGCCGACCAGCACGCCTTGTTCCGATCCCAGGACATTCGGGAACGACTTGGTGCCGGTGATCTGTGCCTGCATCTGCTTGACGCGACGCCAGCCGGTGAGCAGGGTGCCATTCGGCACCAGTCCGGCAGCCGAGGCGCCAAACGGCAGTGAGGCGCTGACGGTTCCCGGGATGGTCTGGAAACCGGTGATCACGTTCGGCGCACCCAGTGCGGCCAGGATCAATTCAGTCGAGGACAATTGCAGCGGCTGGTTGGGGCGATAGGAAATCTCACCCTGCAACGCGATCCCGAACGGACCGCCGGTGTTGAACGAAACACCATACATCTTGATGTCTTCCGGATACTCGACGAAATAGCTGGCCGTGCCGGTCTGACCGATGGCCGCGCCAAGCGGTCCGCCGGTTGCCACGGACGTCGGCGTACCCTTCACGCCCGAAAAGAACGGTACCCGGCTGTGGTACTTGACGTAGTACAACGCGAACTCGGTATTGTTCAGTTCATTGGCAAGGTAGCGGAATGCCACGCCATGCTGGCCATGATCGCTGGGATCACGGTCGGCCGTGCGACTGGCCCAGACCGATGCAGCCGGATCAAAAATTCCGTATAGCGACTGCGCCAGCGGGCCAGCCACTGGTGTGGTCGGGGGCACCGGATTGGCGGCGGTACGCCGGGTCAGATCGTTGCGGCGTCCGAAGCTGACGAACACCTGGTTGGCATCATCGGAAGCGGTGTCGTTATTGCTCCAGTAGGATCCGCGCGGGTCAAGCTTGATCTTGTCAAAATTGAACAGGACGAACGCTTCCATGCTGGCGTTCTTGGACAGTTCCAGCGAACCCCACAGGCTCTTGGTGGGGATGAAGCCTTCCTTCAGCTCCGAACCCGGCACGCGCAACTTGGAAATGTCGACCGGGTTGATGATGTTGATGCCGTTGGGGATGAAGGTTGACTCGCCCCAGGAGATCACTTGCTGGCCCAGACGGAAGCGCAGGTTCTTGCCGCCGACATCAAACCCGCGGGTGAAAAACGCGTCGAGAATGCGCGCCTCGGCACCGAGACGATCTTTCGCGATCGGGCCCAGGTTGGGATTGTTGTAGGCATCGAAATCGATGAAGTACAGACCGCGGCCAAAGAAACCCCATTCGCCGTATTTCAGATCGAGATCCTGCGACATCTTGAGCAGGCTCGAGAACGGCCGGTTCTTCTGGTAGTTGCGGGTGCCGTCGTCTTCATTGACTGAACGCGACGTGCCGCCATTGGTGATACCGATCAGGCTCCGGTCCGGGCTCTCGGTGCGAACCGACACGCCATACGAGATGGTGGTATCGAGACTGCCGGTGAGTCCGTTCTCCAGCGTGAACTGGCCGGCGGACGCAGCGCCCGCAAGTGCCAGGCTGACGGCAAACGCCGACGCTTTTATGGCTGGCAATAGTACGAGACGACGGTTATGAGACCTGCTCATGTGGTTTTCTCCTCAAGGTTGGATCAATGCTTGTTTTAAATCGCACCAATGCGTTGCTACGTTGCGAATAGCGTGCAATCCATGTGTTTTCCGGTACTTTACAGCAAAAATAAAAGACGAAGGGGTTTTGTGGCGCGCCTGCAACAGGCGAAAAATGACCGAAAAGTCAGTTGTTTGGCGCATCTTTCTTATAAAGCTTCGAACAGGCCGGCGGCACCCATTCCGGTGCCGATGCACATCGTTACCATGCCCCATTTCTGCTTCTCGCGACGCATGCCGTGGACCAGCGTGGCAACCCGCAGCGCGCCCGTTGCGCCCAGCGGATGGCCCAGCGCGATGGCACCGCCCTGCGGATTGATGCGCGCCGGATTGAGGCCGAGGTCCTTGGTGACAGCCAGCGCCTGTGCGGCGAACGCTTCATTCAACTCGATCCAGTCCAGGTCATCCTGATGGATGCCTGCCTGCTTGAGCACCTTGGGTATCGCCTTGATCGCCGGCACCGGCCCGATGCCCATGATTTCCGGCGGCACGCCGGCCACGGCAAATGAAACGAATCGCGCCAGCGGCTGGATGTTGTACTTTTTCAGCGCTTTTTCGCTCATCAGGATGACGGCGCCTGCGCCGTCGGACATCTGCGAAGAGTTACCGGCGGTCACGCTGCCTTTGGCCGCAAATACGGTGCGCAACTTGGCGAGCGTGTCGATGGTGGTGTCGAGCCGCGGGCCCTCATCATTCTCCGCCAGTTTTTTGCGATGCTTGATGGTGCCGGAGGCCAGGTCGGGAATCGAGGCGTCGATCTCGTAGGGCACGATTTCGTCACGGAATTTTCCGCTGGCGATGGCCGCACCCGCCTTCTGGTGCGAGGCAACGGCGAAGGCATCCTGCTCCTCGCGCGTAACCTTCCACTGCTTGGCAACATTCTCGGCCGTGATGCCCATGCCGTAGGCGATCGCGACATGTTCGTTGTTGCTGAACACGGATTGATTGAGCGCGATCTTGTTGCCCATCATCGGTACCATCGACATGCTCTCCGTGCCTGCCGCGATCACCACGTCGTCGTCGCCGGTGCGAATGCGGTCTGCCGCCATGCTGACCGCCTGCACGCCGGAGGAGCAGAAACGATTGATGGTCACAGCCGGCACCGAGTCCGGCAGCCCGGCCAGCAGTACGCCGATGCGGGCCACATTCATGCCCTGCTCGCCTTCGGGCATGGCGCAACCGACGATGACATCGCCGATATCGTGTGGATCGAGGCCCGGCACCTGCGCCATGGCGCCTTTCAGCACGTGCGCCAGCATGTCGTCCGGCCGGACGTTCTTGAACATGCCGCGCGGGGCTTTGCCGACCGGTGTGCGGACGGCGGCGACGATGTAGGCTTCCTGAATTTGCTTGGTCATGATGGTTCTCCGTTCTTCCGCATTTAGTTACGCAGGGGCTTGCCGTTTTTCAGCATGAATTCGATCCGCTGCTGGGTCTTTTCCATCTTTGCCAGTTCGCAGAAATGCCTGCGCTCCAGCGCGAGCATCCAGTCCTCGTTCACCATCGACCCCGGCTCGACTTCGCCACCGCACAGGCAGGCTGCGATGCGCGAACTGATTTCGTAGTCGTGCTCGGAAATGAAGCCGCCTTCCTTCATGTTGATCAGCATCATCTTGAGTGTGGCGATGCCGGTGTTGCCGGCCACCGGGAATGCGGTGGGCGCCAGCGGCGGACGATAACTGGAGTTGGCCATGGCGCGCGCCGTTTCCAGCGCCACGTACAGCAGCTCATCCTTGTTGAAGATGATGGTGTCGCGCCAGCGCATGTGGCCCATCTCCTTGGCCTCCAGCGCGCTCTTGGAAACTTCGCCCATCGCCGCGTGCTTGAACGACTTCTGGATGTAGGGCATCAGGTCGCCGCCATTGGCGGAAAGCGCCGCACGCAGCGCCATCTCCTTCAGCCCACCACCGGCGGGCAGCAAGCCCACGCCGACTTCGACCAGTCCGATGTAACTTTCCAGCGTCGCCACCACGCGGTCCGAATGCATCTGGAATTCGCAGCCGCCACCGAGCGCCATGCCGTCGACCGCCGACACCACCGGGATCATGCTGTATTTGATGCGCTGCGAAGTTGCCTGGAACAGCGCGACCATGGCTTCAAACTCGTCGAATCTGCCGGCCTTCAATCCCTCCAGCGCCTTGACCAGATTTGCCCCGGCCGCATACGGTGGCTCGGTCTGCCAGATCACCAGCGCCTTGTAGTGGGCTTCGGCTTCGTCAATGGCCTTGTTCAATCCTTCGAGCACGTCGCTGCCGATGGCGTGCATCTTGGTTTTGAACGAAACGATGGCGACATCCTCGTGGCCCTTGGTGGTCCACATCCGCACCGCATCGGTTTCGAAAACGGTCGTGCCCTTGTCGGCTTTTTCGCCCAGCAACAGTTCGGGATAAAGCTGGCGGCGGTAAACCGGCAGCGCCGAGCGCGCGACCATCTTGCCGGTCCGGGCCGAGTAAGAGCCTTCGGCCGAGTGCACGCCCTTGCGACCGTCGGTAACCCATGCCGGCAGGGGAGCGCTGGACATGGTCTTGCCGGCGGCGATATCTTCGGCAATCCATTTGGCGACCTGTTCCCAGCCGGCCGCCTGCCAGGTTTCAAACGGTCCCATCTTCCAGCCGAAGCCCCAGCGAATGGCAAAATCGATGTCGCGCGCCGACTCCGCCACGTCGCCCAGGTGCACGGCAATGTAATGAAACACGTCGCGGAAAATGGCCCACAGAAATTGTGCCTGTGGATGAGCGCTGGCGCGCAGGGCGGCAAACTGCTCGGCGGGATTGCGAATCTTCAGGATCGCCATCACCTCATCGACCACCTTGGCGTCGGCCACGCGATAGTCCTGCTTGGCCAGGTCGATCACCAGGATGTCCTTGCCCTTCTTGGTGAAAAATCCGGCCTTCGTTTTCTGGTTAGAATATGATGAACATCCACGCAACGATTTTGGCAAATTTCACAAGGCACATAATCCTGAATACCATATCCGAAAAAATCCATATATACTTTGGTGTAAGGCTTCATACTTCAAATGCACGTTTAATGAATTTTTTAGCCTTTCTTAGGTCGAATTTATTTACATCGTATTTGCCATGTTCTTTATAGATATAGTCAGATCGAAGGGTATTTAAGTATAGGAAT
>CAYQKN010000212.1:0-5120 GCA_964417885.1 uncultured Burkholderiales bacterium | reverse complement strand
CGGCATCGATCCAAACGATTACCCGGGCGGTCCGCTGGCCGGCATCGCGTTCCAGCGCAAGTGGGAGTCCGGCGCCTTCGAACTCGGCGGCGGCAATTACGACGCGCCCGGGCAACTGGTAGGGGATTTCCTGGCCGGCCGCGCGTCGCGGCAGCTGGGCGACGTGGAGCCATCCTACAAGCCCGGCGTGAACCTGACCGACCTGGCGCCAAGCCTGCCTCCTTACGCCATCGCGGCCATCCGCGAGGCGATTCCGGCGTTCGACCGGCAGATACGCGGTTTTGCGATGCACGACGCGATCTTTACCGGCGTTGAGACGCGCACCTCATCACCGTTGCGGATCACGCGCGGCGCGGATTTCCAGAGCCTGAACGTGAAGGGTCTCTACCCGGCCGGCGAAGGCGCAAGTTACGCCGGCGGCATTCTCTCGGCCGGCGTCGACGGAATCGAAGTCGCCGAGGCGGTGGCGCGTTCGATGCTGGGGGTGGTGACGTGAAGCTGCTCGGGCGCCTGCAGAGCTGGCTGGCCGGGAAGTCGGCGCCAGCTGGTGTCGACACACTGGCGGACCCGAGGCCGCTGGCGGAATTCCTGCGCGTGGTGGAAGTCGCGGACGCAACGGCCGCGGCGGGTGAACTGTTCCTGCGCAAGTTCAAGCATCCGATCCCCGACTATCCACGCCACTTCATCATGCAATACGAGCCGGCACCAGGAAAGGTTGAGACGATCGGCTACGTCCATTACCTCGCGTTCGAAAACTGCTGGTTGTGCGGCGGCATGTGCATCGACGGCATGGCGCAGCGGCGCATGCCGCGCGAGCATCGCGAGAGGATTCGCGCCGCCGGCAGTCTGGCCGAGACCATGTTGCGCGAGAGCTTCCGGCAACTCGGTCCGTGTGCGGCGATCTTCGGCTATGTCGGCGAGGCCAGCGCGCGCATTGTGGACTTGCGCGCCGGCTTCATCGATACGGGTGAACCGTTGCTGATGGTGGTGTGGCGCGATGCGGCGGAAAGCGACCGGCCGGCGCTGGTGCGCAAGGCGGCCGCCATCGGGCCGTTCTGATTGCGCGCGCGCCGGGCACATTTTTCAATGGGCACCCTGCCCAAACTCCAGCACTGGCGCGGCTCCTGGCGGCATCGGCCCTGGACGCCAGCACTGGAGCGGCGTCCAGCCTGCCGCCTGGTGAAAATCGGCTCGGACCAGCGCGCGGGCCGCAGGCTGGCGGCGCAAAACAAGTAACATAGCGGCTTCACGCGAACGGCTCACGAGGTCCGACGCGCCATCCGCAGGCCTGATCGCGCCTGCGGCCAAACTGAAGGGGGCATATGAACCGCTACAACAACGTTCTCGACCTGATCGGCGACACGCCACTGGTCCGTCTGAACAATCTCGATACCGGCGTTTGCGAACTGTACGCCAAGCTCGAATGCAACAATCCCGCGGGCTCGATCAAGGACCGGATCGGTCTGCGCATGATCGAGGCTGCCGAACGTGACGGCCGGATCAGGCCGGGCGGCACCATCGTTGAGGCAACCGCCGGCAATACCGGCCTGGGACTCGCGCTGGCGGCCATTCACAAGGGCTACAAGCTGTTGCTGGTGATCCCCGACAAGATGAGCCAGGAGAAGATTTTCCACCTGCGGGCGATGGGGGTGGAGATTGTCATGACCCGCTCGGACGTCTCCAAGGGACATCCCGAGTATTACCAGGACATGGCCAAGCGGATCGCCGGGGAAATGCAGGCGCGCGGCGAAAGCGCCCATTTCATCGACCAGTTTTCCAATCCGGCCAATCCGGCAACGCATGAGGAATGGACCGCGCCGGAAATCTGGGAGCAGATGGAACACAGACTCGATGCCGTCGTCGCGGGCGTGGGTTCCGGCGGCACCATCACCGGCATGGGAAGGTTTTTCCAGCGCGTGGCGCCCAATCTGGAAATGGTCCTGGCCGACCCGAAGGGCTCGATCCTGAACGAGATCGTCAACACCGGCACACACGGCGAACCCGGTTCCTGGCTGGTCGAGGGAATCGGCGGCGACTACGTCCCGGCCAACCTCGACATCAAGGTGGCGAAAAAAGCCTACGCGATTCCCGACGGGGAGGCGCTGCTGGCCGCACGCGAACTGCTGCAGAAGGAAGGCATCATGGGTGGCTCCTCCTCCGGCACGCTGCTCGCCACCGCGTTGCGTTACTGCCGCGAGCAGACCACGCCCAAGCGCGTGGTGACCATCATCTGCGATGTCGGCGGCAAATACCTGTCGAAGATGTACAACGATTACTGGCTCACCGACCAGGGCATCATCAAGCAGGAAAGCCGCGGCAACCTGACCGACCTGATCGCGCGTCACCACAAGGATCGTGCGACCATCGTCATCAAGCCCGACGATACGCTGCAGACCGCCTATGCGCGCATGAAGCTTTATGACTTCCAGCAGCTGCCGGTGCTGGAGAACGAGCGCGTGGTGGGCATCATCGACGAGTCCGACATCCTGTTGTCGATCTACGGCGATGACGCGCGTTTCAAGTCGCCGGTGCGCGAAGCAATGACGTCGAAGCTCGACACCGTGCAACCGGGCGATTCGATCAACCGCCTGATGCCGATCTTTGACCGCGGGCACATCGCAATCGTGATGGATGGCGACAAATTTCTCGGCCTGATCACCCGCTACGACTTGCTGAACTACCTGCGCAGAAGGACACAGTGACCATGAGCGAAAAACAGCAGTTCGGCACCCGCGCGATCCACGCCGGCCAAGAGCCGGACCCGACCACCGGCGCCGTGATGCAGCCGATCTATGCGACCTCGACCTACGCACAGTCGAGCCCCGGCGTGCACAAGGGTTACGAGTACGCGCGGACCCAGAACCCGACCCGGATGGCGTTCGAGCGCTGCGTGGCGGACCTGGAAAATGGCGTGCAGGGATTCGCCTTCGCCTCCGGTCTTGCCGCTTCCGCCACCATTTTGGATGCGCTTGACAGCGGCAGCCACGTGATCGCGCTCGATGATCTTTACGGCGGCAGCTACCGCCTGTTCGAGCGGGTGCGCAAGCGTTCGGCGGGGCTCGACTTCACTTTCATGGACATGACGGATCCGGCGAAAATCGAGGCTGCCATCAAGCCGAATACCCGCATGATCTGGGTCGAGTCGCCGAGCAACCCGTTGCTGAAACTGGTCGACCTGCCGGCGGTGTCGGCGATTGCACGGAAGCACCAGCTGATCGCGGTGGCGGACAACACCTTTGCCACGCCGTACATCCAGCGGCCGCTGGATCACGGCTTCGACCTGGTGATTCATTCGGTGACCAAGTACCTCAATGGCCATTCCGACATGGTCGGTGGCATGGTGGTGGCGCGCGAACAGGGGGAACTGGCCGAGAAACTGGCTTTCCTCCACAACGCGGTCGGCAGCATACTCGGCCCGTTCGATTCGTTCCTCGCCATGCGCGGGCTGAAGACGCTGCATTTGCGCATGCGCGAACATTGCGCGAGCGCATTGACGATTGCGCAATGGCTGTCGACGCACCCGAAGGTGGAAAGAGTGATCTACCCCGGTCTGGCTTCTCACCCGCAGCATGCGCTGGCAAAGCGGCAGATGAACGGGTTCGGCGGCATGGTGACGCCGATTCTCAAGGGCACGCTGGAGGATTCACGGCGCTTCCTGGAGCGGCTGAAAATCTTTGTCTGCGCGGAAAGCCTGGGCGGCGTGGAGAGCCTGGCGGAACATCCGGCGATCATGACCCATGCCTCAATCCCGGTCGACATCCGCCGCAAGCTCGGCATCAGTGACAGCCTAGTCCGGCTGTCGGTCGGGGTGGAGGACGTCGCCGACCTGCGTGCCGATATCGAGCAGGCACTGGGCTAGTCGACGTATCTGCACGGCGATGAACCGTACGTACTAAAGCAGGCCGCAGCACGGCCAGAATGCAAAATGCCCGCGTCTTGCGACGCGGGCATTTTGTTGAAGCGTGTCGTGAATTACTCGACGCGCGCTTTTTCCACCAGCTTGGTCACTTGCCACGCCTTGGTCTTGGACAGCGGACGCGTTTCCTCGATCGTCACGGTATCGCCCTGCTTGAATTCGTTGTTCGGCGAATGTGCGTGATATTTCTTGGAGCGGCGAACCACTTTGCCCAGTACCGGGTGCATCACGCGGCGCTCGACCAGGACGGTTACGGTCTTGTCCATCTTGTCGCTGGTGATGACACCGGTGAGGGTGCGCTTGGATTTGGTAACGGCTGAAGTTGCGGTTGCAGTCATTATGCAGCCCTCGCTTTTTCGGTCAGGATGGTTTTGATCTGCGAAATTTCACGCCTCACGCGACCGAGTTCGGTGGTCTTGGTGAGCTGCTGCGTTGCTACCTGCATGCGCAGGGAGAACTGGGCCTTGCGCAGTTCGAGCAATTCCTTGTTCAGGTCTTCCGGGGACTTGGCCCGCATTTCTTTGGTGTTCATCGTTGTCTCCCGAATTAAGCGCCGAGCATGCGATGCACGAACGTGGTCTTGATCGGCAGCTTGGCAGCCGCCAGCGTGAACGCTTCGCGCGCCAACGCCTCGTCAACACCGTCCATTTCGTACAGCACCTTGCCAGGCTGGATCTCGGCCACGAAATACTCGGGCGAGCCCTTGCCGTTACCCATGCGGACTTCGGCAGGCTTCTTGGAAATAGGCTTGTCCGGGAAGATACGGATCCACACGCGACCACCACGCTTGATATGGCGGGTCATCGCACGGCGTGCGGCTTCGATCTGGCGCGCGGTCAGGCGACCACGGCCCACGGCCTTCAAACCATATTCGCCGAAGGAAACCTTGGCGCCGGCGGTAGCGATACCCTTGTTCCGGCCCTTTTGTTCCTTGCGGTATTTACGTCTAGCTGGCTGCAGCATTTTTCGCTCCTGCTCTGCGCGGTTTGCGCGCTTCTGTCTGCGGCTCCGGTGCGGCTACAGGCTGTTCACCCTTGCCGAGCACTTCGCCCTTGTAAACCAGAACCTGAACACCGATCACCCCGTAGGTGGTGTGGGCTTCGGAGAACCCCACATCGATGTCAGCGCGAAGGGTATGCAACGGCACGCGGCCTTCGCGATACCACTCGGGACGGGCAATTTCCGCCCCGTTCAGGCGACCGGA
>CAYQKN010000211.1:0-5129 GCA_964417885.1 uncultured Burkholderiales bacterium | reverse complement strand
GATGCGCAGGGCAAAACACTTCTTGCCCAGCAGCGCGTTGCCGCCATCGCCGGAGCCGTAGGACCAGATTTCATGGGTCTCGGGAAAGTGCACGATGTACTTGTGATCGTTGTTGCATGGCCACGGCACGTCCTGCTGGCCGGCAGCCAGCGGTGCGCCGACCGAATGCAGCGCCGGCACGAACGCACCGTCGGCGCCGAGCACCTCCAGCACCTTGCTGCCCATGCGGGTCATCAGCTTCATGTTGACGGCGACATACGGCGAATCGGAGATTTCGATGCCGATATGCGAGATGTGCGAACCCAGCGGCCCCATGCTGAACGGCACCACGTACATGGTGCGTCCGCGCATGCAGCCGTCAAACAAACCGTGCAGCGTGGCGCGCATTTCGGCCGGCGCCACCCAGTTATTGGTCGGCCCGGCATCGCGCTTGTGTTCCGAGCAGATGAAGGTGCGGTCTTCCACCCGCGCCACATCGGACGGGTCCGACAGGGCAAGGTAGGAATTCGGGCGCAGCGCCGGATTCAGCTGCTTGAACGTGCCGGCGGCCACCAGTTCGGCGCACAGCCGCTGGTATTCCTCGTCGGTGCCATCGCACCAGTAGATCCGGTCAGGCTTGGTCAGTGCGGCGGTCTGTTCAACCCAAGCCAGCAGCTTTGCATGGCGGGTCGGCGCATCGTTCAGGTGAACGGGTTTGGCTTGGGCGTGCATACCAAGGTCTCCAGGAGGGCGAAAAAGCGGGCGGGCGAAACGCAGTCGATGCTGCATTTTTGTTTTGAGTTAGCCCTTGATTATCCCATATCGACCCTGTTCAAGAAACGGCCGCATTAGTGTGATAAGGGTTGCAGCGCTTTGCTGCGGCAGGTTGCAATCGCGGTGTCGGGCTCAACCGATGGAGCATTACTACATCCGGGTGCCGGCGTTGCCGACCGGATTGTGTTGCCCGTCATTCTTGCGGACATCTCTCGCGCCGCAAATGCGAACGCGCCCGGGACCCGCTTTGGTGTGCGCCTGCAGGAAATGAAACTACGCGGGCGTGTCGGGCTGCTGGCCGTAACGGGCAAATTTTTCCAGCACGATTGTCATTTCGGCGTCGCTCAACAGGGTCGGCGTACCGATTTGCAGCGCCTGCCAGTACATCCGTGCCAGCGATTCGACTTCGACCGCCAGCGCCAGCGCCCTGGCCAGCGTCTGCCCGCAGGCAATCATGCCGTGATGCGACAGCAGGCAGGCCTGGCGTCCGGCCAGCGCGGACACGGCGTGATCGGAGAGTTCCTGGCTGCCGAAGGTGGCGTAGGGCGCGCAGCGTATGTCGCTGCCGCCCGCCGCGGCGACCATGTAGTGAAACGGCGGGATTGCGCGATCCATGCAGGCCAGTGTGGTGCAGTAGGCGGCGTGGGTGTGGACGATGGCGCCAACGTCCGGCCGTGCGGCGTAGATGTCGCGATGAAACCGCCATTCGGAGGACGGCAGCGTGGTGCCGTCGAACTGTCCGTCCATTCGCATGGCGACGATCTGGCCGGGTTGCGTATCCTCATACGGCACACCGGTTGGCGTAATCAGGAAGCCCGTGGCAGTCCGTGCGCTGACGTTGCCAGATTTTCCCTGGTTGATGCCCAGGCTGTTCATCTTCAGCGCGGTGTCGATGATGGCGGCGCGCAGGTCGCGGTCATTGGCAGGCTGCGGCATCAGTGCACCCCGGCCAATGATGCCGCCAGCTGCGCCGGCGCGAAGATGCCGTGTTCGGTGATGATGCCGGTAACCAATCGTGCAGGCGTGACGTCAAAACCCGGGTTGGCAACACTGGTACCGGCGTCGACCAGGTTTGCAACGGTCAAGCCGTCTTCGCCCGCCGCCCCGGATGCGGCCTGTCTTCCGGTGACGGCCCGCACTTCAGCAGCGGCGCGCTGTTCGATGTCGATCTGTTTCAACGCGTCATCCAGTTCGAGGTCGATGGTTGACTCCGGCAGCGCGGCATAAAAGGGAATCCCGTTGTCGAATGCCGCCAGGGCCTTGAGGTAGGTGCCGATCTTGTTGGCGACATCGCCGCTGCGGGAGACGCGGTCGGCGCCGACCAGCACCAGGTCGACCTGGCCGTGCTGCATCAGGTGGCCGCCGGCATTGTCGACGATGTAAGTATGCGGTACCCCGTGGCCGCGCAGCTCCCACGCCGTCAGCAGGCCCTGGTTGCGCGGGCGGGTCTCGTCCACCCAGACGTGCAGCGGGATGCCTGCGTCATGGCTTTTGTAGATGATCGCCAGCGCCGTGCCCCAGTCGACCGTTGCCATCCAGCCGGCATTGCAATGGGTCAGCACATTGATCGGCCGCTGCAATTTCCGGTGGAGCGATTCCAGCAGCGGCCGTCCCTGGTCGCCGATGGCTTCGTTGGTGCCGGTGTCCTCATCGGCCATTTTCTGCGCCAGTGACCAGGCGGCGGCGGCGCGCGACGCCGGCGGCAGCGGCTGCAGGTGGCTGCGCATGGCGGCCAGTGCCCAGGCCAGATTGACCGCGGTGGGGCGGGTTGCCTGCAGGACCCGATGTGCATCGCCCAGCGCCGCATCGGAGGCATCGGCCTGCATCGCCAGGGCAATGCCGAACGCGGCGGAGACCCCGATCAGCGGTGCCCCGCGCACCTGCATGACGCGAATCGCGTTGGCGACATCGGGCAGGCTGGCAAGCTCGCTGGTGACCAGCGCAAACGGCAGCCGGGTCTGGTCGATGATGTGCACCGAGCGGCCTGCCGCATCGGGCCAGATGCTGCGCCACGCTTTTCCATTTACCTTCATGCCAGCGAGTTTATGCGAATTTCCGGCGCCAATTGCCGGCTGAATTGCGCGTCCGCCGGGGAATGGTGGTGCGGTCGTGTAAAATACCAATTTCCAACTCTCCGTAGCTGGGGGTCAACAACATGACCAAGTATATTTTCGTCACCGGTGGCGTGGTTTCTTCCCTGGGCAAGGGAATCGCCGCCGCCTCTCTCGGCGCCATTCTCGAATCCCGCGGTATCAAAGTCTCGATGATGAAACTGGACCCGTATATCAACGTGGATCCAGGCACCATGTCGCCGTTCCAGCATGGCGAGGTGTTCGTCACCGATGACGGCGCCGAGACCGATCTCGACCTCGGCCACTACGAGCGCTTCATCTCGATGAAGATGAAGAAGTCGAACAACTTCACCACCGGCCAGATCTACGAGCGCGTGATCAACAAGGAGCGGCGCGGTGACTACCTCGGCGGCACGGTCCAGGTGATTCCGCACATCACCGACGAGATCAAGGCATCGATTCGCGCCGGCACCGAGGACGCCGAAGTCGGCATCATCGAGATCGGCGGTACCGTGGGCGACATCGAGTCGCTGCCGTTCCTCGAGGCGATCCGGCAGATGGGCATCGAGCATGGCCGCGACAATGCCTGCTACATCCACCTGACGCTGGTGCCTTATCTGCCGGTGGTCGGCGAAATCAAGACCAAGCCGACCCAGCACAGCGTGAAAGAACTGCGCTCGATCGGTATCCAGCCCGACGTGGTCATGTGCCGCAGTGACCGGCCGATTCCCGACGACGAGCGCCGCAAGATCGCGCCGTTCACCAACGTCGACCAGGGCGTGGTGATTTCCTGCTACGACGTCGATTCGATCTACAAGATCCCGAAAGTGCTGCACAAGCAGGGCCTGGACGAGATCGTTTGCCGCAAGCTGCATCTGACCCCGCGCCCGGCCGACCTGACGGTCTGGGACGGCATTGTGCAGGCGCTGGACAACCCGGAACATGAAATCGACCTGGCCATGGTCGGCAAGTATGTCGACCTCACCGATTCCTACAAGTCGCTGTCGGAAGCGCTGATCCACGCCGGGATCAAGACGCGCACCAAGGTAAAGATCCACTATCTGGATTCGGAGCAGCTGGAACAGGAAGGTGTGGCGCTGCTGGCCAACATGGACGCGATCCTGGTGCCGGGCGGTTTCGGCAAGCGCGGTACGGAAGGAAAGATCGCGGCGGTCCGATTCGCCCGCGAGAACCGCATTCCGTACCTGGGCATCTGCCTCGGCATGCAGATTGCGACCATTGAATTCGCCCGCAATGTCGTCGGCCTGGCCAATGCCAATTCGACCGAGTTCGATCCCGACACCCCGCACCCGGTGGTGGCACTGATCACCGAGTGGCAGAACAGCGATGGCAAAGTCGAGAAGCGCGACGCCAGTTCCAACCTGGGCGGCACCATGCGCCTCGGCGCCCAGCCCTGCACCGTGCGGCCCGGAACCCTGGCGCACCAGATTTACCAGGCCGACACGGTCAGCGAGCGCCACCGTCACCGCTACGAAGTCAACAACCACTATGTACCGCGGCTGGAGGCGGCAGGTTTCGTGATTTCCGCACGCACCAATTCCGAATCGCTGCCCGAGATGGCGGAACTCGACCAGGCCAAGCACGGCCACCCGTGGTTTTACGGCTGCCAGTTCCACCCCGAATTCACCTCAACCCCGCGCGACGGCCATCCGCTGTTTACGTCCTTCATCCGTGCCGCCCTCGAACAGCACCGCAGGGTGCATGGCGAGGCAACGCTGCGCGTGGTGCAGGGCACCAAGGCGACGGCATGAAGCTCTGCGGCTTCGAAGTCGGCCTTGACCAGCCGTTTTTCCTGATTGCCGGCCCCTGCGTGGTGGAGTCCGAGCAATTGCAGATCGATGTCGCCGGGCAGCTGAAGGAAATGACCGCGGCGCTTGGCATCCCGTTCATTTTCAAATCCAGTTACGACAAGGCCAACCGCAGTTCCGGCAAGTCATTCCGCGGGCCGGGGATGGATGAAGGCCTGCGGGTGCTGGCGGAAGTGAAACGCCAGCTGGGCCTGCCGGTGCTGACCGACGTGCACACCAGCGAGGAAGCCGGTCAACATCAAGAAGGGGCAGTTCCTGGCGCCGGGTGACATGAAGAACGTGGTCGACAAGGCGCGCGAAGCCAGTGGCGCCGACAACATCATGGTGTGCGAGCGTGGTGCCTCGTTCGGCTACAACAACCTGGTCTCGGACATGCGCTCGCTGGCGATCATGCGAAATACCCTCTGCCCGGTGGTGTTGGACGCGACCCACTCGGTGCAGTTGCCCGGCGTGCAGGGCACCACCTCCGGGGGCC
>CAYQKN010000210.1:4079-5184 GCA_964417885.1 uncultured Burkholderiales bacterium | reverse complement strand
GAAAGGCAGCGCATTACCTGCGCAAAGGCGAAGTGCCGCCGGCAAGACTTGACGCAGTGTTGCGGCCGCGCGACTAGGATTACAACTGGTCGCGCCGTCTCTTCCGCTCCCCACCCGGCCGATGCGCCTCTAGCCACGAAATCACTTCGCCATACCACTGCTTCGAATTGGCTGCGTTTGGCGCCCAGGAGAATGTGTAGGGTCGGACGCTACTTTATTCTCTGACTTCATTACGATTGCAGGTCAGTAACTAGTGGTGCCAGGCTCGGTGTGTTGCATGCATGGCTTTGATGAAATTCGCCATTGACCCCTGGGCGGTCTTCTAAACAAACGGGGTGCACGCATTCGCACATGCCACCTTGCGGCCCCCGGTTGGCAGGCCTATCATGACCCAGGCTCGCCAATACGCGCCGCAATCATGCTGTACGACTGGCACACAGTCAGGGAGTCCATCTCCATGAAAGTCACCATACGTTGGCTGCTTCCTGTCGTTGCCGGAATGTTCGCCGCTCTTGCCCAGGCGCAAACTACCGTCCAGTCGATCACGCCAGCGGATGGCGCTACCGGTGTGGCACCCGCTACCAATATTGTGGTGACGTTCAGTACCGCGATGGACGGCGCATCACTCACCACACAGACCGCCGCTGGCGCCTGCGCGCAAACACTCCAGGTATCGAGCGATGGGTTCGTGAATTGCATCGCCTTTTCCAATGCGCTCGCCTCGACCACCGGCGCCGTGGCCACTCTCACGCCGGCAAGCGCACTCGCGAACACAAGCACCTATCGCGTGCGGGTACTTGCGGCCGCCCGCAGCGTCGCGCTCATTCCACTCGCGGCTGACTTTACCCAAGCCACCGGATTCACCACCGCTGGCAGCGCCATCACACTGGTCGCGGTGCAGTCTCGCAAGACCCATGGCGCCGCCGGGCCATTCGATATCAGGATCGACACGACGCAAGCGATCACCAGCGCCGTCACGATTGAGCCGCGGGCGATCGGTTCGGGACATTCGATCGTCTTCCAGTTCGACGGCCCGGTCACATCGGCAGGCAGCGTGACCGCGGTGGATGAAATGGGTGCGAGCATCGGCACCGCCACCGCCACC
>CAYQKN010000210.1:1484-3979 GCA_964417885.1 uncultured Burkholderiales bacterium | reverse complement strand
CACCGCCACCGCCACCCCATCCGGCAACGATGTCCTGGTCACCCTTGCCAACATTCCCGACAAGCAACGCGTTGCCGTTGCGCTCAACAATGTCAACGGCGCCGGTGTGAACGCATCGGCCACGATCGGCTTCTTCGTCGGCGGTGTCCGTGGCTTCAGCGTGGTTTCGCTGGCCGAAATTCGGCAGGTCAGGAATCGCGCCGGTCTGGCCGCGAATACCGACACGTTCAGGCACGATGTCAATGCATCCGGCACGGTCAGCGCCAGCGATATTGTCACGGTCAAGCGCCGCTCAGACATCGTCTATCCCGTGACCTACACGGTCGGCGGAGCGGTTGCCGGCCTCAGCGGCACGGTGGTGCTGCAGAACAACGGCGCGGACAGTCTCATTCTCTCGACAAGCGGCGCGTTCACCTTCCCGAATGCGTTGGTGGCCGGCGCAGGTTACACAGTCACAGTGCTGACCCAGCCGTCCGGACAAAACTGCAGCGTCGGCAACGGTTCCGGCACGATCGTCAATGCCAACGTCGGCAACGTCTCGGTCACTTGTACGGCCGCCACATACAGCCTCAGTGGCACGGTGAGCGGCTCCGTTTCGCAAAATGTGATCATCGCCCTGGGCGGGGCCAGGGGCGGCGCCACAACCACGGACGTCAACGGTAATTTCACCTTCTCCGGCCTGAACGCCGGAAACTACACGGTGACGCCTACACTCAGCGGACTGACATTCACGCCAGCGAGCCGTGCGATCGCGATCACCAATGCCAATTCGACGGCGAATGGTTTCGTTTCAACTCCATCGACGATCAATCCCGCGGCGCCGGTCATCGGAATCTTTCCGAACTCAAGTTTTGTCGGCATGGCGCCTGCGCAGCGCGATCCCTTTGACGGCACAAAAGTGCTGCAGCGGTACACGCTCCTGCTGCCGGACAATTGCCCGCAGCAGTTCACCATCGCCAATCTTGGTCCGCCGGCATCCACGCTCAACTATCAAGTGATCAACGAAGATTTCGTGAATGGCTTTGTCTATGTGAATGGCAGCAATGGCATCACCGGCGGCGGTTCGATACCGGTCACTTTTTCCATGGATCCGCAGTTCACCACGGGTCCGTTCGGCGGGCCGTCGCTGTCCCTCGGCTCCACCCAGATCTTGTCCATCATCACGCCGCAGGCCTCGAATGCCACCAAGAGCATTGTATCGGTCGACATCAGGAGCCCCGCCGACCTGGCCCGCGGCACCTGGGGTGGCACCTGGTCGGGTGTGGGCTTCGGCGCCTCGCCCCCGGGCAACCCGCAACTGACGACACCGGTGAATGGGAACTGGTCGCTGCAAGTGGACAGTGTTGATTTGGCCACTGGGGTCATCGGCGGCTCGCTCACCTGGAGTGGAACCGATGCGGTGTGGTCCAACGATGGCCTCACACCTTCCCCGCTTGCCGTCAACCGCGTCATCACGTTCACGCCGGCGAATACGCTGGTGCGGGCTACCGGCTTTGGCTGCGGCCTGATAACCATTGAATTCAACCGGAACTTCACGAATCCGCCTTCCGACTACGGTCCGAACGGATTCCTGACGTTGGACATCCCGAGGCGATCAATCGATATGTCCAGTCTGTTCCACTCCAATCCGCTGTGGCCAGGGGGCCAGACGGGCCTGTCGAGCGGTAATCTCACCGGCAACAAGATTTCGCAATAGTCTGAGGCGCCACACGGAACGTCAGCGGCATCGGCAGTTTCGGCGCGGGTTCGACACATTGCGCCGAGAGGAGAACGGCGCCAGGTTCGACATTTCCGAATCCTAAGGCCGTGCTCGACTATTTTTCGAAATTCGGAGCGTGGGGCCAGGGCTTGCCATATCGCACTCGAATCGAAATGCGATATGGCAACTAGCCGCGCTGCCGTTTCTTCCGTTCCCCACTCGGTCGATGTGTCTCCAGCCACGCAAACACCTCGCCATACCACTGCTTCGAATTAGGCGCTTTCAGCACCCAGTGATTCTCGTCCGCAAACCATAGCAGCCGCGACGGCACGCCGCGCGCCTTGAGGGTGTTGTAGTAGGCGAGGCCGTTGTGATCCGGCACGCGGTAATCGAGCGCGCCGTGAGTGATGAGTGTGGGCGTGTTCATCCGCGCGGCGAACGTAACCGGGCTCTGCGCCGCCACCTTTGCCGGGGCATCCCAATAGGTGGTGTGCAGGTCGAGCGGGCGTTGCGTGTACGAATCCGCACTCCAGGTTGCGGCGCGGTCGAATACGCCTGCATGGCAGACGTAGGCGCGATACCGCGGTGGCGCCACGTGGCCATTCATCCAGGCGACCAGGAAACCGCCATAGCTGCCGCCACTGGCGTAAATGCGCTTGCGATCGACCCATGGTTGTTTCAGCAGCCAATCGGTGCCGGCTTCGATGTCGATCAACTCCAGTTCGCCCATGCGGCCCATGATGCTGTCGCGGAAGGCGTGGCCGAAGCCGCTGGAGCCGTGATAGTTGACCATCGC
>CAYQKN010000210.1:0-1384 GCA_964417885.1 uncultured Burkholderiales bacterium | reverse complement strand
GTCGCTGGCGGTGACCAGCACATCGGCATCACCGAAGGCGGCAACATCAAAGCCCTGCACCCAGCCGCCTTGCCAGACCAGCTGCGGCGCATCGGCGGCAAGCGGCCGGCGCCACACATGGCAGCGGCCGCGCGATTCGGCGGTGAAATAGACCGCGTCACCGGCCGACGACCAGCGCAACGGCCCGGTCACGTCGGTATCCCAATCGGCATCTAGTGCACGCCAGCCGCCGTCGTTGTCGATAATGCCGAGCCGGCCGAGCAGCGTGTGCTTGGGTGCTTGCGGGGTGGCGATCACGGCGATCTGCCGGCCGTCCGGGCTGAAGCGCGGCGAGGAGAAATCCCACTTGGGTTTATCCAGCAACGGCGCAATCTTGCGCGTGGCCAAGGTGAGCGCCGCGAGTGCATGGCGGTTGCGGGCACGCTTTTCCGCCGCCGGGTCGTGCATGAACACGATGCGCCGTCCATCCGGGCTGATGTCGAACATCTCCGCATTGAGGTCGGCGCGCGGCAGTTCGTACGACGTACCCTCGAGCAGGTCGGTGCTGGCGCCGGTGTCCACATTCACCCGCAGCAAATGCACCACACGCCCCATCGGCAGGTTCTGGTCCCAGTAGCGGTAGTAGCCATCGCTGGTGGCATAGCCGCTTTCGCGCCGTTTGCCGAATTCCGCGTGCTGGCGTTGCTGCGCTTTCATACCCTTGAGTCCGGGCCACATCCAGGCGAGGCAGACCATGTGCCTGCCGTCCGGCATCCACTTGAATGCTTCCACCCCGGCGGCGATGTTGCTGACCCGCCGCGCCTCGCCGCCATCGGTCGGGATGACATAGAGCTGGGGCGATTCATCCATCTGCCCGGCGTTTTCACGCTTGCCGATAAAGGCGACGCGGTCGCCCCGGGGCGACCATGCGGCCTGGCGATTCTTGTCGCCGCAGGTCGTCAGCGATCGCGGCGCGCCGCCCAGGGTCGAGAGCAGCCACAGTTGCGTCACCGTCTTGTTGGTCTCCCAGTCATAGCGGGTGACGGAACAGACGGCCTGGCTGCCGTCGGGGGAAAGGGCCGGTGCGGAAACGCGTTCGAGTTCCCAGAGGGACTCAACGGTGAGCGGGGTTTTGTTTTTGAATGGCATGGGATGGATGTGGAGTGGGCAGGTGGCAAGAACCAGGGTGGCCGTGCGCGCAATCCTGGCGGACTAATGAATCCACGCGGCCGTGAACGATAGTATGGCGGCGCACGCGTCGATGGCAGCCCATTCGCATTTTGCATCGCCCCGCGGCAATCTGCCTGCCGCCGTACATCGTTTTTTGGGCGGCAAAGCTGAACGTCGTCAACCGCAGATCGGGAATCTCGGCGTTGATTGCGTACGGCATGCACCGCACCGTTGT
>CAYQKN010000209.1:0-5230 GCA_964417885.1 uncultured Burkholderiales bacterium | reverse complement strand
CCGCATCCGGCGCGCGGCGCAGGATGTCATGGCCCTTCCAGGTGAAGCGCGCGATTGCCGCGCCGATCTCCGGACAGAGCGTCAGCTGGCTGTCGCCGTTCTGCAACAGCACGATCGCGGTCGCCTCAGCCATTGCGGCCCTGCATGCGGCTGATGAGTACACCATCTGCGGCGTCCAGCGCGTGAAATCCGGCCGAAGGCAAACATTGTCCTGCGCGGAGGTTCGCGCCGGCAAGGTGCACCACGCCGTTTTCGCGGGTGAGCGTCACGCATTGGCCCATCACGCACGGCGGCACTCGCGGCTCGCCGAACAGCCGGACTTGTTCGACCGGCGCGGCCAGATCGATCTCGCCGGTATGCATGACCGCGCGGCCCAGGCACAACACGTGACCCTCGCGGCCCCAGACCGGCAGCTGGTCCAGCGCTTTCTGCACCACGCGCACCTGCCCGCCTTCGATGCGTTCGCCGGTGTCGAGATCGTGCCAGGCTTCGCCGGCCGGGAAATACACCTCCACGCTGCCGCCCGGTCGGATGATCGGCGCCACCAGCAACGCATCGCCGAACAGGTATTGGCCTTCAAACGAGCGCGCCAGGCGATCGTGCGGAAACGCCAGCGGCATCGCCCGCATCAGCGGCAGGCCGGTCGCCGCCGCCTGCTCCGAGGCGCCCAGCATGTAGGGGATCAGCCGGTAGCGGAACGCCAGCAGCTTCCTGGCGATGGCTTCGGTCTCTGCACCCAGCGCCCAGGGCTCGCGCTCGCCAATGCCGTGATAGCGAAAGTGCGAGCAGAAAATGCCGTTGGCGGTCCAGCGCAGATAGAGCTCGGTGTCGGGTTGCTGGGCACCGTAGAAGCCGCCGACATCGGTGGCGTAGTACGGCACGCCGCTCATGCCGTAGCCCAGCGCGCCACGGATGCTGGCCGCCATCCCTTCCCAGTCGGTCTGCGGGTCACCGCCCCATTGCATCGGAAACCGTTGACTGCCGATGAAGCCGTCGCGGCCCCACACCATGGCCGGCCCGCGGCCATGCGCATCGTTGTAGCGTTGCGTGGCATCAAACACGCACTGGTTGTACAACAGCGGGTAGACATTGTGCAGGCGACGGCCGCTGTCGCCATTGGCGGCCACCATGTCGTCTTCCACCTGTTCGCCGAAGTCGGTCTTGATCACGTCGACACCGTCGTCGAACAGCTTGTTGTGGCTGTCGGCCCAGAATCGCGCGGCCGCGGGATGGGTGAAGTCGAGCGCACCGGACGGCGGCAACGGCGTGAGCACCTTGCCGAAAGGATCGTCGGTCGGGTCCTTCACCCAGTCGAACATGTAGGCCGAACCGTCCGGCTTCTTCAGCAGCCAGCCCTTCGCGTCGAGTTCGTTGAACAGCGGATTGTGGATGGACACGTACGGGTATTCCCACACGCAGACCTTGAGGTCGTAGGCATGCAATGCCGCCAGCGATTTTCTTGGGTCGTCAAAACGGCTCTTGTCCCACTCGAAGGCGAACCGGGTGCGCACTTCCCAGGCGGCGCGGCCGTCGAGTGTGATGACATCGCAGGGAATCTGCCGGCGTCGCAATTCGGCAGCCGTGTCGATGGCTTCCTGCGGCACCTTGTAGTAGGCGCGCGACA
Organism: uncultured Burkholderiales bacterium; assembly: GCA_964417885.1. Classification (GTDB taxonomy): domain Bacteria; phylum Pseudomonadota; class Gammaproteobacteria; order Burkholderiales; family Usitatibacteraceae; genus UKL13-2. The sequence goes on along the minus strand of CAYQKN010000209.1, from coordinate 3,606 downwards.
GCCACATGCCGTAGCTCCACAACGGCGGTACCGCGGCGCGGCCGGTCAGTGCCGTGTAGTGGTTGAGGATGTCGGCGGGCGGGCCGGTGAACAGAAACAGGTCCAGTGCGTCGTCTTCCACTTCGGCCACGTAGCTGCGATGCGACCACTGCGGAAATCCGACGCCGTGCCGCACCACACCCGGCGTGTGCGCCAGCAGGCCCCAGCCGTCGGGGCTCCAGCAGAACGGGATGTTCTTGTACGACAGTTCGGTGTTGACACCCAGCGCGTCCTCGGTGCGGCCGCGCACCAGCTGTCCGCGCTTGTTGAGCGGACCGAATTTTTCACCGAAGCCATACACGGCGGTGTCGCTTTCCAGCGCCAGCGACACGCACCAGCGCTTCGGGCCGCCGGCGTTCTCCTGCAGGCCGAACGCCGGCAGACGCGAGCGGCCGCGGAAGTGCTGGTCGGTGATGGAGGTGAGCACGGCAACGCCGTTGTGACTGAGCCGGATGCGCAACGGCGCCGCGTCAACGTCGAGGATGGTGTTGCCGCTGACAATGCGCCAGCCGTTTTCGACCGCCGCCACGCTGAGCGAGCCGCTGGCACCGGGCTGCACCAGCAAACCATAATCGGGCCGCTGCGAAACGCCCAGCTGGACGCGCAGCAGGTCGGCGGCGTGCGCGCTGACCACCAGCGGCAATCCATCCACCGAGAAGCGCGCGCACTGCGCGTCGACACTGACCAGGGTGACGTCGCCGAGGCGCTGGAAACTGCTTTGCTGAAACGATTCTGCCGACACGTTCTTGCTCCGTTGCAAGCACCGGACGCAAGCACGATCCACCCGGCACCAATGATTGAAAGTCCAGCACTGGAGCGGCTTTCCGGGCATTTATTGCCTGGGAGGCGCACCAGTGCTTGAGTTTACCCCTCAGCCCTTCAGCCCTCCCGCCGTCAGGCCGCTCACCACACGCTCCTGGAAAATCAGGATCACCGTCACCACCGGCACCAGCGCGATCACCAGCGCCGCCGAAATGGTCGGCCACGGAAACGCGAATTCTCCCTGGTACATCTGGATGCCCACCGGCAGCGTCCGGTACGCGACGGCCGCGTTCATCGACATCGAAAGCAGGAACTCATCCCAGGAGTTGACGAAGGCCAGGATACCCGCGGTGAACACGCCGGGTGCGGCCAGCGGCACGACCACGCGCCACAGCGCGCCGATGCGGGTGCAGCCGTCGATCATGGCGGCGTTCTCGATGTCGCGCGGGATATCCTGGAAAAAGCTCACCAGCACCAGCGTGCAGATCGGCAGGTTCAGCACCGTGTAGGGCAGGATCAGCGCGATGTAGCTGTTGAGCAGGTTCAGCCCGCGCATGATCTCGAACAGCGGCACCATCAGCGTCACCAGCGGGAACATCGACACGGCGATGATGGTGGTGAGGATCAGGTTGCGGCGCTTCAGGTTGAGCCGGGCGATGGCGTAGGCCGCCATGGCGCTGATGGTGAGCGAAAGAATCATCGAGCCGATGGCGACGATGGCACTGTTCATCAGGTAGCTAGCCAGCGGCTGGTCGCGGAACGCCGCGATGTAATTTGCCAAAACGGGATTGTGCGGAAAGTAGGTGATGGGCTTGGCCGTCAGCTCAACTTCATTCTTCAGCGAGGTGAAGAAAATCCACACCGCCGGGAAGAAGCCGTTGAGCAGCACGATCGCCGCGGCGAACCAGCGCAGCCGTCTCCCGGTGAACAGGTTATTCAATCCGGCACTCAATCTTTATCTCCCCGCACGTAACGCAGATACACGAATGTGGTGGCCATCGACAGCATGAACATGAACACCGCCAGCGCCGAGCCATAGCCGAGGTCGAGGTAATCGACGGTGTTCAACTGGATGTACATCGCCAGCGTCTGCGCTTCCTCGCCCGGGCCCGGCATGCTGAAGGGGATGTCGAAGGACTGGATGGCGGTGAGGGTGCGAAAGATCAGCGCCACCAGCATCGACGGCACCAGCAGCGGCAGCGTGATCTCGCGAAACTGGGTCCACTTCGATGCGCCATCGACCTCGGCCGCTTCATACAGCGAGGATGGAATGGTCTGCAGTCCGGCCAGCAGGATCAGCGCCATGAACGACGACGTCTTCCAGATGGTGGCGATGCAGATGGCCATCATGGTCAGCGCGGGCGAATTGAACCAGATCCTCGGCTCGCCGCCCAGGCGGCGGACGATGTCGTTGACGATGCCGTACTCGCTGTGGAAGAACCAGGCAAAGATCAGCCCGACGAAGGCCAGCGGCAGCGCCCAAGGCAGCAGCAGTGCCAAGCGGATCGGGCTGCGATAGCGAAACGGCATGTTGGCCAGCATCGCGAGGCCGAGGCCGATCACCAGCGCGCCGGGCACGGTGACGAAGGTGATGATCAGGGTGTTCTTCACCGCGCGCCAGAACATGCTGTCGGACAGCGCCGTCGCATAGTTGTCCAGACCGACAAAACTGACCGGCACGCCCAGCGCCAGCCGCACATCGAAAAAGCTGTTGAACACCAGCCGCGACACCGGATAGGCGACGATCACCAGGATGAACAGGATGGCCGGGGTGAGCAGTGCCCAGGCCAGCGCGGTTTCGCCGGGGTCGAGGATGCGGTCCTTGAGGGATCGTTGGCTCATTGCCGGTTACCGCAGCGCCCGCGTCACGCGCTGTTCGATTTCATCCAGCGCCTGTTGCGGCGTTTTCACACCGGCCATCACCGTGTTGGTGTTGATGCGCAGCGCGTCGGAGATGGCCTTGTAGACCGGCGTCACCGGGCGCGGGCGCGCCGTTTCCACCACCGGCAGCGCATCGGCAAACCACGGCACGGCGGCCACCACCTCGGGATCGCGATATACCGCTGGGAATACCGGATGGAACGAGCCCTTCAGCGCCAGTTGTTTGGACACGGCCGGACTCGACAGCCAGCGGATCAGCGAAACGGCTTCGGGTTTGTTTTTGGAGAACGCCGACACGGCCCAGTTCCAGCCGCCCATGCACGACACGGCCTTGCCACCCGGCATGGCCGGCAGCTTGACCACGCCGACCTTGTCTTTCACCTGCGTGCCTGCGCCGGCCTGAAAGTGATTCCATGCGTAGCCCCAGATGACGCCGAACACCACCTTGCCGGCCTGGAATTCCTTGCGCGTGTCGTCGGTGGCGACCTCGGCGCTGTTCTTCTTGGCCACGCCCTCGTTGATCATGGTGCGCCACATGTTCAAGCCGGCCTCGGCCTTGCCGCGCTCGAACGAGGTCTTGCCGTCACGGATGATCTCGCCCCCCAGGCTCCAGTACGGCAGCAGGAAGGTGCACACCGCCCCCTCGACTGCTTTGCCCTGGAAGCTCAGTCCCTGCAGGTTCGGGTTGTTTTCACCCTGCTGAATCTTTTTGGCAATGCGCGCCAGCTCCGGCCAGGTGGTCGGCGGCTGCTCGTTGTATTTCGCCAGCAGGTCTTTGCGGTAGTACAGGAACAAGGAATCTGCCAGCGCGGGCAAGGCCATCATTTTGCCGTTGACGGTGTTGGCCTCGCGATAGGCCGGCAGATAGCGCGACAGTTCGCTCTCGGCGTCCTTGCCGTAATAGGCGTTGAGCGGTTCGGCCCA
>CAYQKN010000208.1:0-5245 GCA_964417885.1 uncultured Burkholderiales bacterium | reverse complement strand
AACTTCACCGTCGGCCGCGCCATCGAGTGGGAGAAAGTGCGCGAGATCTACAAGATGGGCCTGAAACACGGCATGTCGCTGGCGGCCATCTCCGGCGTCAATGGCGTCTTCAGCGATGAAGACATCGCCCGCGTGCGGAATCTGGCGCTGGCGGCGCGGGGCAAGAAGACAGTGACTCGAAAGCCGGTGGCGCAAACGAAACGGCCGCCTAAACTCGCGGCCACGGCAACCGTTGCGCGCAAGGCGAAAAAACCGCCAACCAGGAAGCCGGCCGGGTCGACGCGCAAAACATCGAGAGCAGCAACCGGCGCCTGAAGGCTGCTGCCGGGCAGTCACAGCCGGCGCCGGCCTGCCCGCCGCAACAGGCTGCTATAGTCGTCGCCTGTCCACTTCAGGAGCATTTTCCATGTCAAGAATGACATTGCTTGCGGCGCTGCTGGTGGTGCTGCCGCTCCATGCCTTCGACCTGCAGGGTCATCGCGGCGCCCGCGGCCTGCTGCCGGAAAACACCCTGCCCGCGTTCCAGAAGGCGCTGGACCTCGGTGTCGACACCATCGAATGCGACATGGCGATCACCAAAGACGGGGTGGTGGTGATCCACCACGACCTGTGGCTGAACCCGGACATCACCCGCGGCCCCGATGGCAAATGGCTGGAGGGTCGCGGACCGGCCATCAGCGAACTCACCTTCGCCGAGCTGCAGAAATACGACGTCGGCCGGATCAAGCCCGGCACCGACTATGCAAAAACCTTCAGCGCCCAGCAGCCGGTTGACGGCGCGCGCATCCCGCGGCTGGCCGACCTGTTCGACCTGGTGAAAAAATCCGGCAACAGCCGGGTCGGTTTCGATTGCGAGACCAAGGTTTCACCGCTCGAGCGTGCCGCGACGCGACCGGTGGAGGAATTCACCCGCATGGCGATTGCCGAGATCCGCAAGGCGGGCATGGCCAGCCGCACCATGGTGCAGTCGTTCGACTGGAGCACACTGCAGCAGATCCAGAAGGAGGCACCGGAAATCCGCACCATGTACCTGTCCTCTCCACGCACCCTTGCCATCGCCGCCGGCGGTGCGCCCTCGCCGTGGCTGGCCGGGTTCAATCCCGAGCAGCACGGCGGCTCGGTACCGAAAGCGGTGAAGGCCGCCAACGGCAAAATCTGGGCGCCGAACCAGACCTATCTCACGCCGGCCCTGCTTGCCGAAGCACGTGCGCTGGGCATCATCGTCATTCCCTGGACGGTCAACGAGACGGCGATGATGAACAAGCTGCTCGACATGGGCGTCGACGGCATCATTTCCGACCGGCCCGACCTGGTGCAGATCGAGTTGAAAAAGCGCAGGTAGCCGATGACGCGATGGCGCTTCGGCCGTCGCCATCACTGTCCGCGCGCATTCATCAGTCCAGCGTATCCGCTCGCCTCCAGAAACGCCTCGGGGTCGCGGATGTTCAGCATCTCGCGGATGGCGCGGGATTTGTCGGGCTGCCGATCGTAATAGGCGGCGGCGATCCGGTAGCCGATCACGTAACCCAGGTCGGCCGGCCGCTCGGCGGTGGCGCGCTCGCCCTGGTACAGCCAGCCGCCCAGGTCCCGGCCGCGCATCACCCGCTCGAATTCGCGCCACAGCGCCGGATGCCGGTGGCGGGCAAATTCATGCAGCTGCGGGTTGATGTTCTGCCCGGCGATCAGTTCACCGACAAAGTCCGCGACGCCCTCGTTGAGCGCAGCCGCCAGCAGGGTTCCGCCGCCGCCGGCAGCTTGCTGCGCGTGGATCAGTTCGTGCGCGACGATGAACGGCAGCCGATCGATCGACGACACCACCGCGCGGTGCCACGCGCCGAGTTCGGCGGTCGACTCGGCGCCGCCGCGGCCAAACATGTCGACGCCGATCAGCAGCCGGCTGGTATCGACGGTGCCGGCCGAGTTCATCCGGCCGATGACGAAGTAGACATCGGGCATCACCGCTTCGGGATAGATGGCTCGCAGGCAGTCGAACGCCGCCTGCATGGCCGGCTTGTAGGCATCGATGCGCTGCGATTGGGCGCGCAGGCCGGCGTAATAGCGCGGGTGCCGGCGCACGGTATCGGCCAGCAACCTGCTGTCACCGATGCGCAACCGCGTGAACTCGGCCAGGCCGGCCGAGCCTTTTTTCAGGTACTCGCGCTCCAGCACGTCGGGCATTGTCGCGGCATCCGCCAGATCGTAGGCACGCCAGAAAAGGTCAATGTCGCTGGTGACAAGTTTTGCCGGCACGACGGCGGCGGCAGCGCCGGCCGGGCATTGGTGCGCACCGGCCATGACGGCCGTGGCGGCAAAGGCAGCCGCCGTGATGGCAAGCATCCACTTCATCGGATTCCTTTCCTGACGTTGCAGAGGCGGCAAACACATGCCGCGGTCGATGTACCGGTAAGACGCGGCGGCGGCAGGCGGCGGATTTTTTCCTGGCCGTCGTGGCGGGTTGCGCGCGGTCAATCGCAGCTGCGGCGTATGTGATTTAATGGAAGCCGCAGCAAGCCTGTTCAACGATTGCCCAGCAGCGGCAACCAATCAGCCACGGAGCCAGCAACCATGAGCAAAGCCAAGGACACCAAGAAAGACGTCAAGAAAACGGCTTCCAAGACGCCGAAGGAAAAAAAGGAAGCGAAGAAGCAGAAGAAGGAAGAACGCAAGCGCGGCTGATTCCCGCGCCACGGGGCGGGCCTGAGCGGGCCCGCCCCGCCTCGGCCGGGCTGACCCGGTCAGCCGGCACCGGCCCGCCAGGCCGGACAATTTCCGTACCGGTTCGCGCAATGACCGCGACCGCACACCACCAGCATTATTTCGGGATACCGCCGTGAGCAATGTGCTGGATGCGCTGCTGGATTCCCTGCGGCGCCTGAATCACCTCACGCTGCGCTTCATGGCGCGCGCATGGCGCACATTTTCGTTTGCCGCCGTCATCCTGGCGCTGCTGCTGTCGCCGGCCAGCTACCGCGGCGACAATCGGCTCGCCATCGAGAAGCAACTGGTCGCCGGCACCGGCCAGAACGTGCTCTGGTTCACCGTGCTGTGTTCGCTGGTCAGCCTGGTGCTGATCCGGATCGTGGTGGTGACGGCGATCAGTTACGGCCTGTCGCGGTTTGCGCTCGAAATGGTGGTGCGGGTGCTGGTGCTGGAACTGATTCCGCTGACGGCGGCGGTGTTTGTCGCCCTCCGCTGCACCCTGCCGGATGGCGTCGAGCTGGCCGAACTGCGGGCACGTGGCGCGCTGGATGAGCTGGCGCGGCGCGGGTTCGATCCGGTCGGGCGCGAGGCGCTGCCGCGGGTGCTGGCCGGCGTGTTCCTGGTGTGGCTGCTGGTGGCGGTGACCTGCGTGGTTTCGCTGCTGCTGGCGTATTTCAGCATTTACGGTTTCACCGGCTCGGCGTTTGCCGGCTATACGCGGGTGGTCGGGCAGGTGTTCAGTCCGGCGGTGTCGGTCATCCTGCTGTTGAAGACGCTGTTTTTCAGCATCGCCGTCTCGCTGATTCCGATCTCCGCCGCGCTCTATGACCATGTCAGCAACACGCTGCGTGGACGATCCAAGGCGGCACGCGAACTGGCCAGCATGGTCAGGCTGTTTTCGGTGATCCTGCTGATTGAAGTCCTCTCGCTGGTCGGCAACTATTATTAGCCAACGACGTTCCGCCACTATCCCTGATCCCCTACCTGCCCGATGCCATGAACCCGCAACCGTCCGCCGAAACCCCACCGCCGCCGCCCGCCACCGCCGATGTGGTCGCGCCGCAAAACATGCATGTACAGGCCGCGCTGCTGCTGGTGCTGATGGTGGCGCTGGTGGCCGGGGCGGCGCTGTACGTGATGTACGCACGCGGTGTGTTCGAGGCAACACAGAAGCTGGTGCTGGTCGCCAACGATTCGGAAGGCATCGTGATTGGTTCCGACCTGACCTTTTCCGGCTTCCCGATCGGCCGCGTCAGTCGCATCGAACTGGGCGCCGACGGCAACGCGCGCATGATCGTCGAGGTATCCAGCAAGGATGCGCACTGGCTGCGCAGCTCCAGCATCTTCACCCTCGAACGCGGGCTGGTCGGCAATACCCGGTTGCGCGCCTACAGCGGCATCCTGACCGACCCGCCGCTGCCAGACGGCGCGACCCGCGACCTGCTGGTCGGCGATGCCAGTGCGGAGATCCCGCGCCTGGTGGCCACGGCCAAGGAGCTGATCGAAAACCTGAAAGCCCTCACCGCGCCGCAATCCTCGCTGGACGCGAGTCTCGGCAACATCCGCAGCCTGACGGAAAAATTCGGCGGCCGCAGCGGCGCGCTGGGCGCCTTGCTGGGCGACGAAAAAAATGCCGACAAGATCCTGCTGGCACTGGACCGGACCAATGCCCTGCTGGCCAGGGTGGATGCGCTGGCGGGCAAGGCCGACACGCAGGTGTTCGGCCCGGCTGGCGTGATGAAGGATGCGCAGGCCACGGTGGTGCAGCTGAACGCCCTGCTGGCTGAGGCCCGCGCCAGCCTGAAAAAAGTCGACGCGGTGCTGGTCGAGGCACAGGCGGTCGGCGCCAACGCGCGCGCCGGCACCGCCGACCTGGGCGCGCTGCGTGCCGAAGTGGAAAGCAGCCTGCGCAAGGTCGATCACCTGGTCAATGAAATCAATCGCAAGTGGCCGTTTGCACGCGACACCGAGCTGAGGCTGCCATGAAAAACCAGTCCGCGCGCTTGCGCACCACACTCACCGCCGCCACGCTGGCACTGCTGGTCGCCTGCTCCAGCACGCCGCCGCCACCCGACTGGCAAGCCAATGCGCAGGATTCGATTGAGCGCTCGCTGCAGGCCTACCTGGCCGGCAAGACCCGTATCGATGGCCAGGAGCTGGCGCGCGCGCGAAGCGAAATTGCCCGCACCGGCCGTGCCGATTTGCTGGCGCGGATCGAACTGATGCATTGCGCCGCCGAGGTGGCGAGCCTGGTGCAGGGTGAATGCGCCGGATTCGAGGTGCTGCGGCCGGATGCCGCTGCCGCGGAGCGCGCCTATGCCGAGTTGCTGGCCGGCCGGATACCGGCCGACCGCGAGTTGCTGCCGGCCCAACATCGCACCTGGATCAACAACGCCGGCAACGATGCCGCGCTGACGCAGGCACTGCGCGAGATGCCCGATCCGCTGGCCAGGCTGGTCGCCGCCGGCGTGCTGTTCCGCCGTGGCGAGGCCAGCCCCGCGCTGCTGCAGATCGCGGTCGACACCGCCTCCTCGCAAGGCTGGCG
>CAYQKN010000207.1:0-5278 GCA_964417885.1 uncultured Burkholderiales bacterium | reverse complement strand
GCACACCGGCAGCACCTCGACCTCCGGCATGCGGTTGAGCAGGTTGTAATACGGCTGGCACACCACCGGCGCGGGCATGTTGATGGCGCGCGCCAGGTGAACCATCTCGGCAATCCGCCAGCCGCGGAAATTCGACACCCCCCAGTAGCGGATCTTGCCGGCACGCAGCAGCGCATCAATGGCGCGCAGCGGCTCTTCCAGGTCCATGCCGTTGAAATCACGGTGCAGGTAATAGATGTCGATGTAGTCGGTGCCGAGCCTGGCCAGGCTGGCATCGCATTCGCGCATCATCCAGGTGCGCTAATACTGCACCTGGTTCGGCGCCTCGGACATTTTGTTGCCGATCTTGGTGGCGAGAATCCAGTCCGGGCGGTTAGCGCCCAGCAGTTCGCCAACCATGCTTTCCGACTTGCCGGTGGAGTAGACATCGGCGGTATCGATGAAATTGACGCCGTGCTCGCGCGCGTGGGCGACGATGCTGCGCGCCTCGGCGTGATCGGTCTGGTCGGCGAACATCATGGTGCCCAGGCACAGGGCCGAGACGTTGAGGGGCGACTTGCCCAGCTGGCGGTAGATCATGGCGACCCCTTCGGGTGGATGGCGGGAGCGGAATCAGCGTAGCGGATTCTGATCCCGGAAGGCAAACAAAAGGATACGCAACATTTACTTACAACCCGGATGGCCCGGTCACGGTAACCGAATGCGCGACCGGCGCGTTAAGGCATGGCAACACCATTCTTTTCCACTCGGAGGTTTCACATGCTGACTCGCAAACTGCTTATGTCCGCCGCCATTGCCGCCGCACTGGGCGCAATCGCGCCCGCTGCGCAGGCCGCGGTCGATTTCTCGATTAACATCGCGCCGCCCGCCTTGCGCTACGAAGTCGTACCCGCACCGCGTCACGGCTACGTCTGGGCACCAGGCTATTGGGACTGGCGTCATCAGCGCCATGTCTGGGTCTCCGGCCGCTGGGATCGCGAGCGGGTTGGTTATTACTACCACCCGAACCGCTGGGTACAGCGCGACAACCGCTGGGCCTTCGAGCGCAGCCGCTGGGATCGCAACCGCCCGTATGGCGACCGCGACCGCGACGGCATTCCCAATTATCGGGATCGCGACCGCTACAACGACGGCATGACGCATTTCCGCGATCGTGACCGCGACCACGACGGGGTGCCGAATTACCGTGATCGCGACCGCGACAACGACGGCGTGCCCAACCGCTACGATCGCGCGCCGGACAATCCGCGCCGCCGCTGATTGACCGCCGGGCCGCGCAGTTGACGCGTCAGCCCTGCGTTACCCCGCGCCGCCACCCTCACCCGTATCCGGTGAAGCTGGCGGCGCGTTTTTATCTGAGCTACGCCGGCGACCCGTCGCCGCTGACGGCCGGCCGACTCACCACTTGCAGCCCTTCTCGGTCACCGCGTCGAGCACCAGCGGCACCACCGCGGCCAAGCCCATCGCGGCATAGACATCACGGCAGTCCGGCCGCTTCAACGCCTTGTCGAATGCCTGCTGGGTCTTGCTGCGCGTGTCCTCCGGCGGCTTGACGGTGGGGAACGGCAGCAGGGTGCGCGGCCCGGCGCTCTCGCCGGCCAGTTCGCGCGCGCGCCGGCGAACCTGGTCGAGATCAATGCGCGGTGCCGGTTCACCAGCACCGGGCGATCCCGGCGGGCCGGCGCCGCGACGGGTAAATATATCGCTGTCGGTTGCCGCCGATCCAGCTGGGTCACGGCCGGCCGGCGCGGGACTGGCGCGCGTGGCAGGAGGTCCGTCATCTCGCGGCCGTTCGGCTGTGCGCGGTGACGGCGCCGCAGGGCTTGCATCGCCCGCAGCCGGGGTTGCGGTCACCGCCGGCGGCGCGAAGGTTGCCGTCGGCACGCGGTCCAGCACCGGCGGCGAGGCCATCGGTGACAGGCGCGGAACCAGTTCGGCCGGGACCGCGATCTCGCGTTCGATCTTCGGCGTGGCCAGCGGCGCCAGCCGCGGCAACAGTTCGGCCGGCACCGCCGTCTCCTGGTTCACCCGCGGGGTCTCGATCGGCGCCAGGCGTTGAACCAGCTCCGCCGGCACGGCGGTGTCGCGCACCGCTGCCGGCGGCGCAAGCGGTGCCAGACGCGGCACCAGCTCAGCAGGCACCGCGGTGTCACGCTCCATCCGTACCGGCGCCATCGGTGCCAGCCGCGGGATCAATTCCGCCGGGACGGCAATCGAGGGCGCCAGTTTCGGCGCCGTCAGCGGGGCCAGTCGCGGCACCAGCTCGGCTGGCACCGCCACGTCCTGGCGGATTTTTGGCGTGGTGAGTGGTTCAAGGGTCGGCAGCGGTTCGATCGGTCGCGCCGGTGATGGCACTGGCTGTTCCGCCACGACCTGCGGCACCACAAACTCGGTCACGGCTTTGTCGACCGGCGTCGAGATCAGCGCCGGCATCAGCGGTTCGGCGGCGATCGCCGGCTCGGCCGCTGTCGATGCGGGTGCCGCTGCGGTCTCCACCGGCACCTCGGCCGGCGCCACCGTCGGTGCCACCGCCTCCGGCGCGGTTTTTGCGCTGGCGGGCCGGCGTGAACGGCGGCGCGGCTCGCCGGATGCCGCCGCCTGCGGCGGTGCCGGCATCGCCTGCGGGCCCTGCAATGAGACGCTGAACGCGCCACCGGCCGGCTGTGCACGGCCGCCCGCGGCCGCGCTGCGATCGCCACCGGTATCCCCCAGCAGCGAGATGGCCAGCACGTGCAACAGGATCGACAGCACCAGGTAGCGTGTCACCGGCCGCGGCCTGGCGCGGTACGGAGCGGGTGCGACGCGGAAGCCACCGGCACCTTTGTCCGCGGCGTGCGGCGGCGTCACGCGCCAGTCGCCCGGCCGGACCTGAACCTGCCAGCCGGGTGCCAGCGCCAGCAACGGCAACAGCTGCGGACAGCGCTCGAGCAGTTTGGCAACGGCCAGCGGCTGGAAGAATCCCTCGCCGCCGGCCCGGCCCTCGCCGCCCCACACCAGCCAGCCGCACTGGCCGGCTTCGGGCGTGACGCGGCGCAGGTTCAGCGGCACCAGGTGCAGGGTATCGAGCGCGACGGCAGCCTTGTCGTGCGGCGCCGGCGGATGGAAGGCGGAGCCGTAATGCGCGCAGACCTGCTGCGGCGTGCGCGGTGGCGCTGCCGCGTCCGCGCCGGTGGCGCCGGCCGGGGGTTGCTCGTCAGGGGAAGTGGGGGGACTCAATGAAGGGGGCTCTCGGTCAAAATGCTACTACCTGCGGCACCGCCCTGCCAGCGCGGTGCAAATGAAATGTCGGTGCCGGTGCCGATCGCCGATGGGCGCACAATCACCACTCCATGGATCACATTCTGCCCTTCCTGCATGAGCGCATCGCGGTGGTCGACCTCGAGACCACCGGCACCGCCGCCACCAGCGACGGCATCACCGAGATCGGCATCGTACGCATCGAACGCGGCGTGGTGGTGGAGGAATGGTCCTCGCTGGTCAATCCCGGCATCTCGATCCCGCCGGAGATCCAGGCGCTGACCGGCATCACCGACGCCATGGTACGCAACGCGCCGACCTTCGCCGCGCTGGCCGGCGAGGTGCGCGCGCGGCTCGACGGCCACCTGTTCGTTGCCCACAACGCGCGCTTCGACTACGGCTTCATCAAGAACGCGTTTCGCGCCCTTGGCGAGCGCTTCAGCGCCGACGTGCTTTGCACGGTTCGCCTGTCGCGCCGGCTCTATCCGCAGCATGCCCAGCACAGCCTGGACGCGCTGGTGGCGCGCCATCAACTCGGCACCGCCGACCGGCACCGGGCGCTGGGCGACGCACGGCTGGCGTGGCAGTTCATGCAGACGGTGGTGCGCGAGCACCCGGCCGAGGAGGTCGCCGCGGCAACCCGGTCGCTGCTGAAAATGCCCAGCCTGCCGCCGCAGCTCGATGCCGACGCGCTGAAGGCGTTGCCCGAGGGTCCCGGCGTCTATGTGTTCTACGGCATCAACGACCTGCCGATCTATATCGGCAAGAGCGTCAACCTGCGCGATCGGGTGCGCTCGCACTTTTCCAGCGACCACCGCAATTCCAACGACATCCGCCTGTCGATGGAAATCCGCCGCATCGAATTCGAGGAAACGGCCGGTGAATTCGGCGCACTGCTGCGCGAGTCGCAACTGATCAAGACCTCCAAGCCGCTGCGTAACCTCAGGCTGCGGCGCAACGCGCAGATGGTGTTTGTACGGCTCAACGATTTTAGTCAGCCGCTGGAAATCATCGGCTTTCACGATGCCGACCTGGAGCATGCCGCCGGTCTGTATGGCCCGTTTGCCGCCAAACCGCGCGCCAAGGAAATGCTGACGCGACTGGCGGCCGAACACGGCCTGTGCTGGAAAGCGATCGGCGCCCAGAGCGTCGACGGGCCGTGCTTCGCGCGCCAGATCAAGCGCTGCCTGGGCTGCTGCGTGGGCGAGGAATCGCTGGCCCAGCACAACACGCGCCTGGCCGAAGCGCTGGCGGAATTCCGTTTTCCCTCCTGGCCCTGGCGCGGCCCGGTCGCCATCCGCGAACGCCATCCCGATCACGGCTGGGAGCGGGTGCACGTGTTTTACCGCTGGCGTTTTCTGGGCACGGCGCGAACCGAGGGCGAAATGCATGAGCTCGCCGAGAGCCGCAGCGAGGTCGAGTTTGATGCCGACATTTTCAAGTTGCTGGTGAAACGGATTGCGGAAGGCGGCGCGGGTATCGTGCCGCTGGCGGCGCCAATGGAGGAAAGTTTGCTGCCAATCTACGAGTGAAACTCCAGCGCTGGCGCGGTTTCTGGCGCGCTTTCACCCGGAGAGGCGCTCCAGTGCTTGAGTTTGTCTGGCGGAAACTTCCATTTCACTGCAAACGCCAACCCAAGGCATTGGACTGGCCTAATTTTACAAACGTCAAATTGGGTCCCGGACTGAATCCGGGACGACATTACCTTTTGATTGCGGTCGTCGCGCTGCGACACGGGCCCCATGAGAGTCGCCGAGCAGCGGAGCAAACGCGGGAGGGGTCCGCGAGGACTGTCTGAGGGCGAGCCCAAAACCAAGCGTAGCCATGTTGACCATTCGAGCCCGAGTTCCGCAGCGGCCCGCGTTTGTGAGCAGCGGAGGGAACCCCGACAGCCTTACCGTCGGGGCGACAGGGAGCCGAGGGTTTCGTGATTGTCCCTGCGGACAATCGCGCTCGGCGAGCGGGAATCCGATGCAGCGGATTCCCACCTGGGGTCGCCTTCTTTGGCTTACCTTTCTTGGCGAAGCAAGAAAGGTAAGTT
>CAYQKN010000206.1:0-5297 GCA_964417885.1 uncultured Burkholderiales bacterium | reverse complement strand
TATTGAAGCGGCCGTCCTGGATCGTCTTGACCATCGCCCCCAGCGTGGCGAAGTCGAGTTTCTTCGCGCGATCGGGGAAATGGCGCGAGGCGATGTACAGGGTCTGTGCGTCACGGATGGCCGGATCGTAGTAACGCTCGTAACGGAACGGCTCGCCGCGCTTCGACAGCTGCGCGATCGGCTCGTCCATCAGCTTGGCCGCCTGCTTCTCGTCCTTCATCAGCTTGTAGCTGGCGGCCAGATACACGGCCAGCGAATCCTTCTGCCAGGTGGCGGCGGCCGGTCCCGGATATTTCTTGTCCAGGAATTCACGCAGCGCGGCGAGGTAGGTGGTGGTCACGCTGCCCTGGCGCGTGAGCAGGTAGGCGGCGTAGGCGCGGCTGCGAACGTCATGCAGGTCCTTGGCCGGGCTGGCGGCAAGCTGCTGCAGCCAGCTGTTCGAGGTCGCCATCAAATCCGGCGGCACGTTGAAGCCGCGCTCGCGCGCTTCGACCAGCATGTGGATCACGTACACCGAGGCGTACTCATCGGCTTCCACCGATGCGGTCCACAGGCCGAAGCCGCCCTCGGCGTTCTGCCGCGAACGCAGCACCGCCAGCGCATCGGCGAATGCCTTGGCGGCCCTGGCCGCGCCATCCTTCTGGCTCGGGTTGCCGAACTCGGGGCGCTGCGAAAGCACCACCGCCGGGAAGGCGCGGCTGGTGATCTGCTCGGTGCACAGGTGCGGGAAGTTATCCAGGTACGCCATCAGGCCATTGGCGATCACCAGCGGCAGCGGCGAGACCGCGGCCTCGGCCTTGCGGTATTCGGCGAACACGTCGCGCTTGACCGGCACCTCCTGCGAGCCGGTGAAACTGCCGACAGATACGGTGGTGTAGTACGGCCCGGCCGGACGCACGCTGACATCGGCGCCCAGTCTGGCCGACTTGTCCGGCTGCCCGTTCAGCGTGGCGGTGAACATCATGGTTGCCGAACCCAGCTTCACCGTCGTGCCGGCCCTGGCCTTCAGCCTGTAGATCGCCACACCCTCCTTCATCTCGCCGATCTTCAGCGATTGCGCATCACTGCCAATCAGCTCCAGGTGTGGCGAGGCCTTCAGCGTGACCGCGACCTGCGCGTCCTTGCCGGAGCCGGCCACATTGTTGGCGACACCGACCGAGACTTCGAACTCGTCGCCCGGCGCCACCGCCAGCGGCGCATTCGGCGAGAGCACGAAATCGCCCTGCACGATCGCCTTGCTGCTGGCGGTGCCGATGTTGGTCTCACTCACCGCCACCGCCATCAGCCGCAGCGTGCCGTTGAAGGTGTCCGGCACGGTGTAGCTGAACTCGCGCTCGCCGTTGACTTCCACAATGCCCGACCAGTACACCGCCGGCTTGTCGCGCTTGCGCTTGAACGGATTGAGGTTCTTGCCCAGCGCGCTCTCGCCGTCACCGCCGGGTGCGGCGGCCTGCATCAGCTTGCGGAACTCGGGCAGGATCAGGTCGAGGATCTGCGAGGTGCGCACATCCAGCGAACGCTTCTGGAAAAAATGCGCCAGCGGGTTGGCTTCCTGGTAACGCGCCACCTGCAGGATGCCCTCATCGACCGCGAACACCACCGCGCGCGTCGGCTGCTCGGCGGTCAGTCTCATCTTCAGCACCTCGCCCGGCTTCACTTTTGCCGGCGCGCTGAGGATGAGCTTGTTGGTGCGACTGGCCAGGTTGGCCGAGAACGGCACCGTGCCGTACGACAGCGGGCTCATGAAAATCTCGTCCGAGCCCGGGTCGCGGATGTACTGCACCGTGACGTAGCCATTGCCCTCGAAATCGGCCGGCAGGCGGATCTTCTGCACCGATGCCTGGGTGCCGGTCTTGAACCACTGGTGGGCGTAGACCTTGTCGCGCTCGATCGTGATCAGGCCGGCGCCGACGTACGGCGCACGGATGCTGACTTCGATCTCCTCGCCGGCGGTGACATCCTTGTTCTTCAACGCCAGCTGCAGCTCGGCGTTGCGGTCCAGCGTGCGGGTGACGTTGCCGGCGCCGGCGACGGAATATTCGACCCGGTTCTGCTCCACGCCGGCGGCGCTGCGGATGCGATAGAAGAAATTGCCCGGTGTGCCGGTATCGAGCGTGAGATTGAAACCGGCCGCCGCGATCGCCAGCGGCGTTTCGCGGATCGATATCTCCCTCGCCTTCGATTCGTACTTGTAGGTGCCGTTCGGCTGCTTCACCAGTACCGAGACAAAGCGGCGCTCGACCAGCTCCAGCTTGAGATCGCTGACGGCGATCTTCTTCGCCTTCGGGTCGATCGCGATCAGGCTGACGATGCGCTTGGCCCCCTTCGAGACATAGCCCAGGTCGCCATCGGCCTTGAAGCCGACCAGCCACGGTAGTTCCGACACCAGCGTGGCGGTATCGGCGGCGACACTGCGCCCACCCTCGGGCTCGTAGGCACGGGCGAGGAAATGCAGGCGATAGGTGGCTTTGGCATAGCGCGTGAGGCCAAGATCAAATTCGGCATTGCCGTCGGCGTCGGTGGTGGCATCGGCCAGCTTGTCGGAATAGCCTTCCTTGGCGCGCATCGGATCATAGAAGCGGTAGTCCGGATGGCTGCGGAAAGCCGGGAACGCCGGCTGCAGCGTCAGCGTGGCTTCGACGCGGCGGTTGGCCGCCGGGGTGCCGAACAGATTCTGCGCATTCACCCTGGCCTTCAGCTCGGCCGGCGAGACCCAGCCTTCGCCGGTCTCGGCGGAGAGCTTGGCCACCACTTTCATCCGGTCCGGCAGGAACTCCTGCACCCGCACCGTGACGCTGCCGAGCTGCGTGTGCGCCTGGCCGTCCTTCACCGTGTACAGGTTCACCGTGTAGTTGCCGGTGGGGGAGGTCTCCTGTGTGGTGTGCGAAAGTTCACTGAATCCGCCGGCCGCGAGGCGAATTTTCTCGCGCTTCACGGTCAGGCCGCGCGCATCGGTGACTTCGACTTCCATCGGCACCCCGGCCACGTTCCGCGCCCAGTTGTTGGGCTTCACGATCATGCCGATATTGATGGTGTCGCCCGGGCGATAAATGCCGCGATCCGAGAACAGGTACGCCGACAGCGTGCCCGGCTGGATGGTGTTGCGGATGCCGCCGACATCGAAGCGCGAGAAATCGAGCCCGCGGTCGCGGCGGTTCAGCGGCAGGAAACTCATGTCGCCGGCTTTTTTGACCAGGTACATCAGCGGCGCGCGTTCGCGATTGAGGTTCTCCAGCTTGGCAAACTGGGTGCGGCCGGCAGCGTCGGTCACCTGCGTGAACAGGGTCTGGCCGTTCTTGCCGATCACTTCCACTTCGGCGCCGGCCACCGGCAGGCCGGTGGCGATCGACTGCACGAACACGTCCTGGCTGCCATCGAGCGAGCGCTTCACCAGGATGCCGAGATCGGTCACCAGCAGCAGGCGGAAATCCTCGCGCTCGGAAGGTTCGATCTGGTCCTGCCGGCCCTGGGCCGATTCGCCCTCGGCCTCATCCGGGTCGCCGGGTTCCTCTTCCTCATTCTTCACCGGCTTGCGATCGAGCTTCGGGTCATAGCCCTGCACCCGCAGCAGGAAAATGCCGCGCTTGTCGGCGCCGTCTTTCTTCAGGTAGTCGCCCAGGTTCAGCGCCTCGTAATGCGCCTTGCCCTGCTTCAGGCGCGGCAGCGGAATCTTTTTCTCGAAGCGCTCGGACAGATTGTCCATGCCGATGCCGCCGACAAACTGCGGCTGGTCAAAATTACCCTCGGACTGCGTCACCAGGTGCTGCAACTGGCCGGGCAGGATGCGGCCCATCTCCATCTTCACGCCGGGCAGGTCACGAACCAGGATGGCGACCTTTTTCTCGCCGCTCATGGCCAGCAGCGCGCCCTGCCCCAGGATATTCAGTTGCGCCGGAAACGGCGGCACCTGCACCACCTTTTGCATGCGCTTGGCCAGCGTGTAGCCGCCGAACGATTTCAAGCCGCGTTCCACCTGCACATACAGGTAACGACCGACCGGTGCCTGGTACTTGAAGGCATGCGCCTCGCTGTGTTCGCGTTCGCCGGAAATGAGTTCCAGATCCAGCCTGGTTGCCTCCTTCAGCACGTCCTCGGAAATATCCTTCACGTTGCCCCAGCGATGCGCGGCCTTGCGATCCTCGGCCTTGGTCTTCGGGTGATAGACCGGCAGCAGCCATGCGCTGGTCGCGCCCTTGATGTCCTTCTCCAGCGTGCTGGCGGACAGCGTGGCGGTGATGATCTGCTCCGGTTCGTTCTTCGCCGTCTGCGCGACATTGACGCCCAGCTGCGTGACCGCCAGGCTGGCCAGCCCCGGCACCCGGACGGTCTGCGAAATCGCCGCCTCGAACGGCTTGCCGGCGCGGGCGGAAACCAGACCCTTCTCGACCTTCAGGTCGATGCTGCTGTCTTCCTGCGGCGTAGCGAGATTTTCTGAATGCACGTAGGCATTCAGCTTCAGCTTGTCGTAGCTGACGGTGAATTTGGTGCGCTCGCGGCCCACGCCCCAGATGCCCTCCGACTGGCCGGCCAGTTTCAGTTCGATCCGTTTTTCCAGCTCGGCCGTGTTGACCGGCTGGGTGAAATTGAGATCGAACACGGCTTTTTTCAGGGTCGGGTTGGTCGGGTCCTGGTAGAACTGCGAACGCGCCACGGTGGCGACAAACGCCGGCGTCTGGAACTTGATGCTGTAGGACGCGAGCCGGATATGCGAAGCCAGCACCGACTCGTCAAACGTGATCTCGTGCTCGCTGCCCACCGGCCAGTCTTCTTTCGGCTGGAATTCCAGCTGCTGTTCATCGGTCCATTTCCACTTGCCTTCCAGCGGCGGCGTGATCCGGATCCCGGACGGCACTTCCTTCTCGGCCATCGACAGCGGCGCCACCGACTGGGCAAATTTCACCAGCAGCGGACGCGGCCCGCGATCGGCTTCGTCCTCGTTCTCGATCGGCGTGCGCGCCGGATTCTCCACGCTCACCGCCACCTCGACCGGCTTCGGCCGCGCCTGCCACCATTTCCAGGTCCAGACCCCGCCGGCGCCAATCGCCACCGCCACCAGCAGCGCCAACAGCGCGTGCAGCGGCCGTGCCTTCACCGTCACTGCCATCGCCCCCGCCAGGCCACCCAGCCACTGCGCCCACGGCGGCGCGTTCCAGCTGATACTGCCGAACAGCGGCCGCAGCAGCCAGCCCAGCAGGCGAACGAAAGCGCGCCCGGCCGCAGCGGCCGAATCGCGAATGGTGGTGAAGAGCTTCATGAATTTCCCTTTTTGAATCGCTGCGACATGGGCAACGACATGG
>CAYQKN010000205.1:0-5433 GCA_964417885.1 uncultured Burkholderiales bacterium | reverse complement strand
CGACGCCGCCTTCGACGCGGAATAGGGGCTATTCGGCTCATAGCGGTGTTGTTCGGTAAAGGCGGGATCCGTGGCTGAAAGCGAACCATAGACTTCGTCGGTCGACACATGCAGGAAACGGAACGCCTGTTGCTCTGCCGCCGGCAGCGCGCCGAAATAGGCGCGCACCGATTCGAGCAGGTTGAAGGTACTGACGATATTGGTCTGGATGAAGTCGCCGGCGCTGTGAATCGAGCGATCAACGTGGCTTTCAGCGGCCAAATTGACAATCGCACGCGGCCGCGTTTCCGCCAGCAGACGCGCCAACAGTTCGCGGTCGCCGATATCGCCGTGGACAAAACGGTAACGCGGATCGTGTTCGATGTCAGCCAGTGAGCGCAGGTTGCCGGCATAGGTCAGCTTGTCGAGGTTGACGACCGGGCCGGGCTCGTGGGCCAGCCACTGGTGTATGAAGTTCGAGCCGATGAAGCCGGCGCCGCCGGTAACGATGATCATGGGGAAGGGGATCGGCGCAACGTGGCGCGGTAGATGGTTAGGACGGCGATTTTACCAGCCATGCAAGCCATGGTTGGTACGGTCACCAACTTACGGCACCTTGTTATTGAGTTCGATCAGTTTGGCGTACTTGGCAAACGCCGCGAAACAACCGACCGCGACATGCGCAAATCCCGGACCGCCATCGAGAAAACCCAATCGCAGCAGGTAGAACTTGACGAAGCGCGCGAACGGGCTCAGGAACAGCTTGAGGTAGCCCGCGCGCACACCCTGCTGATACAGCGCTTCCGCGTGCAGCGAGGAATAGCGGTTCTGTTTCTGCAGGTAGGTGGTGACGTCCTCGGCCGAGTCGTGCAGCAGGTCGCCCTTCAGCTGGCCGACGTCGACGGTGGTGATGACGGCCTCGTGCACCGGATCATTGCTCCAACTGGCGTGCTGGCGGTGAAACAACCGCAGCGACCAGTCCGGATAGCCCTCGCCATGGGCCAGCCAGCGGCCGAGGAAGCGGTTGCGCCGCCGCATCCGCCAGGCCAGGCAGCCGGGGGCCTGCAACGCGGCGCGGATGCCGGCCTCCAGCGCCGGCGTCACCCGTTCGTCCACATCCAGGCAGAGCACCCATTCGTGGCGCGCCTGGGTGACGGCAAACTGCTTTTGCCGGCCGAAGCCGAGCCATTCCTTTTCAATTACCCGGCAGCCTCGCACCTCGGCAATGGCGCGGGTTTCGTCCTCGGAGCCCGAATCGACCACCAGCACCTCCTCGGCAAAGGTCACGCTGTCGATGCAGTCTCCGATCTGCGTCGCCGCATTCTTGGCAATGATGACGACGGACAGTGGAATTTTTTCGACCGGCACGGCCACACCCTGGAAACGAATGGGGGAATTGTAATCGAACCGGCCACGCGACCGGCTCCGTTACAATCGCCCGATGCGTGTTCTGCTGGTCAAACTTTCCTCCCTCGGCGACGTGATTCACAACCTGCCGGTTGTCAGCGACCTCATGCGGGCCCGGCCGGACGCGCTGATCGACTGGGCGATCGAGTCCCCGTATGCGGAAATCGCCGCGATGCATCGCGGCGTGCGCGAGGTGTTGCCGGTGCCGCTGCGTCAACTGAAAAAGAACTGGACATCAACGGCAGCGTGGTCGGCTTTCCTCACCGCGCGCAAGCGCCTGACTGAGCGGCACTATGACCACATTCTCGACACCCAGGGCCTGCTGAAAAGTGCCTGGGTGGCGCACTGGCCGCAGGGAATGCGCGACGGTTTTGATGCGGCATCGGCGCGGGAGCCGTTGGCGGCCCGGACTTACCAGCGTGTGCATGCAGTGCCGCGCAACCTGCACGCGGTGACCCGCAACCGGCAGCTGGCGGCGCAGGCGTTCGGATACCCGCTCGACGGTCCGGCGGACTATGGCCTGGCCGCGCCAGCGGTTCCGCTCGACTGGCTGCCCACCTCGCCCTACGCCGTGTTTCTTCACGCCACCAGCCGCGCCAACAAGATGTGGCCCGACGCCAGCTGGCTTGGGCTCGGCGAACATTTGCGGTCGCGCGGCGTGCGCATCGTATTGCCCTGGGGCAGCGCGGCAGAACGCGGCACGGCCGAACGGCTGGCGCGCGCGCTGCAGAATGCCTTGGTGGCGCCAGCCATGTCGCTGCTTCACGCGTCGGTGGTCCTGTCCAGGGCCGCGGTGGTGGTCGGCGTCGACACCGGGCTCGCGCACCTTGCGGTGGCGCTGCAGCGGCCAACGGTCGGCATCTATATCACCACCCGGCCCGAACTGACCGGCCTCCATGGCGGCGAGCGCGCGGTCAATCTTGGCGGTGGCACCGGAGACGCACCATCGATCCCCGACTGCGACCTGGTCTGGCGCACCGTGCAGCCCTGGCTGCCGGCGCCGGGCAGCTAGGCGACCGATGCTCCGCCTGCTCTACTCAATGCTGCTGTTGTTGGCCACTCCGCTGATCATGCTGCGACTGCTGTGGCGCGGCGTCCGCCAGCCTGAGTACCGCCGGCACTGGCGCGAGCGCTGGGGGTTGCCGTCCGCCGCGCCGCTGTCGCGATCGATCTGGATTCATGCCGTATCGGTTGGCGAAATGCGCGCAACCGTGCCGCTGGTGCAGCGTCTGCGCGCAGCCCGACCGGGCCTCGCCATCCTCATCACCTGCATGACGCCGACCGGCCGCGCCACCGCGGCCGAGCTGTACGCGGACTCGGTCACCTGCGTTTACCTGCCGTACGATTTCCGCAGCCTCCACCGGCGCCTGATCGCGCGCTTCCGCCCGGTCCTGCTGGTGATCATGGAAACCGAGATCTGGCCCAATCTGCTGGCCGCCTGCTCAGCCGACAGATTGCCGGCGCTGCTGGTCAACGCGCGCCTGAGCGACCGATCATGGCGCGGCTACCGGCGCCTGCCGCCGGTGCGGCGGCTGGTGCACGATGCATTGCAGTCATTGCATGCCGTTGCCGCCCAGACTGCCGAGGATGGCGTCCGGCTGACCGACTTGGGCGCCCCGGCGGCGCTGGTCACGGGCAACGTCAAGTTCGATCTGCCGCTGGACGATGCGCTGGTGACTCGCGGCCAGGGCTGGCGGCAGACGATGCCTGCTGACAAACGGGTATTGCTGGCCGCCAGCACCCGCGACGGCGAGGAGGCGCTGCTGTTGCAGGCCTATCGTCAGGCGTTCGATGCCGGCGAGCGGCGTGCCATGCTGCTGGTGGTGGTGCCACGGCACCCGCAACGATTTGCCGACGTCGATGCCATGCTGCGCGACAGCGGGCTGCGGCACGGCCGGCGCAGCGAAGGCGCGCCGCCGGCCGACATCGAGGCATGGCTGGGCGATTCGATGGGCGAAATGGCGGCCTATATCGCGATGGCCGACCTGGTGTTCATCGGCGGCAGCCTGCTGCCGCTGGGTGGGCAGAACCTGATCGAGGCCTGCGCGCAGGGGCGTCCGGTATTGATGGGACCGTCAACCTTCAATTTCGCCGAGGCGGCGCGGTTGGCGCTGGCCGCCGGCGCCATGCAGCAGGCTGACGACGCGGCCGCGGTGATGGAGCGGGTGCGCATGCTGCTGCGTGACGACGGCATGCGTGACCGGATGGCGGCGTCCGCACGGGTGTTTGCGCGCATGCACGCTGGTGCGACAGAAAAAACAATGGGGCTCATCGCCCCATTGCTTGACCGCGGCGACGCGCGCTGACTACCTGGCCAGCATGCGGTTGACTTCGGCCAGATCCTCTTCCTTGAGCCGGCCGGCCGCCGACTTGAGCCGCAATTGCGACAGGATCGTGTTGTAGCGAGCCTGTTGCAGGTCGCGCTGCGCCTGGAACAGCTGCTGCTGCGCATTGAGCACGTCAACGTTGGTGCGCACGCCGACTTCCTTGCCCAGCACGGTCGCGTCCAGCGAGGATTTGTTCGAAATCAGCGCCGCTTCCAGCGCCTTGACCTGCAGCACCCCGTTGGTGACGCCGAGATAGTTCTGGCGCACGCTTTGCGACACGGTACGCTTGGTGTTTTCAAGGTCCTGCTGCGCGCGGTCGCGATTGGACAGCGACTGCCGGACGCGGGATTGGGTGCCGCCGCCGGAATAGAGCGGGAAATTCAGGCTGAGGCCGATACTGGTGTTGCGTGAATCGAGGGTGCCGCTGCCGATGCCGGTCGGGCTGTTGGAGTTGTTGTAGCTGCCGGTCAGGTCCAGCGTCGGCATGTGCCCGGCGTAGTTTCGGTCGACTTCCTTGCGTGCAATCTCATAGGCCAGGCGAAGCTGCGCAATGGTCGGGCTGGCTTCTTCGGCCGCCGCCACCCATTGCTCCATTTCGCTGGGTTGCGGCAGGGTGAGAACCGGGTTGTCGCGCAACGGCGCAAGGCTGGCCGGCATCTTGGCGATCAGCTGTTGCAGCGCGCGTTTCTTGATTTCAAGGTCGTTCAGGTCGGAAATTTCCTTGGCCACGGCCAGGTCGTACTTGGCCTGGGCTTCATAGGTGTCGGTGATGGTCGCCGTACCGACCTCGAAATTGCGTTTGGCCTGGGCGAGCTGTTCGCTGATGGCGGTTTTCTGTGCGCCCGACAGCGACACATTGTCCTGTGCCAGCAGGACGTCGAAATACGCCTGGGCGGAACGGACGATCAGGTTCTGGCTGGCGTCGGCAAACAGCGCTTCGGACTGCTTCACCTGCAGGCCCGCCTGGTCGACCACGATCCAGTTCTGCATCCGGAACAGCGGCTGCGACAGGCGCAGCGTGTAGCTGCGGCCGGTGTAGTCGAGCGTCGGCACGCCGTCGGTGTCGCGGTTGTTGCGATTCACACCGGCCTCCAGGCCGAGCGACGGCAGGATGCCGGCGCGCGCCTGCGGCAGCACCTCTTTGCCTGCTTCGTAGGTATAGCGGGCCGCGGCATACACCGGATCCTGCGACAGCGCGTCGCGGTAGACATCCATCAGGTCTGCGGCGAACAGAGGCGAGCTGCCCAGGATGGTTGCAACCAGAGCAACAGTGGATTTCAGTTTCATTTTTTCTGGACTTTCCTGCCCCAAACCGGGTTGGGCGGCATGATTGATCGGGTTATGACGGGTTGTAGGTGCGATTTGGATTCGTCAGCGCGGGCGGGCCGCGCACTCAGTAGACCGGAACCGCCGGGTCGACATTGCGCGCCCAGGCGTCGATTCCACCCTGCAGATTATGCAGGTTGTCGAAACCGATTCGCTGCAGGAATGCGACGACTTGCAGACTTCGCATGCCGTGATGGCAAATTACGACCGTGGGCTGCGTTTTGTCGAGTTCCGCCGCCCGGGCCGGAATATCGCGCATGGGTATGTGCTGGCTGCCGTCGATGCGCGCCAGCTGCCATTCCCAGGGTTCGCGCACGTCCAGCATGACCGGCGTGGTGTTCGAATCAGACAGCGCGGCCTGCAGCTGCTGTACGCTCATCTGTCGCATTGGCCG
>CAYQKN010000204.1:0-5449 GCA_964417885.1 uncultured Burkholderiales bacterium | reverse complement strand
GCGGTCCGGTCGAGCGGATGAAAGCGCTGGATTGTCACCACGATGGCGATCGCCATCAGCAGGATGACCACCAGGCCGCCGCCAAGCGAATGCAGGCCGAAGAAAACCGGCGACCAGGCGGCATTGAGCACCAGCTGCACCACGAACTGGCGCAGCGCCTGGGTGCGTGCGGCAGATTCCGGCAGGCACCAGATGCGCCAGGCCGCCACGCCCATCAGGATGTAGAGCACGGTCCACGCCGGCGCAAACACCCAGGCCGGCGGATTGAAAAACGGTTTGTCCAGCGCCGCATACCAGGTGCCCGGGCGGAACAGTCCACCAACCAGCATGCCGATGCCGAGGCACAATCCAATCGATGCCGCCAGCGCCAGCCAGCGTTTCCTGGCGGCAATCGGCTGCGGCGTTTGCTTCACATCGGTACGCATGGTGATTCCCTGTTATTGGTCCCCGACGCCGGCCGCCTTGTGGCTCGCCGGGTCACACACGAATTGTGGTCAATGCGGCGCCTGGATTCCGTGCGATATCGAACATTGACTCGCAGCCGGCCAGCTGCAGCGGTATCGCGACGCTGGCCTGGCGCGCAGCAAACTCCAGCACTGGCGCGCCTTTCCAGCCATTTCCTGCCTGCAAGGCGCGTAGAATGGCGACCTTCGCTTTGGCACGATGCGCCCGCGCCTCTATGCACCCGCACCAGCCCCAGCGGCAGCAACGGGATGGACATCACCGCCCGATCACGATTTTTTGACCTGGATCGGCGGCTGCAGTTCAGCCGCATGGTGAAGGAGCGGCCGACAGCGCATCGCCCATCGGTTCATCCCCTGCCACCAAGGAAGCAGGCCGCGCCCGCGGCATTCGCCTCCGCGGCTGGCACAGGAAACGCGCCTGGCGCCGCGCGTTTTTGCCGCGACGGCGCCGGCGCTATGATGGCGGTATCGCGGCGTGCCATCGCATGCGGCCCGCCACCATCCCGCCCATCCCGCAAAGGTAGCCCCATGTCCCTGGACGCCCGTGTCATCGAAACGCTGTCGGCGGTGACCACCGCCACCATCACCACGCTGCTGCTGAAGAAAGGCCTGCGCAACGTCTGGATGCGCGGCACCCGCCCGCTGCGGCCGGATCAGCCGCGGCTGGTCGGCCGCGCCTTCACGCTGCGCTTCGTGCCCGCGCGCGAAGACCTGGCGACGCCGGAATCGTGGTCCAAGCCGATCTCCACTCGCGCCGCGATCGAGGCCATGCCCGAGGGTTGCATCACCGTGGTCGACGCGATGGGCGTGACCGATGCCGGCATCTTTGGCGACATTCTCTGCGCGCGCATGCACAAGCGCGGCGTGACCGCGCTGATCACCGATGGCGTGCTGCGCGACGTGGCCGGCGTGCTGGCCACCGGACTGCCGGTGTGGTGCCAGGGCGCGGCCGCGCCGCCGTCGGTGGCGGGGCTCACGTTCGTCAACTGGCAGGAGCCGATCGGCTGCGGCGGCGTGGCGGTGTTTCCGGATGACGTGGTGGTGGCCGATGCCGATGGCGCGGTGCTGATTCCCGCCGGGCTGCTGGACGAGATCGTCGCCGCCGCCCCCGAGCAGGAGCGGCTGGAAAACTGGATCATGCGGGAAGTCGAGCACGGCGCGGCGTTGCCGGGGCTCTACCCGCCCAATGCCGAAAACAAGGCGCGCTACGAGGCCTCGAAGACCGGCAAGTAAGCCGCCGGCTGCGTCACCCGCGCGGGTGCATGCGCAGGTGATCGCGGCGCCGGCCTATTTTTTTTCCGGCGCGGCGGGCGGCGTCTTGCTCACATCCGGCAATTCCGCGGCACCCTCCTTGGGCGCACCGATGTGCTGTTCGATCGCCGGCAGCGTGTGCGCGATGCCCTTGTGGCAGTCGATGCAGGTCTGCCCGAGGTTGAACGCGATCTGGTGAATCGACGCCGCGCGGCGATTCTGCTCGGCGTAATCCATCGAATTGAAATTGTGACAGTTGCGGCATTCCTGGCTGTCGTTCTTCTTCATTCGCGCCCACTCATTCTGCGCCAGCTGCAGCCGCTTGGCGTTGAACTTCTCCGGTGTGTCGATACTGCCCAGCGCCTTGTGCAGCAGTTCGTTGCTGGCCTGGATCTTGCGGATGATCTTCGGCGTCCACTCGCGCGGCACGTGGCAATCCGGGCAGGTGGCGCGCACGCCGGTGCGGTTCTGGTAGTGGATGGTGTTGCGGTACTCGACGTAGACGTTTTTCTCCATTTCATGGCAGGAGATGCAGAACGCCTCGGTATTGGTCAGCTCGAGCACGGTATTGAAGCCACCCCAGAACACGATGCCGAGGATGAAGGCAATGCCGATCGCGCTGGTGGCCAGGCCCCATGTCCAGGCGGCCAGGCGTTTCACGCGGCCGGCGGCGGGTTTGCTTTGCATGTTGTTGTTATCAGTCATGATCGGTCGCCCTATTGCAGGCCGCGTGAACGCTTGAAGGTGTTTTCGACCAGCGGCTTGGCGTCGGTCTGCGCCACGTGACACTGGGTGCAGAAGTAGCGCCGCGGGCTGATGTTGTCGAGTTCCTGTCCGCCGCGGTCACGGAAGTGGGTGACGCTGACCTTGGTGGCGCCGCTGACCTTGGTTTTCTGCCAGGCATGGCAGTCCATGCACTTGTTGAAGTTTTTCGTGATCTGGTAACCCACCGTGGTGTGCGGAATCAGCGGCGGCTGCTGCACGAAATCGCGGTCGAACACCGGGTGATCGCGCTCCTGGTGCGATGCCGAGGGCGGATTGTCGGCATTGACCGGCGTGCCGCCGCGCAGGCCCTGCAGCTTGACCGGGTCATCCGCGGCCAGGGTCGGGAACGTGGCCACCATGGCGACGGTCAGCAACAACTTGAGGAGGGATTGGACCTTCATGGTCAGTCCTTTCTGGTGTCAAAACGATGAGTGAAAACGAAAACATCCGGGCCACATACGTCGATGCAGCGGCCGCAATTGGTGCAGGCGGAATCCTTGATCACCGGACCCGCGCCGTCCTTGGCCTTGAGCGGGGCGACGATCACCTGCGGCTCGGGGCAGACGGCATAGCAATCGGCGCAGTCGTTGCAGCGACTGGCGTGCCGGGCAGAAACACGGAGCACGCTTCTTGACCCGATCAGCGCGTAGGCGGCACCGACCGGACAGACGTGCCCGCACCAGCCGCGCGGCGCGATCAGCAGGTCAAAAAGGAACACGGCCGCGGCGACGCCCCAGGCTGCCGTTCCACCGAAAATGAGCGCGCGCTGGGTCATCGACACCGGGTTGACGGTTTCCCACACCGCCTGGCCGGTGAGCGCGCAGGCCAGCAGGATGGCGGCGATCAGCCAGTAGCGGAGCGAGGCATCCGGCGTGCGTCCGGCGGTCAGCTTGAAGGTGTGACGCAGCCAGGCGGCGGAATCGGTGACCACATTGACCGGACAGACCCAGCTGCAGAAAACCCGTCCGCCGGCCAGGCCGTAGAACACGATCACCACGCCGGCGCCGATCAGCGCACTGGTTTCCGGCAGGTGCCGGGTAAACAACACCTGCGCCAGCACGAACGGGTCCGTCAGCGGCAGCACGTCGAGCAGCAGGCTGCCCGACAGGTTGCCCTTGATGATCCAGATGCCGGCCAGCGGCCCCAGCAGGAACAAGCCGATGATCGCCAGCTGGGACAGGCGGCGCAGCAGCAGGAAGCGATGCGCCTTCCACCAGCCTTTTTCGGCCACGGCGCTGCCCGGCAGGATGGCGGCGGTCATTTTCGCGGCTCCGCGTGTGGCACCGGCGACGGCTGCGACGGATAGGCGTCACGCCCCGAGCGCAGCGGCGACAGATCGCCCGACACCGGTGTTTCCGGCAGCCGTTGCACCGGCTGGTCGAAGCGCGGCCGGCCGGGCTGGTTGCCCGCCTCCCAGCCCTTGCGATAGTGATGACCCAGCTCGCCACGCGCGACCTGCAGCGGCAGCACCTTGATGGCGGACTTTTCCAGCACGCAGCTTTTCTCGCATTTGCCGCAACCGGTGCAGGCCTCGGCATGCACCGTCGGCAGCAGCATCGCGTGCCGGTCACTGCGCGGGTTGCTGATTTTTTCCAGCGTGATCGCCTTGTCGATCACCGGGCAGACGCGATAGCACACGTCGCAGCGCAGGCCGAGGAAGTTGAGGCAGTTTTCCTGGTCCACCAGCACCGCGACCCCCATCTTCGCCTGGTTAATGTCGGTTAGCGCATGGTCCAGCGCGCCGGTCGGGCAGGCTTTGACGCAGGGGATGGCTTCGCACATTTCGCAGGGAATGTCGCGCGCCTCGAAATACGGCGTGCCGATGGCGACACCGGCGCCGACGCCATCGCCCCAGGTTGCCAGGCGGAGGTTTTTCGGTGGACAGTCGCGCACGCACAGCCCGCAGCGGATGCAGGCACCGAGGAATTTATCCTCGGCCAGCGCGCCCGGCGGTCGCAGCGCCTGCGCCTCGCGTGCGGCGGCCGCGCGGCCGAACAGGGATGCGCCGCCCGCCAGCAGGCAGGCGCTGGTCGCGCCCGCCGCGCCTTTCAGCAATGCACGCCTTGAAAAGTCCATCGTTGCCAGATTCCCGGTTCGCCTAGGCGCGCAACACCTTGACCGCGCACTTCTTGAAGTCGGTCTCTTTCGAGATCGGACAGGTCGCGTCGAGGGTCAGCTTGTTGATCAGGCGTCCTTCATCGAAGAACGGCACGAAAATCAGGCCGCGCGGCACCTTGTTGCGTCCCTTGGTCTCGACGTGCGCGAGGATGTCGCCGCGCCGCGAGACG
This sequence comes from uncultured Burkholderiales bacterium, assembly GCA_964417885.1. Taxonomy (GTDB): domain Bacteria; phylum Pseudomonadota; class Gammaproteobacteria; order Burkholderiales; family Usitatibacteraceae; genus UKL13-2. The sequence continues at coordinate 681 of CAYQKN010000204.1, read as the reverse complement.
ACCTTGATCTGCATGCCGCGCTGGATCCCGCGTGCCTTGGCATCATCCGGATGCATGAACACCACCGCCTCGGGCACCGCGCGGTGCAGCTCGGCCACGCGCCGCGTCATCGAGCCGGTGTGCCAGTGCTCGAGCACACGGCCGGTGCACAGCCACAGGTCGAATTCCTTGTCGGGCGCCTCCGCGGCCACCTGATAGGGAAGCGCGAAGATGTTGGCCTTGCCATCCTTGTTGCCGTAGAACCGGACGCCTTCGCCTTTCTTCACATAAGGGTCATAGCCTTCGCGGAAACGCCACAGCGTTTCCTTGCCATCCACCACCGGCCACCTGAGGCCGCGATTCTCGTGATAGGCGTCGAACGGCGCCAGATCATGGGCGTGGCCGCGACCGAATTCGGCGTACTCCTCGAACAGTCCCTTGTGCAGGTAGAAACCGAAGGCTTTGCCTTCGTCATTGGTATAGGCCTTGATGTACTTGCCATTGACCTTTGCCAGGTCCGCCGCCGGGAACTTGTTGACCTTGCCGTTCTTGTACAACACATCGAACAGGGTCTTGCCCTTGTACTCGGGCTTCTTCGCCAGCAGTTCCGGCGTCCACACGTCCTCCATCTTGAAGCGATTGGAGAACTCCACGTACTGCCACAGGTCGGATTTCGACTGGCCCGGTGCCGCCACATGCTGG
>CAYQKN010000203.1:0-5585 GCA_964417885.1 uncultured Burkholderiales bacterium | reverse complement strand
GAAGCGGGGAATTCGCAATGCACCGCTTTGCGCCCGCTGAACCGGCAGGCCACGCCGGGCCTGCCGTGGAATGCACGCCAGCGCAGTGAGAGGGGAATTCCAGAGTGCACGACCATCGTGTTGCCGCCATTGCCATCCCATGAATCGCTGAAGTGTCATTCGACACTTTTTGCCGGCGCCCAATCGCGCGCGTACACCAGCGGCTTGCCTTCCAGCCAGGGATGATAGGTGTTGCTCAGTTCGATCCGCGTGGCATACGACGGATGGGACGCGCGAAAAAATTTGAAGAAGGTACTCCAATCGCTCACCCGGCTCTTGTCGCTGGCCCAGCTGGCGAAAAATTGCGCTTGCGCCAGGTTGCCCCGCGTCAGTTCCAGGGCAAAGCGATCCGCTTCCAGCTCGACATGCTGGCGAAAGGCGTTGACCGGCGGCAGAACCGCCAGATGAAAGGTGCTGAGCAACAGAACCACCAGCGGCAAGGACGTGGGATGCGCGAGTTCGGAAAGCCCTGTGCCACCTGACCAGCGCGACAACATGGCGCGCGCCGAGACGTGAACCAGCCACAACCCTGCCCAAGCCAGACCGGACAGCACCAGGAACGCCTTGAGGTTGTCATCCCGGGCGAAGTGTTTGGCCTCGTGCGCCACCGTTTGCAGCGTCCACGACCCGGGACTCTGGGCGAGAAGCGCATCATTGAGCAGCATCAGACGGGTCGGCCCCATGCCAATGACCCTGCCCGGCGGGCAGGACGATGCAGGGTCGCAATGTTCGATGACGATGGCGCTTGGCGGAACGCCGGTTCGCGCGGCCAATTCAACAATGCGCTGCTCCAGCGGCGAGCTGCCCAGCGCCTTGTGGCTTTGTGTGAAGGGCTCCGCCAGCAGAAAAGTGAGCACCACGACCGATACCGCAGCCGATGCCCACAGCCACCAGCGGCGCGGACTGTGGCTGATCAGCCAGTACGCCAGCACGGCGAGGAGCGTCAGTCCGACAACCGGCATCACCCATCCGCTAACCTGGTTTGCGAGCCAGGGCAGTGGTGCCTGACTTTGCGCACCGGTTACCTGGTCGTAGGCGCGATCCCACAGGTAGCGAATGGGCAATCGCAACACGCGGTCCAGCAAGAAATAGGTCGCCGCGAAAATCGCGAGTGATACGACCCTGCGGCCCCCGGCCAGGCGTGCCACAAATTGGTAGAAGCGCGCGCCCCAGCCGGTGGCCAGCACACACAACGGCAGGGCAAGCCCGACAACCGCGTTCAGGATCCAGAACCCGTTGCTCACCGCGTGGTATTCCAGGGCTTTCGCGGACGATGCGGGAACTTGAACGAGTTCCCCGGCGCCGGCCGTCGTGAGCATCAGGGAAAGGCCCACGCACACCAGGACGTTGAGTGATGCAAGGCGCAATGTGTTTTTCATGTGCGGGGACTCCGGCGACCAGCCGGGGGACGGCGCGCGATTGCGCAATCCGGCGACCGGTGCAGGCGGCGTTGAAGGATGGGTGATACGTCGTCACCACGGCCCGCCCCTTACACCGGTCGCCGGCGCCTATAGTTTCCCGAGCACCCGCCTGGCGACTTCGTGCGTGGACAGGCCCGCACCGTCCGGGTCCTTATCCATCGAATCCTTCACCCGCTTGCTGAACACGTGGGACACGAAGACGATCCTGTTGCCTTTCAATGCGAAAGAACCGCCGGAGAAGCCGCGCGTCATGGTGAAGAAAGCCGGATTGCCGTCCAGCTTGGCCGGCTTCGCACGTGACGCCTGGCTCTTCAACTCCTTCTCGTAGCTTGCCTTTGCGACCGCGTCGGAGGTGTACTCCATCACCATCACCGAAAGTTGGCCGAGCCCTTCATTCGCCCCTTTGAAACGGCAGGTCGTGGATGCGACCATGCCGCCTGCGCCCGGAAGCACCGGGTTCTTCTCCAGCGTGATCTGGGTCGGCGCCACCAGAATCACGTCGGCGGCGACTTTGGCGTCGATCCACGGACAGGATTCGGCAAAGGCGGCCGCGGGAATGAACGTCGCGGCAAGCACGGTCGTGATGAAACGCATCATGGAAGGCCTCCTGTTCAAGTTCAGCGAAGGTCGCGCACTGCTGCCGCAAGGCTCGGGTTCGTTCGATGTGTACATCAGCAAGCCTGCCGCGTGGTGCCGAAGATTACAGGCCCGCGTTTTTCGATCAGCGCGCAGCAATCCCGGGCAACGGCCCAGGTTGGAATCAACGCGACCGGGACGATGACAGCTTTACCCATGAAACCGCCATTGCGATTCAGCCGTTCAGCCGGACTTTTCCGGAGCCGTAAATGTATTTCATGAGTTGCAAGCGGTCAATCCTCGGCGACGTCGCTGGAGGCGGCACGGCGGCGACTTTTCTGCGAAGGTCGTTATCGGGCGCGCGGTAGCTTCTTGCTGACAGGATCGATGCCCTTTTCCGGACGATTCATGTCAGAAACAAATGCGGGTCCTCCACCCACTAAAGCACCCCCAGCACGGGCGCGGCTCCCGGGGCACAAATGGCCGGGAAGGCGCGCCAAATGGCGATCTGCGAAAAGTGTCTGGTCACATCAACTGAAATCGCCTTTGTACGATGCCGTACGGACTGACTGATGCCCGGCACACATACTGCAAAAGTTACGCACCGGCGATGGCGCTGGCCGCGGTCGCCAACCGGGCGCGCAGGCAAACCGATTCATCCTTTCAATCAATCGAGGGACACTCTCATGAACCAAGACATGCCGGATTTTTCAAACGTCCAAAGCGGCTCCAGCTCGACCGCGACGAAGATTTACGAAGTGGTTTCCGGCGACAGCCTGTCGAAGATCGCCAAGCGCGAGTATGGCGATGCCAACCTGTGGGAGCGAATCTTTGAGGCCAACCAGGACATCCTGAAAAACCCGGACAAGATTTATCCCGGCCAAAAGCTCAAGATCCCGCCGCTCTGACGTTTTAGCGCGGACTTCTCTCAACTCGAACAATGGAAAAATTCCCCATGAAAAATAGATACATTCTCGCCACGGCCGCTGCGCTTATCCTCACATTGAGTGCCTGCGGCAAGAAGGCAGAAGCGCCGATACCTCCGCCGGCCCCCGCGCCGACCGTCGCCCCGGCGCCCGTTCCACCCCCGGTGATGGCCGCGCTCGCCGTGGACGCGATCAGGCTGGGCAACGCCATTGACAGCAGCAAGAAGGTGGCACAGACCTCCGACAGCTTCGGCAAGAAGGACACGATCTACGTTTCCGTCGATACCACCGGCGCCGGTACCGCGACGCTGAAGGCGAAGTGGACATTCCGCAAGGGCGGCCAGTCGAGCCTGGTGAAGGAAGACTTGCAGACCATCTCGCCGTCGGGTCCCGCCAGCAGCGAATTCCACATCAGCAAGCCGGACGGATGGCCGGCGGGCGACTACCAGGTGGAGATCTTCCTGGACGACAAGCCGACCCAGAGCAAGACCTTTAGCGTCAAGTAACCGCCCGTAAGTAAGGCAACGTCACGGCGCGTGACCGGGATCCACTTACCGGGATTCACGCGTCGATTGGCGGAAGCGGCCTCGCCTGGATTGTTTCCGGATTTCAACCCATCCGGAAACAATCCAGGCGAGGTCGCTTTTATTGACAGCACCTACTTGCAGTGTTGCTGTTCACACGGAATTCCGTCGAAGTCCCCATCGATGGTCACGCCGGGGCAATTCTTCAGATAGAACTTGGCTTCCTCGCATGAGGTCATTTGCGAACAGGTCGTCTTGCCTTCGCACTTGAACGCGCTCGTCGTGCTTGCGGGTGCGAGTTGTTCGACCAGTGATTGGGGTGGGGCCGGCAATGGAGACGGAACGCTTGCTTCCGCAGGAGCGTTGTATCGGGAAGCGTCGCGCTTGCCGGTGTATAGCTGCCACCCGTAGGCACCGAGGCCCAGGAGCAGCACGGCGGCAATCACCGACTGGAAGTTGCTGCGGCCGCGCGGCGCACCGCTGTCCGCACTTGCATGGCGTGGCGCGTGCATTGCACGCGATCGATCGACGTATGCGACATTCTCGGCACGCGGCCCCTTGCCGGCCACAGGCACCACTTCATATGTGACCAGCTCACCTGCAACCGGGCGCGGCTCACCTCTTTGCATCGCGCGGAAATGGATGAAAACCTTGGCGCCACCGCCATTGGGCGTGATAAAGCCGAAACCGCGGTCGTCTTTCCAGTCAGTGATCCGGCCTTGAAATCTCATCTCGGCATCTATGGATAGCGGAATTTCCGGATTGTAAGGTACCAGCCCGCGCTCGATGGTATCGCGCCGTTGATCGTGGCAACGCCGGTATCCGCGCTTACTAATTCGGAACGGATGCGGACAGGTCTCTTGTTTCCCCAATACCCGCCACAATCGCGCGGCTCCCGTCGCCCCACCACCTCACCGCTGCCCACCGCGCCGCGCACGAACGACGAGCACGAGATAGGCCGCCAGCCATCCTGGCAGTGTCGTCATTGAAATTATTGTCATCAGGAAGACAATCAAAAACGCGCCGTCGTTTCCCGACGGGGCCGATTGGCCGCCATTGCCCGCCATGATGTTGAACACAACGTGCTCCAGATTCAGCATACCGAGTGCGGTGACGATCAGTGACAGCGGCAGAAAGGTGGCGACCAGTATGGACGTGCCGGTGAGCCCGGCTGCACGCTTCTGGAACATCACCAGCAGGATCACGCGCCAGGTCGCGACGATGGCGAGAAAAATGGCGTTGACCATTTGCGCGCGCGGCAGCGGCATGAACATTTCAACCGGAATCGCATACAGCAACGCGGGCAACGACGTCATCGTCACAAACAGCAGCACGTCACGAAAACGCCAGCGGCTTGGCTTCAGCGGCGCGATCACCGTCCACAGCAGCGCCGCAAGGATAAACACATAGGCCAGCGATCCCAGGCCGGCCAATTGCCACCAGTCTGCCCTCGTGTTATCCCAATAGCGCCCAATGCCCGCAAGCCAGGTCACGACCAGGCCGTACAGGAGATAGGCCCGATAGTGTGTCTGCAGGTCCGGCCGGAATGGCTGAAACAGCAGCAGCTTGATTTGATCGATCAGGATGCGCCGAAGCAGCATGACTGGGTCGCCGGTTCAACTTCTCGCGATGGGATCAGGATGTCCCCAGGCGTTCAAGCAATTCGCGAATCTTCGGCTCCGGCTTCCAATAGCCGGGACCCTTCAGGAATTTGCCGTTCTCGTCGTAGATCGGCTTGCCGTCGGCGCCGAGTTTGCTCTCGTTGCTGTCCATGATGATCGTCAACACGTCCTCCAGCGGAAGACCGTACTTGAGCGCCTCGGACCGGCAGTAGACGATGATGTCGCCCAGCACGTCCGCAATGGCTACCGCCAGGTCGGTTGCGCTGGCGCCATGGCGTGCGGCTTCGATGATCTCGTCGATCTCGTCCACTTCATCGCGCAGCGTGATCTTGAATTTGCCCAGCCGGTCCGCCACGTTCTCCGGGATGGTGGGCACGTTGTGCTGCGGCAGGCGATACATTTCGTTCATGAGCGCGATGCGCTCGGCAAAGGGTTTGTTCACTGGCTTCTCCGATATGGGCTCGGCGAATGGTAAAC
>CAYQKN010000202.1:0-5618 GCA_964417885.1 uncultured Burkholderiales bacterium | reverse complement strand
GGTCGTCATCTACGACCAGCACTTTATGGATTGCACGCATGATGTTTCTCCTTCAATGAACTGGCTCAGTCAGCAAGATTGCGACGAGTCCTAAACAAATTCCTTACTGCCTTGCACCCTCCGGGGTGCGGCGCAGCGCCCACTTCTTGTGTTGCATGGCACCGGTGGCGGCGTGGATCACTTCGTCCGGGCCGACCGGCTTGGCGAGGTAGTCGTACGCGCCCAGCGTGACCGCCTGTTTCGCCGCATCGATTTCCGGGTAACCGGTGATGATGATTACTTCGCTCTCGGGCCAGTTTTCCTTGATGGAACGCAGGACCGACATCCCGTCCAGTCCCGGCATCCGCATGTCGAGCAACACGACATCGAACCGGTGCTGCGCCATCAACCTCAGTGCGTCGTTGCCGTTGGTAACCACCTGCACGTTGCGGTGTTCACCGGACAGCGTCCTTGACAGGCACAGGCGGACGACTTCTTCATCGTCGACGATCAGGATTCTTGTTTTTTCGCTCATGATCTTTTCCTCTGTCTGCCTGTTGCGTTGTTGTCCTGCTTGACTGGGTATACGCAATCGCTGTGCCACTTTCGCAGGCGGCTTAAAAGTCACGCGTTTTCAACGGCTTGAAAAATTTGCGCGGCCAATCGTCGGCAACCAGCGGTTCTCGCGCCGGCGACGAAGTACATTTTTTTCATGCAGGTTTTGCCAGCGAAAAACGAATGTCACCATTCAATCAACGAGATACGCGGATCAGCCGAGCAGTTTTTTTATATGCACCCGGCGGCGGGCGGTGCTGGTGGCTGGTTCAGAGGGGCGAATCGGGGTGGCGACATGGTGTCACCCATGCCTGGCGTGCAGATACCGGCCAGGGTGGTGACGTCACGCGGCAGAAATGACTGCGCGATCCATTGCGGACCGCGCATTGCAGCTAGCTACGACTCAATCTGCGACTCAATCGTCCCGCTTCGGCAGCGCGTGGGCAATGCCCTTGTGACAGTCGATGCAGGTCTTGCCTTCCTTGCGGCCTTCTTCCATCTTCTCGCGCGCCCGCGGTGTCTGCTTGTGGAAATCCATCGCTTCCCAGCTATGGCAGTTGCGGCACTCGTGTGAGTCGTTCGCCTTCATGCCGGCCCAAACATGCTCGGCCATTTCACCACGTTTTTCGTTGAACTTCTCGGTGGTGTCGATGGTGCCGCGGAAATGATGGAAGAGCTCGTTGGTTGCCTGGATCTTGCGCTTGAGCTTGGGAATCCACTCCTTCGGCACATGGCAATCGGGACAGGTGGCGCGAACGCCGGATGCGTTGGTGTAATGCGGGCTCTTCTTGTATTCCTGATAAACCGTGCTCTCCATCTCGTGACACGAAATGCAGAACTCCATGGTGTTGGTGTGCTCCATGAAGGTATTGAAGCCCCCCCAGAAGAGCACACCAACCACGCCGCCGACCAGCAGCAGCGCGGCGACGCCCAGGCGTCCTCGCTTCATTACTTCGGCAGTTTGGTCAGGTGTACGGCGATATCAGCGGAAATCTGGTGGTCAAGCGCACGCAGCGCCGGCATCGCTTCTCCTGACTGGCCGTTAAGCAGTTTGTGCATCATTTCCGCACCGTTGTCTGCCACTGAACCCAGCGGCGGACCATCCTTGACCTTCTTGCCGTCTTCGCCGTGGCAACCCGCGCACAGCGTGTTGTAGTACGCCTCGCCCTTTGCGCCATCGCCCTTGGCTTTGTTGGAAGCATCAACATATTTGGCCAGATTGCCCTGGCCCTTGGACACGAACAGCGCCAGATCGCCGGCGTCTTTTGCGCTCAGCTGTGCTTCGGTATAGCCATGGTTCTTGTCGCGCAGCAACGCGGCGATCCCGGCTGGATCCTTGCCTGCAGCGCCATTGATGCCCTTGATGCCGGTGGCGTGGCCGCCCTTGGCGTAGGCACCGTCTTTGCCCTTGTAGTCCCAGCCATGGCATTCCTTGCAGCGCCAGGAGGCGTCCTTGCCGTACTTGCCGCCCTTGACCGGGTAGGCCGGATGATCGGCAGCCGGCTTGGCGGATTTGTTCTCGGCAAAGAACTTGTCGTACAGTCGGCCGCCGCGTGCAATGGCCGATTCGGTTTCGGCGGCAACCACCGATGCGGAACCTAGCAAGGTCGCCGCGGCGGCAAGGGCAACCGCGAATGTTGAGAAGCGAGCTTTAATCATGATGTCTCCTGTTTTAGTTGTGTGCGGAATGCGGTTTCGAATCGGCATGACATAAACGCAACGTCGACTTTTCCACAAATACACGTTATCACGACAGATTTGCGTCCGGTTGATATGCATCAATCAATCTCGTTCAATCGCATGCCAGCTAGTGACTAGAATGAATCCAGCGTTTTCTTACACTGCAATCAACAGGCGGCGGCATCAGCGGGTGCAGCACTTCCGTGGTGCCGCTTCAGTGACTCCGCGGAGTGGGCGCTCAGGTTTTCTTTACCCGTCGAATCAGCGCAATCGAACCTGCCTCCGCGTGACAGTTGTCGGGTCTCACGGAAGAAGGTGTGCCATGAAAAGCGTGTTAGTTGCCGCAGCAATAGCGTTGATGGGATGGCTGGCGCCGGGCATTGTTTTGGCGAGCGACGAAGGCTCGATCGTGCGCGGCGGACGGCTGTACGATCACTGGAGCCGCGAAATCCAGGACCGGCCACCGGCGGGTTTGCATCCGGCTCTTGCCGCGCGACGCGGCAGCCTGCCGGCCGCCGAGTCATGGCGCTGCAAGGAGTGCCATGGCTGGGATTACAAAGGCAATCACGGTATGGTCGGCATTCGCGGCAAACAGGGTGCCGATGCCGCAGCCATCGTTTCGATTTTGAAAGACGCCACTCACGGCTACGGCAGCTTGATGCACGACCGCGACCTGCTCGACCTCGCCAATTTTGTCAGCCGTGGCCAGATGGAGACGCAGACGGTCATCGATGCGGCGCGCCGAACAACAACAGCGGCGAGCAAATTTGAAAAATATTTCGGCACCATCTGCTCCAGCTGCCATGGCCTCGACGGCAATCGCCTGCGCGAGATCGCGCCGCTCGGTGATGCGGCCCGGCAGCGTCCGCACGAGATCCTGCACGTCATCGTCAATGGCCACCCCGGCGGCAACATGCCCGGTCTCAGCGCCCTCGGCGCAGACGTCGCCGGCGGCATTCTTCTTCACCTTCAGACACTGCCGACCGTCAACCTGGCCGCATCGATCGCGCATGGCGGGCGCCTCTATGACGATTGGCAAACCGAGGCGGGCGCGCAGCGGCAACTGCTGCCGCATCCTGCCTACCCGCGCACGGCATTGCTGGCGGCCGACGCCGCCCTGACCTGGCGGTGCAAGTCCTGCCACGGCTGGGATTACATGGGCAGCCAGGGCAACTATGCCAGTGGTCGCAATGCCACCGGTATCAAGGGTATCCGCGGCATGGCGGGTGCCGACCCGGCGCGGATCGCGGCTGTCCTGCGCGACAACACGCACCTGTATGCGGCGGTGTTGAAAGAACGCGACTTGCTGGACCTGGCGAATTTTGTCAGCGCCGGCCAGGTGAACATGGACACGGCCATTGACCGCGCCACCCGTCGCGCCCGCGGCGACGCGCGCCGCGCGGCGGCCTACTACGGCACCATCTGCGCGTCGTGCCACGGCATCGACGGCAATCGCATCATCACGGCACCTTCGCTCGGCACCGTGGCGCGGGCCAACCCGTGGGAGAGCCTGCACAAAATCGCCAACGGTCATCCGAACGAGAAGATGCCGGCGCTGCGTGAGCTCGACCCCCAGGTGCAGGCCGACATCCTTGCGTTCCTGCAGGGACTGCCGGAAATCCGCTAGCCTCGGCGCCACCGCCAACCGAATTGCCGGCAGGGCAAGGCCGGCAAATGCCTGCGTGTTGTGCAGCAAACTCAAGCACTGGAGCGCCTTTCGAGCCATTTTCGGCCGCGAAGGCCCACCAGTGCTCGCGTTTGGCAAAAATGGCTCATGCCGGCGACAGTGCAAAGAATCACTCCGGCAGCGAATCCGTCGCGCGTTGTCATGGATCAAACAGCGTACGACAAGCAGTTCGTCGGATTTGACATATATCAAATGCAGCGGGCCACTCAGGCATATCGTTACATGGCGGGCCGGTGATCGGCCTGGATGGAAATCGTGAATATCCACTTGGGGGCTGTATGAAAAAATCTGTACTTGCATTGAGCGTGGGCTTGGCTCTGTTCGGTATTGGCGCCGCGACCGCTGCCGATCCGGCAAAAATCGACTGGTCGAAAATCAAGGCCACCACGGTACCGCTGTTCTATCCGGGCCAATCGTCGTATGAGTGGCTTCGCAGCGACGCGCACAAGGGTGCGGCCAAGGAAGTCATTCGCGGCGATTCCTGCGTCTCCTGCCACGACGACAAGACCGCCGAAAAGGACATGGGCGAAAAACTGGTCAAGGCCGGACCGCTGGAGCCGATGCCGGTCAAGGGCAAGAACGGCTACCTCGAGCTGAAAGTCCAGGCCGCCTATGATGCCAAGAATTTCTATCTGCGCTACCAGTGGAAAACCAACAACCCCTATGCCGGCACCGAGCACCAGTACCTGCGCTTCGACGGCAAGGAATGGAAAGTCTGGGGTTTCCCGAAGCTCGACAAGGTGGTGCAGGACGGCAAGCAACCCGGCATCTATGAAGACCGGATGTCGATCATCATCGACGACGGCAAGGTGCCCGGATTTGCCAAGCAGGGCTGCTGGCTGACCTGTCACGACGGCCAGCGCGACATGGCCAAGCAGTTCACCAGGGAAGAAGCCGACAACAATGCGCTGCTCAAGGCGATCAAGAAACGTGACGTGCGCAAATACCTGCCCGACACGCGCACCGATCCCTCCGACTGGAAAACCGGCAAATCGGTCGAAGACATCGCCAAGCTGAAAGCCGACGGCAAATTCCTCGAACTGATGCAGTGGCGCGGCCACCGCAGTCATGCGGTCGGCATGGCCGACGACGGCTATGTGCTCGAATTCCGCTTGAGCGATGCCGGCAAGGACATGTTCAGCGGCAACGCCGATGCCAAGACGCATCAGCCCAAGTTCATGTGGGATGAAAAGAAAGTCGGCTACAAGTCGATCACCGCCGACAGCCAGTTGCGCAAGGGCGACCTGTTCCTGGTTCGTGAACAGAACGCGGTACCGTTCGATCCCAACGCCGGCTGGAAGGAAGGCGACCTGATTCCTGACTATGTCATCAGCCGCGAGGATGCCAAGGGTTCGGCCGCCGACAACAATGCCATCGCTTCCTGGAACAACGGCATGTGGACGGTGGTGCTGGTGCGGCCGCTGGGCCTGGCCAACAACGACGACAAGGCGCTGAAGCCGGGCGGCGTGTACAACGTCGGCTTTGCCGTGCACGACGACAACATCACCACGCGCGGTCACCATGTGTCGTTCGTGAAGACACTGGGACTGGGCGCCAAGAAAGCGGACATCCAGGCAGTCAAGTTGCCGTAACCACAGAGGTTGAAACAACAGGGCGTCGCGCGATTGCGCGACGCCCTTTTTTATTCCTGCGACCGCAACGTGGTGGACCGGCGGATAGACAGCGTCGATTGCGGCGTGCAGCAAAATGCAGGCTG
>CAYQKN010000201.1:1856-5648 GCA_964417885.1 uncultured Burkholderiales bacterium | reverse complement strand
TTTTGTTTGTGCTCGCCCTCAGACAGTCCTCGCCGACTACCCCTTCACTCGCTCCGCTGCTCGGCGACTCTCATGGGGACCCCGTGTCGTACTGTGATCACCGCAACTTAACGCTGTCGTCCCGGATTCAGTCCGGGACCCAATTTGAATTTGACTTTGAGAATCCATGGCTGAAATCAGACTAAGCGGCGTCAAGAAATCCTACGGCAACCTGCAGGTGGTGCATGGGGTGGATGCGCAGATCAGTGATGGCGAGTTCATCGTCATCGTCGGGCCTTCCGGTTGCGGCAAATCGACCCTGCTGCGGATGATCGCGGGGCTGGAGGCGATTTCGGGCGGGGAGGTGTCGATCGGCGACCGGGTGGTGAACAACCTGGAACCGAAGGACCGCGATATCGCGATGGTGTTCCAGAATTACGCGCTGTATCCGCACATGTCGGTGTACGACAACATGGCCTACGGGCTCAAGATCCGCAAGTTTTCCGCCGCCGATATCGAAACCCGGGTGCAGAAGGCGGCCAAGATCCTTGAACTCGGTACGCTGCTGCAGCGCAAGCCGCGCGAGCTTTCCGGCGGGCAGCGGCAGCGCGTGGCGATGGGGCGCGCCATCGTGCGCGAACCGGCGGTGTTCCTGTTCGATGAGCCGCTGTCCAACCTCGATGCCAAACTGCGGGTGCAGATGCGGCTCGAGATCCAGAAGCTGTCGCGCGAACTGAAGACCACCAGCATCTTCGTCACCCACGACCAGGTCGAGGCGATGACGCTGGCACATCGCATGATCGTGATGAACGCCGGGCGGGTCGAGCAGATCGGTGCGCCGATGGAGGTATACGACAATCCGGCCAGCACCTTTGTCGCCGGTTTCATCGGCTCGCCGGCAATGAATTTCCTGCCGGGAACGGTGAAGGGCGCGGTGCTCGACCTCGGCGCCGGCACCGGTGTGGCGCTGCCTGCGGCATTGCAGGCAAAGCTCAAGGACGGCGATGCGGTGACGTTCGGCATCCGTCCCGAGCATTTGCAATTGACCGATCAGGGCATGCCGTTCACAGTCGAAAACGCGGAAGCGCTGGGTGCCGATTCGCTGGTGCACGGGACCCTCGGCGCCAATCTGGCCGTGGTTCGCGCCGATGGCCACATCCAGCATCCGCCGGGCGCCAGGCTGTTTGTTACGCCGTCGCCGGACAAGTTCTATTTCTTCGATACCGCCAGCGGCAAGCGGCTTTAATTCGACAGCCAAACTCCAGCACTGGTGCGCCTTCCGGGGCAAAAATGGCTGGAACGCCGCACCAGTGCTGGAGTTTCATTCCGGCAGTGGAAGCCACCGGGCATTTGCAGCTAAACTCGCGACATGAAAACGCCAGACAGCATTCGCCGCCTCGAAGAACTCACCCTCAACACCTCACCCGCCATTCACCAGTCGTTTTATGACGGCTGGGTGCTGCGCGCCTCCGGCACCGAAACGCGCCGCGCCAACAGCGTGACCGCCTTGCAGCCTTCGCTTTTGCCGCTGGAGGAAAAAATTGCCTGGACCGAAGGCTGGTATCGCACCCACGGCCAGCCGGCGGTGTTTCGCCTGACCGAGCAATTCGCGCCGCCGGAGCTGGACCAGCTGCTGGAGCAGCGCGGCTATAGCCTCGAAGTGGTGACCGACGTGATGACCTGTGACCTGGCGAAGGGCATTGCGCCGGGCGACTATTCGCTGCCGGCCGATGCAAAGATCATCGAGCGCAACGAGGCGGAAGGCCTCGACGATGTTCACCGCATGCGCGCCGTCAGTCCCGAGCAGCACCTGCTCGATGTGCGCCGCCAGGCCCTGTGGAAAGGCGCGCAGCTGTACCTCACGCTCAAGACCGGCCACGGCACCGCCTCGACCGGCATGGCGCGGATCGAGGACGGGCACCTCGGCATATTCAACATGCGCACCGCAACCAAGGCGCGCGACAAGGGATACGCCACGGTGCTGGTGGCCTATCTGCTGGCCTGGGGGTTGGAGCAGGGCGCGAAGACGGCGTTCCTGCAGGTCGACCAAAGCAACGACGCCGCGCATGCGATCTATCGCAAGTTCGGTTTTGTGCCGCAGTACAGCTATTGGCACCGGGTGCAGAAGACCGCTGCCGGTGCCTGAGGTGGACATCGCTGGGTGGGCCGCCGCGGCCCCGGCCTGGGCCGGGCGCACGCGATGAACAAACCGATCGCCGATTCCGCGGCCGGTCAGGGCATGGCCCTGCTGCAGGCGGGCAAGCTGCGCGACGCGGAGCTGCATTTTCGTGAGGCCTTGTCGGCCGATGCGCGTGATGCGCAGGCGCTGATCGGCCTCGGCATCGTCGCCCACCAGACCGGCCATTTCGCGCCGGCGGTCGAGATGTTCGATCGCGCGCTGGCGGTCGATCCACGGCAGCCGGCGGCACACGTCAATCGCGGCAACGCGCTGGCCGCGCAGCATCGATTCAGCGAGGCGGTCGATGCGTTCCGCGCCGCGCTGGCGGTCTCGCCCGGACTGCCCAGCGCCCAGGTCAACCTGGCCGGCGCATTGCACGCGCTGGGCCGGCTCGACGACGCGGTGGCCACGCTGGAACAGGCGCGTGCCGCGCAGCCGGATTCGCCCGAGCTGATCAACAACCTCGGCAATCTCTACAAGGATCAGGGCCGGCTCGATGAGTCACTGGCTTGCTACGACCGCGCGCTGCGGCTGAACCCGATGATGCAGCAGGCCTTCAGCAATCGCCTGTCGGCACTGAAGGTCGACACGCGCATCAGTGCCGCGCAGTTGCTGGACGAACACCTGCGCTGGTCGGACTGGTTCGAGGCGGCGTCGACCTCGGCGCCGTTGCTGACCAATCCGGCCGACCCCGCGCGGCCGCTGCGCATCGGTTACGTGTCGCCGGATTGCCATAGCGCGGTGCCCGCGTTTCTCGATCCGGTGATCGCCGCACACGATCGCAGCCGGTTCACCGTGTACTGCTACTTCAACCAGCCGCAGCCACCGGCGCGGCTGGCGCAGCTCGGCGAGGCCACCCATCGCGTCATGCGTGGCCTGGACGACGCGCAAGTGGCCACGCAGGTGCATGAAGACGGCATCGACATCCTGATCGACATCGCCGGCCATACCGGCCATAACCGGCTCGGCGTGTTCGCGCGCAAGCCGGCGCCGGTGCAGATCACCTGGCTCGATTACCTCTGCAGCACCGGCCTCGCGGCGATGGACTATCGCCTCACCGACGCCATCGCCGACCCGGCCGGGCACGAACAGCAGCATCGCGAGCGGCTGCTGCGCCTGCCGCATGCGCAGTGGTGCTGGCAGCCGGACCCGCAGTCACCACCGGTGTCCTCGCTGCCGGCAGCCGCCAGCGGTGCGATCACCTTTGGTTCGTTCAATCACGCGCAAAAGCTCACCGATGCCACGTTGTCGCTGTGGCGGCAGCTGTTGCAGGCGCTGCCCGGCGCGCGGCTGCACATCGGCGGCATCGCCGAAGGTGTTGCCCGCCAGCGCGTGCGCGACGCGCTGGCCTGTGACGACTCGCGGCTCAGCTTCCTGCCGCGGGTCAACGTGACCGCGTACCGCCAATCGTTTGCTGCTGTGGATATCGCGCTCGATCCGCTGCCATTCTCCGGCGCCACCACCACGCTGGACGCGCTGTGGCAGGGCGTGCCGGTGCTGACGCTGCCGGGCGAGCGCAGCTGCTCGCGTTCCAGCGCCAGCCTGCTGACCGCCTTGCAGCTGCACGACTGGATCGCCACCGATGCGGCGGACTTCGTCGCCCGCGCGCAACGGCTGTCGGCCGATCGTGCCGC
>CAYQKN010000201.1:0-1756 GCA_964417885.1 uncultured Burkholderiales bacterium | reverse complement strand
GCGGCCGCAGTGGGAAATCGCCAAGCGCGACCTGGCGCGCGCCGCGCTGGCCTGGGCGCGGCAGCATCCCGAGGCGCAGCCGGCGTGGGCGGCGCCGGTGTCACCCGCGCCGCCGCGGCAACGCGTCTCGGCGATTATTTGCAGCATCCGTCCCGACTACTTCAACGCGATCAAGGCGCGCCTGTCGGCGCAGTATGCTGATCACGATTTCGAGCTGATCGGCATCCACGATGCGGTCTCGCTGTGCGAAGGCTACAACCGCGGCGCGGCGCAGGCCGGTGGCGACATCCTGATTTTCTGTCACGACGACATCGACATCGTGCACGACGATTTCGGCGCCCGCCTGCTGCACCACCTGGCTGCGAACGACGTGGTCGGCGTGGTCGGCACCAGCAAGCTGGTCGGCGGCGACTGGGGCTACGCCGGCGCGCCGCATGTGCACGGGCAGATCGTTCATCGGCCGCCTGGTGAGGCCGGCTACCTCTATCTTGCCGTCGGCCTGCAGCGGCCGGTGGCGGCGCCGATCCAGGCGCTGGACGGCGTGTTCATCGCCACCCATCGGCGGGTGTGGGAGGCGCTGCGTTTCGACCAGGCCACGTTCGACGGCTTCCATCTGTATGACATCGACTTCACCTATCGCGCGTTCCGCGCCGGCTATCGGCTGGCGGTGCCGCCGGACCTGCTGCTGCTGCATTTCTCGACCGGTCGCTACGATTTGAAATGGCAGGCATTCCATGCCCGTTTTCTCGACAAGTTTCCCGGCCTGTCGCAGCGGCCCAGTGCCGCGCGCTACGCCAACCTGCATGTGAAACTGCAATCGCTGGAACAGGTCGAGCGGTTGCATGCCGGGCTTTTCCATCATAATTTCGGGGCCTCAACTTTCGCGATCACGACGCAATGAACGATCAAATCACCGAACTTTCCACCAAACTCGGCGCGGCGCTGAAGGGTCGCGGCCTGATGCTGGCCACGGCCGAGTCCTGCACCGGCGGCGGCATTGCCGAGGCCATCACCCGCATCCCCGGTTCATCGGCGTGGTTCGACTGTGCCTTTGTCAGCTACAGCTACGAAGCCAAGACCGCCATGCTCGGGGTACACCGCGACACGCTGGTCGACTGTGGCGCGGTGTCGGAGGAGACCGCGCGTGAAATGGTCGATGGCGCCATCTCGCGTTCGCGCGCGCAGGTGGCGGTGGCCGTCACCGGCATCGCCGGGCCCGATGGCGGCATGCCGGACAAGCCGGTCGGCACCGTCTGGTTTGCCTGGAAGTTTCCAAAAAAGCCCATCATTACAGAGGTTTGCCATTTCACCGGCGGCCGTTCCGCGGTGCGCAACCAGACCGTCGCGCATGCCCTGAACAAGTTGCTGCATAATCTCGCCTGATTTGCCGTCCGGCAAATTTTTCGCAAAAAACCCCTTGCAAAGACGGTTTTCTTTCGGTACTGTACGGAAATACAGGCTGTATCCATTTACAGCTTGATGAGTCGGTTTCAGTTTCGGGTTGTCTGCGTTTTCCGCCGTGTCCGGCGGGTGCGCCGCCCGGCCTTCGCCACCCAGAATTTCCAGCTACCGGGAGCTACACCATGAACATGATGAAAGAATCCTTTATGGACGAAAACAAATCCAAGGCCCTGCAGGCCGCCCTGTCCCAGATCGAGAAGCAGTTCGGCAAAGGCTCGATCATGAAAATGGGCGAGGGCAACGTCATTCCCGACATCATCCCGGTCTCCACCGGTTCGCTCGGGCTGGACATCGC
>CAYQKN010000200.1:0-5735 GCA_964417885.1 uncultured Burkholderiales bacterium | reverse complement strand
TGGTTGGGGTGGTCATGGTGGGCTCTGCTGAATTTTGTGGTGTGGTTTTGCGGTGACCGCTTGCCCTCTCCCGGGCTTTGCCCACCCTCTCCCGCAAGCGGGCGAGGGACTATTGCGGAGAATCTCGCGGAGTAAGAAGTCTTCAGCCTTTCTGCAGCTGGTTTGCAGTTTGCGATCTCCGACTTGCTCCTCTCTCCCGTTTACGGGAGAGAGGCCGGGAGAGAGGGCGGCCTAAACAGCGTGACGGCATCCGGGTAAGGATGCAGAATTGACTATGATTCTACCGGATGCACGAATTCCCCAATTGAACAAGAACGAACAACGATGAGGAGCAATATGAAAACAAAAATCCTGGCCGCCTGTGCGGTGATCGGCGCGCTGCTGTCCGGCGCGGCGCATGCGCAATACCCGAACAAACCGATCCGCCTGCTGGTGCCGTTCGCGCCCGGCGGCAGCTCGGAAATCGTCTCGCGCGCCTACGGGGCCGAGATGGCCAAGGTGCTGGGGCAGAACGTGATCGTCGAGAACAAGCCGGGCGGCGCCGGCAATATCGCCATGGTGGAAGCGAAGAACGCGGAAAAGGACGGCTACACCATCATCCTCGGCCACGTCGGCACGATGGCGGTGAACCCGGCCATGTTCGCCAAGCTGCCGTATGACCCGGTCAAGGATTTCATCCCCATCACGCTGCTGTCGAAAGTGCCGAGCCTGATCGTGGTCAATGCCACCGTGCCGGCCAACAACCTCAAGGAATTCGTCGCCCTGGTCAAATCCAAACCCGGCGCGGTCAACTACGGCTCCGCCGGCAACGGCAGCTCCGGCCACCTGGCGATGGCCTACCTGAACCAGGTCGCCGGCATCGACAGCCAGCACGTGCCCTACAAAGGCACCGGCCCGATGATGACCGACCTGCTGGCTGGCCGGCTGGAAGCCACTTTCACCGGCGCGCCACCTCTGCTGCCGCACGTGAAATCCGGCAAGCTGCGCGCCCTCGCCGTCGGCACCGCCCGCCGCAGCCCGGCCATGCCCGATGTGCCGACCGTGGCCGAGCAGGGCTATCCGGGTTTCGAGACCTCGCAGTGGTACGGCCTGCTGGCGCCGGCCGGTACGCCGGATGCGATCATCAAGAAGCTGGCGGAGG
Organism: uncultured Burkholderiales bacterium; assembly: GCA_964417885.1. GTDB lineage: Bacteria > Pseudomonadota > Gammaproteobacteria > Burkholderiales > Usitatibacteraceae > UKL13-2. The sequence continues at coordinate 4,594 of CAYQKN010000200.1, read as the reverse complement.
CCGCCGCTGCGGCCGCGAAAACGCCAGGTGTCGCCGATCGCCTGGCCGCCGAAGCCGCCGAGCCGGTGACGACGTCACCGAAGGAGTTTGCTGACTACATCGCCACCGAGATGAAGCGCTGGGGTGACGTGGTGCGGAAGGCGAATATCAAGGCAGATTGATGTTTGTGAAGTGAAAGTCGAGCACTGGCGCGGCTTCCGGGGCGAAAATGCCCGGAAAGGCGCGCGGGTGCTGGGGTTTGGGTTTGAATGTAGTGGCTGCCCTCTCCCCCGGCCCCTCTCCCGTGAACGGGAGAGGGGAGGCAGAATCGCTGTGGCGCCCTTTATCTGGCACGCTCTCTTCCGCAAACGAGAGTTGGGAGGCAGCAATGTTGCGATTTCCTTCGCGCAACACCCCCTCTCCCGCAAATTGGTGAGGGGAGGCAGAATCTTCGCGACACCCTTCGCCGCACACTCCCTCTCCCGTTTACGGGAGAGGGCCGGGGAGAGGGCCGTCAACAAATCCCAACCACCAACCAATAAGTCATCCTTAACCCCACCATGCGCCCCGGCGTAAAAACCGACTTCGCCAAGACCCTGCGCCGCAACATGACCGACGCGGAAAAGAAGCTCTGGTACCACCTTCGCGCCGGTCGTCTGGAGGGCCACAAGTTCAAACGCCAGGCACCGATCGGTCCTTATGTGGTCGATTTCGCCGCGCCCGCATTGAAGCTCATCGTCGAACTCGACGGCAGCCAGCATGCGCTGCAGCGAGAGTACGACGCGGCGCGAACCCGCTATCTGAATGATTGCGGATACCGGGTGCTGCGATTCGGTGACGACGAGGCCTTGCAGCAGACCGATGCCGTGCGGGAAGCGATTCTGCGCGCCTGCGCCAACTTCACCGCCGCATAGTTTTCGCCCGTGCCGCCGGCATCCCTCCGTACGATGCCATAATCGTTCGTCCTCTTCTGCCGATCCCCTCATGCTGACCCACCCGCAATTTGATCCCATCGCCCTTTCGCTCGGCCCGGTCGCCATCCGCTGGTACGGGCTGATGTACGTGGTCGCGTTTGTGCTGTTCCTGGTGCTGGGGCGCATGCACCTGAAGCGGCGGCCGGAGCTGGGCTTTACCAAAGAGACCATGGATGACCTGCTGTTCTACGGCATGCTGGGCGTGGTGCTGGGCGGGCGGCTGGGCTTCGTGCTGTTCTACAAGCCGATGTACTACCTGTACAACCCGATCGAGATCTTTTATGTCTGGCAGGGCGGCATGTCGTTTCACGGCGGCTTCCTCGGCGTGCTGGTGGCGATGTGGTGGTTCGGCCGCCGCACCCAGCGCACCTTCTGGCAGGTGACCGATTTCATCGCGCCGCTGGTGCCGACCGGCCTCGCTGCCGGGCGCATGGGCAATTTCATCAATGGCGAGCTGCCCGGCCGCGCGGCCGACGCCGCCACCTGGCCGTGGGCGATGTGGTTCCCGCAGGTCGATGCCACGCCGCTGGCGCGTCATCCGTCGCAGCTCTACCAGTTCGCGCTGGAAGGGCTGCTGCTGTTCGTCATCCTGTGGATCTATTCGGCGAAACCGCGCGCGGTCGGCAAGGTCTCGGCGCTGTTCCTGATCGGCTACGGCAGCTTCCGCTTCCTGGCTGAATTCGCCCGCGAGCCGGACAGTTTCCTGGGCTTCCTGGCGCTCGGCCTGTCGATGGGCCAGTGGCTGAGCCTGCCGATGGTGATTGCCGGGGTCGCGCTGTGGTTTTACTTCGGCCGCGACAAGAGCGGCAACGCCGGCCCCGCGCGCGCCTGAGCGGCGTGCTGAAAACTAACGGCTGGATGCGCGTTTCTTGACCGCGGGCGGCGGCGAATCCTCGCCGTCTTGCAGCAGGATCGACAGCGGCGTGCCTTGCCCGCTATCGATGTCCGGGCTGATGGCGCGCAGCAGTTCGTCCAGATGGTCGCGCAGGCCGGCCACGCGGTCATCGGGCAGCGACAGCAGCGCGTGCTGCAGCAGGCCCATCGCCGGTTGCGGCGCATGGGTGGCGGTCTGCGCACCCTGTTCGGTCAGGTAAATACTCACCACCCGCTGGTCCGTGCCTTCGCGCGCACGCACGATGTGGCCCAGGTCGGCCAGCCGGTCGAGCATGTTGCTGGCGGTCGACTGGTGAATGGCGAGCTCGCGCGCCAGGTCGCCGACCTTGATGCCGGGCTGCTGGGCGATGGCGATCAGCGCCCACACCTGGGTGCCGTTGAGGCCGGTGGTCTTCTCGATGTCGTGATAGTGCCGCTTCAGGTTGGCCACCACGATGCGGAACTGCGTCAGCACCGCCAGCATCTGGCGGTATTGCGGCGATTCCGGCGCGCGCATCGCGTCCTCGGCCGCGTTGGCGCGGCGGAGCGTGGTGCGGGGCGCGATGTTGCGCGGTCGGGGGGCGGACCTGGCAGGCATGGGGCGGTTTCTCGGTGCGCGGCAGCGCGCGGCGCTGCCGGTCAGGCTGGCGCGGGAGCGGACCGTTGCCGCGTCCCCCGCGCCGTCGGCTTGCTACGTGGGATTACTTGCTCTTCTGGACGAAATCGACGCGGCGGTTTTCTGCCCAGGCGGCTTCGTCGTGGCCGGTCTTGCGCGGCTTGTCTTCACCGAAGCTGATGGTCTCGATCCGGTCGGCCTTGGCGCCGAGCGCGGTCAGGGCGCGCTTGACCGCGTCGGCCCGCTTCTGGCCCAGTGCCATGTTGTATTCGCGGCTGCCGCGCTCGTCGGCATTGCCGTCGAGTTCCATGGCGGCGTTGGTCTTCATCATGTATTCGGCATTGGCGCGCACGTCGTTGGCGTGCTGGCTCTTGACGGTGAAGCTGTCGAAATCGAAATACACCGATTGCGCGGCCGGCCGGCTGGCGGTCGTCGAGCTGGGCGGCGTGGCGGCGGTGGCGGTGCCGGAAGTGCTGGCGCCGCTGCCCGGCGTGGCGGCGGTGCTGGCCTGCTGCGGCGTGGCGGCGACCGGCGGCTTGTCCGACGCACAGCCGGCGAGCCCGATCAGCGAAACAGCCATGACAGTGGCGAGGGTGGTGCGGTGGTTCGATGCGTTGATGCTCAAGTTAGCCTCCGGTTGTGGATGAAAAATGGTTTGGTGCAAATATATTGGTTGCAAATATATATTGCAAGCAGCCATTTTCACGGGCGACGCCACCATGATGCGGCGAATTTGCCGCCCGCCAACGCCTTTTGCGGCCTTCGATTGATGCTTGTCAAGGCGTATGGTGCAATGCACAATTAGGCTTTCAGCATCGCAAGCCAAGCCATCGATATTTGCCTTCCTGGATGCCACAAGCGCTCCGGAAGCCTTGCCCGCGGCCCCTCAGCGCCACTCGCGCGACCCGTGTGCAATATCCCGGCCACAGAGCCAGGCGCGCGCGATGGAGGAAATGTCTTGACCGTCATCGCCGATGACGGCCGTTCCACCACGCTCAGGGGAAATTGAATATGCGTTTTTGTATCGTTGGCGCAGGCGCCATCGGCGGATTTGTCGGCGCGAAACTGGCTTCCGCCGGGGAGGATGTCACCTTCATCGCGCGCTGGAAAAACCTCGACGCCATCCGCACCCGCGGCATGACGGTCAGGATGAACGACGGCACGGTGCTCGAGGCACGCGGCGCCAAGGCCACCGACAGCTTCGCCGCCGTCGGTCACGTCGATTGCATCATCCTGGCGCTGAAGTCGCACCAGGTCGAAGCGGTGGTCAACCAGCTCGACCCGCTGTTCGGCCCCAAGACCACCGTCATCACAATGCAGAACGGCATCCCGTTCTGGTACTTTCACAAGCACGGCGGCGAGCTGGCCGGCAGCCGTGTGAAGGCGGTCGATCCCAACGGCGTCTGCCTCGACGGCATCCCGGCAGACCGCATCATCGGCTGCGTGGTCTACCCGGCCACCGAGCTGGTGGCGCCGGGCGTGGTGCGGCACGTGGAAGGCGACCGCTTCCCGCTGGGCGAGCTCGACGGCAGCATCAGCAACCGGGTCAAGGACCTGTCCGACATTTTCGCCAAGTCCGGCCTGAAGGCGCCGGTGCTGGAGAACATCCGCAATGAAATCTGGCTGAAGCTGTGGGGCAACCTGACCTTCAACCCGATCTCCGCGCTGACCCACGCCACGCTGCAGGACATCTGCCAGTTTCCGCTCGGCCGCGAGCTGGCGGCCAGCATGATGCGCGAAGCCCAGGCGGTGGCCGAGAAGCTGGGCGCCAGTTTCCGCGTCACGCTGGAAAAGCGCATCGACGGCGCGGAAAAAGTCGGCCGCCACAAAACCTCGATGCTGCAGGACGTCGAAGCCGGCCGCGCCATCGAAATCGACGCGCTGGTCGGATCAGTCGTGGAACTGGGGCAACTGACCGGTGTGCCCACCCCCACCATCACCGCCATCTACAACGCCTCCAAGCTGCTCGCCCACACCATCGAGACCGAGAAAATCGCGGTGCGCGGGATCGAGATTCCGCAGGTTTAGTCCAACCTCCGACTCGCTCCCTCCCCCGTGAACACGGGGGAGGGCTGGGGTGGGGGCGTCTCAGCCTCAGGCACCCCCCGCTATACTCCCCGCCATGCGCTACCACCACACCCAGATCGGCTGG
>CAYQKN010000199.1:608-5824 GCA_964417885.1 uncultured Burkholderiales bacterium | reverse complement strand
CCAGCACTGGCGCGGCGTTTCAGGCATTTTCGTGCCAGAAGCCGCGCCAGTGCTAGGGTTTCACTTCAGCAAATCAATTTCGCGGCCGGTTCCGATCATCCCGCCCGCACCTCCAGCACCGCCATCATTCCCTGGTCTTCATGCTCCAGGATGTGGCAGTGAAACATGCGCTTGCCCGGCATGGTCTGCTGGATGCGCACCCGCACCGTTTCACCCGGTCGGATATTGATGGTGTCGATCCAGGCGCGGATGCCGGGCGCCGGCGTGGTGTCGCCGCGGGTGCTGCCGACCAGCTGGAACTGGGTGCCGTGGATGTGGAACGGATGATCCATGCCACCCTGGTTGGCGATCAGCCAGTCTTCGATGTCGTTGACGCGCGCGACCAGGTCGGTGCGCGCGGGGTCGAAGGCGCGGCCGTTGATCAGGAACTGGTTCTGCATCCCCATCATGCCCATGCCCATGGTGTCGCTCAGCACCACGCTCTGGGTGCGCACCGGCGCGGCCATCGCCGGCACCGCGCGCAACAGCGCGGGGATCGCCACCGCTGCCGCGGCGCCCGCCACCGAGGTGCGCAATGTCAGCAGACTGGTCTCGGCGGAGGACGACATCATCATGCCGCGCTGGTAGCTGCGGGCCAGCAGCGTGAAGCTCTGGTTGGCCTGCGTGCTGGCCTGGATGATCAGCTCCAGCCGCTGCGCCGGCGCCAGCAGGACTTCATTGACCGTCTGCAGCTGCTCGATCAGTCCGCCGTCGAAGCCGGCGATGCGCAGGGTGTGACCGGTGAGTGCCAACCGCAGGTAGCGCGCGTTGGTGGCGTTGATGATGCGCCAGCGCTCTGTGGCGCCGGGCTGCACCGACAGCGTCGGCAACTTGGCGCCGTTGACCAACAGGTGGTCGCCCTCGCGGCCGAAGGTGTTGTCCTGGGTCGTGTTGGCGGCGATCTGGTTGCCGGCGTCCAGCCGCAGGTCGGTGACCATCATGACGCGCTCGGTGATGCCCGCCAGCGGATCAACGGCCGGGCGCACGATCAGGCAGCCGGCAAGGCCGCGGAACACCTGCTCATGGGTGGTTTCGTGCGTGTGCGGGTGGTACCAGTAGGTGCCGGCGCAACCCGGCGGCAGGGTGAAGGCATAGGTGCGGCTGGCGCCCGGCGGCACCGGGTCCATCGGATTGCCGTCCTGGTCCGGCGGCACCGGCAGGCCGTGCCAGTGAATGGTGGACGACTGCGACAGCCGGTTGGTGAAGCTGATGCGCACGCTGTCGCCTTCCTGCACCTCGATCAGCGGGCCAGGGCTCAGGCCGTTGAAGGCCCATACGGTGGTGGCCGCGCCGGCAGTTGCCAGCTGGATGCTGGTCGGCGCCGCCGACAGCGCCGCCTCGAAGTTGCCCGGAGTCGCCGACAGATTGGCCAGCCGCGTGGGTGGCGTGAACGCTGCGCCAGCGGGCAAGCTGGCGGCTGCGCCGGTTGCGGGCGGATTGCCGGGGCCGTTCATCCCGCCGGTCATGCCGCCATCGCCGCCGCCACCTCCGCCACATCCAGCCATTGATGAGAGCACGGCGCCTGCCGTGGCCAGAACGATTTGCCTGCGCTTCGGATTCAAATGATGCGTTTTCATGCTGCATTCTCCGTGGAGGCCGGACGGTGTGATTCCGATTCCACATCGCCCATGTTCAGCGCAATCTGTTCACTCATTTGCAGACCGTCGGAAACCGCCTCGCCAAGACTGATGCCAGACTAATCATCGACACTAATCCGATAGCCAAGGCCGGTGTTGCGCAACATCAATCACGCTGCGAATTCCAGCGAAAAATTCGCCATGCAACCAGGTGAAAAACACGATTGCTCGCAATTCCGGCTCAAGCCGATTGATATCCGGCGCATCGCGCGCGGCAATCATCGGCGGCAACAGCCATAGGTGCGACACCGCACCGACCTGCTCCAGCCGATGCCGTCAAGCTGGCCGGGTTGTGGTGTAAACACTGGAAATTGGGGTTCGCGATGATGCATGGAGACATGAACGGCTGGCACTGGGGCTTCGGCTTTGGCCACTGGATGATTGGCGTACTGATCTGGCTGGCGGTTGCCGTTGTCGTGGTGGCGGCGGTCAAATACCTGGTCAGGAAATAGCCGATCGCCGTGATCAACCGCTGGCCATGAAGCGGCGCCAGGTGCTGTTCGGCGCGCTGGCGCTGGGGGCCGGCGTTGCGGCGTGGAAAATCTGGCCGGAAGAGGGTCTGCTGAATGAATGCCGGCCGCTGCCACTGCACGCACACCTGGCAAGCCATGACTTGGTCAGGTCCGCGTGGGCCGGCATCGATGCCAGCAAGGTCTGGGACGTGCATGTCCATTTGCTCGGAACCGGCGTCGGCAACAGTCCCGTTTGGGTCAATCCGGCGCTGCGCAGCGTGTTCCACCCGTTTGAGTGGCTGCATGCGCAACTCTATGAAAATGCCGCCTGCGTGCGGGGTGACAGCACCACGGCCGACACCGACTATATTGCGCGCCTGGTCGCGCTGCAGCAGTCGCGCCCGCCGGGCGCGAAGCTGATGCTGCTGGCGATGGACTACTTTCACGACCAGGCCGGCCACCGTGTCCCGGCCCGCACGGTATTTCACGTGCCCAACGAATACGCTGCGGCGACGGCGGCCGGTCACACCAGCCGGCTGGAGTGGATCGCGTCGATCCATCCGTACCGCCGCGATTGCATCGAGGCACTCGACTGGTCTGCACGGCATGGCGCCCGCGCGGTCAAATGGCTGCCTTCGATCATGGGCATCGATCCCGCATCGCCGCGTTGCGACCCGTTCTATGCCGCGCTGGCCAGGCTCGATATGCCGCTGATCAGTCACGGCGGCTACGAACACCCGCTGCTGGACAGCGGCACCATGCAGGAAATGAACAATCCGCTGGCGTTGCGCAGGCCACTCGACCAGGGTGTGCGGGTGGTGGTGGCGCACTGCGCGAGCACCGGCACCGGCATCGACACCGACCAAGGCGTGCACGGGCCGGAAGTGGAGAACTTTTCCCTCTTTGCACGGCTGATGGACGAGCCGCGTTACCACGGCCGCCTGGTGGGTGACATCTCGGCCGTGACCGAGACCAGCCGCGTCGGTCCGCTGCTGACGCAACTGCTGCGCCGCAGCGACTGGCACGCGCGGTTGCTGAACGGTTCGGACTATCCGCTGCCGGGATATGTGCCCGAAATTTCGATTGCCCACCTGGTACGCGAGGGCTTTATCACCGCCTCGCAAGGCTTGTTCCTCCAGGAGTTGCGCCACGCCGATCCCCTGCTGTTTGACTTTGTGTTGAAGCGGCATTTGTCCGCAGCAGGCGCCGGCTTTCCGCCGGCGGTATTCGAGACGGCGGCATTTTTCGGGCGTCATCCGGCAACCGCCAGCGCGCTGCCTGCAATGGCCCCTTCGGTGTGAATTGCCGCGTCATTGCCGTATTGCCACCTGCCACTTCACGACGCCGGCAGTGGCTGGCAGGGATGGTTGGTTGCCGTAAGCAGCCTGCTGACATCCTGCGCGGCCGCCTCCAACGCAATGTGCAGGCGCTCCGCATTCTGCTCGGCACGCGGCAACTCGGCGGCGAGGCCGCGTCCGGCTACCGTCGTAACCTTGCGCCTGCTTTTCGGGCAAATCAGGTCGACCGCCACCGCCGCTGATTTGAGAACCGGCACTTCATCGGCCGTCTGGCCGAGATAGGAACCAATGTAGCGGCCGACTGCAATGCCTGCCTTGTCACCGAGGCTGCGCTCGGCGGCCTGCAATTCGGTGATGCGCACACGCAGGATGAAGTCCGGCTGCACCGAGCCTGCCAGCACCCAGAACAACGGGTCATTGTCGAGTACCGTCAGGCATTCACGCCAGGCATCGAGCGCCTGCATGGTCTGGGCAGCAGGCGGCAACTGGAACGCGCGCGAGCGATCGGCCATCCAGGCTGGCACGTTGACGCTATCGTCAACAATCACCAGCGAACGGCCTCGCGTGGCGCACGACGGAACGGCGGCGTCATCCTCTGCCGCAGCCGGACCGGCCAACCCCGACAACAGCACCACCAACATGGTCGTCACCAGTTCGGTAACGTGTTGAAAGCTCCTAGCGCGCATGATTCACCTCCCCGGCAATGAGCGGCACGGACTGCCCGCGCCGCCGGCGCATCAGCAGATAGACCGCCGGCACGACAAACATCGACAGCAGCGGCGCCGTGATCATGCCGCCAACCATCGGTGCGGCGATGCGCTGCATCACCTCCGACCCGGTGCCGCTGCCCCACATGATCGGCAGCAGGCCGGCGATGATCACGGCCACCGTCATCGCCTTCGGCCGCACCCGCAGCACCGCGCCCTCGCGGATCGCGGCCAGCAGCGAATCGACGCCGGTTTCACCGCGCGCCAGGCGCGGCTCCCAGGCGTGCTTCAGGTACAGCAGCATGATCACGCCGAACTCGGCCGCTACACCGGCCAGTGCGATGAAACCGACCGCGCTCGCCACCGACATGGCGTAGCCGAGCAGGTACATCAGCCAGAAGCCGCCGATCAGCGAGAACGGCAGCGTGGCCATGATCAGCAGCGCCTCGTCGAAGCGCTTGAAGGTCAGGTACAGCAGCACGAAGATCACCAGCAGCGTGAACGGCACCACCACCTTCATTTTTTCCTTGGCGCGCTCCAGGTATTCAAACTGGCCGGACCAGATGATCGAGTAGCCGGCGGTGAGCTTCACCTCCTTCGCCACCGCCTGCTGCATATCCGTCACCACCGACTGCAGGTCGCGGCCGCGGATGTCGACATAGACCCAGCCGGACAGGCGCGCGTTTTCGCTGCGCAGCATCGGCGGCCCGTCGGCGATGGCCACACTGGCGACGGCGGACAGGGTGATCTGTGCGCCGCGTTCGGTGACGATCGGCAGGTTGCGCAGGTTCTCGACCGAATCGCGGAACTCGCGCGGATAGCGCACGTTGATCGGGAAGCGCTGCAGGCCTTCGACGGTTTCGCCGATGTTGTCGCCACCGATTGCCGCCGATACCACGCTTTGCACATCGGCCACGTTCATGCCGTAGCGCGCGGCCGCCAGCCGGTTGATGTCGATGTCGATGTAGCGACCGCCGGTGAGACGCTCGGCCAGGGCCGAGGTCACGCCGGGCACATTCTTCACCACCCGCTCGATCTCGGCCGCCAGCCGGTCGATCTCGGCCAGGTTCGCGCCCGCGACCT
>CAYQKN010000199.1:0-548 GCA_964417885.1 uncultured Burkholderiales bacterium | reverse complement strand
AGTTTCTCTTTCGTCATGCCCGGCCGCCATTGTTCGAGCGGCTTGAACTGGATCGTGGTCTCGAACATCTCCAGCGGCGCCGGATCGGTGGCGGTTTCGGCGCGACCGATCTTGCCAAACACGCGCGCAACCTCGGGCACGGTCATGATCAGCCGGTTGGTCTGCTGCAGGATCTCGGCCGCCTTGCCGGGCGAAAGGCCGGGCAGCGCGGACGGCATGTAGAGCAGGTCGCCCTCGTCCAGCGGCGGCAGGAATTCGCCGCCGATGCGCGACGCCGGATACAGCGTGGCCAGCAGGATCACCAGCGCCACCACCAGCGTGGCCTTGGGAAAATCCAGCACTTTGTCGAGCAGCGGCCGGTAGAGCGCAATCAGCGCGCGGCTAAGCGGGTTCTTGCGCTCGTCGGGGATCTTGCCGCGGATCAGGTAGCCCATCAGCACCGGGATCAGCGTCACCGACAAGCCGGCCGCGGCCGCCATCGCATAGCTCTTGGTGAAGGCCAGCGGCGAGAACAGCCGCCCCTCCTGTGCTTACAGCGTGAATACCGG
>CAYQKN010000198.1:0-5917 GCA_964417885.1 uncultured Burkholderiales bacterium | reverse complement strand
GTCTGCGCCAGCAGCGCCTCGACACGCGGCTTCGGCGCGCGCGCCGCCACCGTCAGCGCGGTGGGCTTGGCGCGCCAGCCGGACGCAAGCTTGTCCGCGGCGGCGATATCGGCCGCGGACATGTCGCGCGCCATTTGTTCCAGCACCTCGACGCCGCGCCCGCTGACTTTCTGGCCGGTGACGGCGTAGCCATGCTTGAGCCAGGCGTACGCCTTCACCAGGTCCTTCTCCACACCCTTGCCCTCGCGGTACAGGCTGGAAAGATTCATCGCGGCCTGCGGGTAGCCTTGCCCGGCAGCCTGCTGCCACCAGGTCGCAGCCTCGGTGAATTCATTGCGGCGATAGTAAGCGATGGCGACATCGATCTGCGCCAGTGCATAGCCGGCCTTTGCAGCGATCAGCTTGTAGGCCAGCGCCTGGTCGGCATCGACCGCAACGACACCGGCATGCTGCCCGGCGTAGAAGCAGCCGAGTTTGTAGGCGCCGAGCGGGTCGTTGCCGGCGGTGGACTTCTGGAACCACTCGAAGGCCCGTTTTGTATCCTTGCCCGCGCCGCCGATGCCGAGGCTGTAGAGCATGCCGACGTGATACTGCGCCTCGGCATTGCCGCGCTCGGCGAGCGGCTGCAGCTGCGCCAGCGAATCCTTGTCCCAGGCAAGCGCCCGCGACATCGGACCGGCAAACACACCGGCCATCAGAAACAGCATCCACGCCAGGCGCGGAAGCGAATTGGAATGCAATATGTTCATCAGCGTTTCCTTTCAAAAAAGATTCCGGCCGGCCGCTTCACCTTCGGCAGCGCGCACACGCGACCGATTGAAGCCGCGCCTCCCGGCAGGCGTGGAGCGGCGGCAGGCTACGCTGAAATACGGACTGGCGATGGCAGACTGGCAGGCGATGGCGCAGTCAGGACATTGTGCTCGGCCTGGCCGCCGCGCGTGGCGCCGTCCGCCGCGGTAGCGCGAAAGGCGACTGCCGGTTTCGCCGCCTGAGACCCAGGCCACCGATTGCCGCCGGACGGAGCCCTTATAATCCGTGGCTTTTGTCCCCTCCTTGAGCGAGCATCGCGGCCATGGCAATCACCATTCTGGCAATTGGACTGTTTGTCTTTGCCGCGTTCCTGTTCAAGGGCGTGTTCGACCGGACCGGCATCCCGGACGTGCTGCTGCTGATGGTGTGCGGCATTGTGATCGGGCCGCTGACCGGCTGGGTGGTGCCGGAGGCGTTTGGCCAGGCCGGCAGCGTGCTGGCCACCCTCGCGCTGGTGATCATCCTGTTTGAGAGCGGCGTCGACCTCGAACTGTCGTCGCTGCGCCCGTCGCTGTCCGCCACGCTGAAAATTTCCCTCGTCACCTTTGCCGCCACGGCGGCGATCGTCACCGGCGTCGGCATCGCTGTCGCCGGACTGCCGCCCCTGAGTGCGCTGATGCTGGGCGCCATCCTCGGCGGCACCTCTTCTGCCGTTGTCATCCCGCTGGTGCAGAGCCTCAATGTGCAGGGCAAGGCGCGAACCGTGATGGTGCTGGAGTCTGCGCTGACCGACGTTCTGTGCATCGTCGGCCTGTTCATGCTGGTCGATGCGGCCAGGAAAGGCGCCACCTCGCCGGCCCATGTCGCCATCAGCCTGTCGGAGACGCTGTTTTTCGCCGCCGGCATCGGCATCGTTGCCGGCATGGCCTGGCTGTTGCTGCTGCGCGCAGCGCGCCGCCTGCCGCACGGCAGTTTCGCCTCCACCGCGATGTGCTGCGTCATCTACGGCCTGACCGAAATGGCCGGGCTCAGCGGCGCCATCGCCGCCATCACCTTCGGCCTGGTGCTGGCCAACGGCCGCAAGCTGGCGCGCGCCACGCGGCTGATCCGGCCCGGCAGGCTGGCTGCGTTCTCGTCGCGCGAACAGGGATTCCTGCAGGAACTGATCTTCGTCCTGAAGACCTTTTTCTTTGTCTATCTCGGCTTGTCGATGAAACTGGACAATCCGTCGATATTCACCATCGCCGCGTTGGTCGTGCTGCTGGTGTATTTCGCCCGCCACTTCTTTGCCGGCCTGTTCTGCGACCGCGACATCACGCGTGAGCACGTCGCCCTGACCGCGATCATGGTGCCGAAAGGCCTCGCCGCCGCGGTGCTGGCGGGGATACCGCTGCAGCAGGGCGTTGCCGGCGGCGAAACCATCCAGGCGCTGGCCTACGCGGTGGTGCTGCTGAGCATCACCTTGACCGCGACCCTGATTGCCTTGCAGCGCTTCATGCCGGTGCGCAGGCTGTACGGCAAACTGTACCGTCGCTTTGCGGATCCGGCTGAACCCGTCCGATGAATCCCGAGGACCTGGAGCGGCTGGTCACCTGGCGCATGCCCTACGGTAAATACAAGGGCGAGTTGCTCGCCGACCTGCCCGGCAATTACCTGCACTGGTTTGCGCGGCAGGGATTCCCGCCGGGCGAACTGGGCCGGCTGCTGGAATTGATGCGCGAGATCGATCACAACGGCCTGTCGCAACTGCTCGATCCGTTGCGCACGCGACCGCCCTGACCGGTTCGCGTCGCAGGCCGGCCGCGGGCGATACGAACTAGCCAGTCTTCCTGCCGCTGCCTTTTGCCTTTGCGCGGGGCTTGCCGACCGCGGCGGCAGCAGCTGCCGTTGTCGCTTTCCTGCCCGCCGGCCTGGCCTTGGCGCCGGACTTGGCGGCGACCGGACCGCGCGTGGACCGCTTCGGCGCCGCCTTGGCCGGCAGCGCCTCGCGCAGTAGCGCCTCGCAGTCTTCCTGCGTCATGCGGCGCGGCACCGGATAGTTTGAATCAGCCTCCCAGCAGGCGGCGGCGGCGAGCGACGGGATATCGCCTTCCTGCAGGGCGTCGAGATGCGCGGGTATGCCGATGGCCGCGCTCATGGTCTCGACCGACCGGATGAACTTGCGCGCCAGCGCCGCCTCGGCTTCACCTGCCTCGCCGGCACCGGTGCGGATTGCCAGTGCGGCCAGCCTGGCGCCGATCGCCGGTGCGCAAAACCGCAGCACCTTCGGCAGCATGATCGAATTGGCGAGCCCGTGTGGAGTGTGATAACGCGCTCCGAGCTGATGCGCAATGGCGTGCACGTTGCCGACGTTGGCGCGGGTGAAGGCAAAGCCGGCATAGGCCGCGGCAAGCGACATTTTCTCGCGTGCCTGCAGGTTGTTGCCGTCGCGGTATGCCAGCGGCAGCCAGCGGAAAATCATCCCCGCCGCGGCCAGCGCCATGCGGTCGGTGTAGGCCGTTGACCAGCCGCCGATATACGCCTCGATGGCATGGGTCAGCGCGTCCATGCCGGTGGCCGCCGTGATCGCCGGCGGCAGGCCGGTCATCAGCGTCGGGTCGAGGGCGGCGATGTCGGGCACGATGCGGGTATCGCGAATCACCAGCTTGGTGCCGCTGGCGGAATCGGATATCACCGCGGCCACCGTCACTTCGGAGCCGGTGCCGGCGGTGGTCGGCACGGCGTAGATCGGCGCCGGGCCGTGGCGGGCGCGGAAATAGCCGACCAGTTCACGCGGATTCCGGTTGTTGGCGGCAGAGATGCCGATCGCCTTGGCCGCGTCCATCACCGATCCGCCGCCGAAGGCGATGATCGCATCGCATTTCTTGCGCTTGAACAGCAGGATGCCTTCCTCCACCTCCGGGATCGGCGCATCGGGCGTGATGGCGTCGAATACGACATAGGGGGTGCCGGTGGCCTTGAGCGCGTCGAGCAGCGGCTTCATCAGGCCGAGGCTGGCGACCATCGCATCGGTCACCACCAGCACCCGTCGATGGCCAAAGTCGGCCACCGCCTGACCCAGCCGCGCGCTGGCGCCGGGGCCGACCATCAGCAGCGGCTGTGGTATTGGCAGCCGCCGCGTGACCACGCCGGCGGCCTGCTTGACCTTCGGCAGGCCAATTGAACGAACCATGTCACTGATCAAATTCTGCATGTTGACTTTGCTCCATCATTTACACTTCGAATGACTCTACTCTGCCGCAAAAATCCATGAAGAATGTGATCAGCATCAGCCTGGGCGCAAAAAGCCAGGATTTCGATTTCAAGACCCGCTTCATGGGGGTCGACATGCGGGTCCGCCGCCGGGGCACCGACGGCAGCATGGCCGAGGCCCTGAAGCTGGCGCGCTACTGGGACCGGCGGGCCAGTGCCATCGGCCTCGGCCTGGTCAAGGAAAGCGGCCAAATCGGCGCGCACCGCGCGGTTGAGCAGGACGGCGCCAGGCTGCAGGCGGTGGCGAGGAGCGTGCCGGTGACCACCGGCGCCAGGCTTGGGGAAATCTTTCTCGAATGGGCGGTGCGCCATACCCAGATCGAACTGGCGCACTATTTCGACAACGCGCGCGTGCTGTTCTTTTCCGGCATGGCCCACCAGCGTCTGGCAACGTCGATGTCCGAATACACCGACAACCTGCAGTTCGCCGACCCGCTGCTGCAGCTCGGCGTGCCGAAACTGCTGACTTCGCTCGATGCCCTCAACCTTTACGCCAGCGGCGCGCACTATGTCTCGGACTGGACGCGGCCGCGGGTGGTGCCGGCGGCGTTGCTCAAGCAGTGGCGGCACTTCATCCTGCGCAAGGCGATGCAGTCGGCCAGCGTGGTGGTGGCACCGGTGCACGAACTCGATGACTTCGATCTCGAGGACCTGGCCGGCAAGACCATCATCACCTCCACCGTCAATGACGAGCGGCTGGCGCGCTTCAAGGAAAAGGGCGTGCAGATGGTGATCGACGGCGCGCCGATGATGGCCGGGCACGTGCTCGGCCCCGACCTGATCGACGCGATGATCATTGCCGCCACCGGCAAGGACGGCGACGACCTGCTCGACGACGACTACCTGGAGATCGTCACCGAACTGCAGATGGAACCGCGCATTCTCTACCCGAACGGGGTGCGGCGGCTGAACCGTTTTGCCTTCGTCATCCACCCGCTGTCGCAGGAATATTTCAAGAAGATCAAGCCGATCGAGCTGCTGTCGCGGGTGTCGCCGCCGCTGCTGATGGACTCGCTCGAAAAGGCGATGGCCTATGCGCCGCCGTTTGTCTATTCCAAGGTCGAGGGCATCCGCTCGCCGACCGGCGCGGAAGCCGAGGGCTGGCTGATTTCGGTCGGCGGCACACCGCGCGAAATCATGCGCCACAGTCCAGAATTCACCTATCGGCGCCTGCTCGATGCGGCGCGCATGGCCAAGCGCCTGGGCGCGCAGATCATGGGGCTGGGCGCCTTCACCAAGGTGGTGGGCGACGCCGGCGTCACCGTCGCCCGGCGCGCGCCGCTGCCGATCACCACCGGCAACAGCTATAGCGCCTCCGGTGCGCTGTGGGCCGCGCATGACGCCGTGCTGCGCCTCGGCCTGATGCCACCACCGAAGGGCAAGGAGCGGGTCAAGTTCAAGGCGATGGTAGTGGGCGCCACCGGTGCCATCGGCGCGGCGTGTTCGCGGCTGCTGGTACGCGCCGCCGAGGAAGTGACGCTGGTCTCGCCGGAGACGGCCAAGCTGCTGGCGCTGAAGGAATCGATCCTGCAGGAGACGCCCGATGCCAGGGTGGTGCTGTCGTCCAAGGCCGATGTTCACATCGCCAAAATGGACATGATCGTCACCGCCACCTCCGGCGCCGGCAAGAAAGTGCTCGACATCATGAAGGTCAAGCCGGGCTGCGTGATCACCGACGTGGCGCGGCCGCTCGACCTGCCGCCCGAGGAGGTGGCCAAGCGGCCCGATGTGCTGGTGATCGAGTCGGGCGAGATCCTGCTGCCCGGCGAAGTCAGGATGAAGAACATCGGCCTGCCGCCCAATGTGGTCTACGCCTGCCTCGCCGAGACCATCGTGCTGGCATTGGACGGCCGGTTCGAAAACTTCACCGTCGGCCGCGCCATCGAGTGGGAGAAAGTGCGCGAGATCTACAAGA
>CAYQKN010000197.1:2402-5931 GCA_964417885.1 uncultured Burkholderiales bacterium | reverse complement strand
GACTTCGCCACGCTGGGGGCGATGGTCAAGACGATCCAGGACGGCCGCTTCAATACCCACTCCGCCGCCTACGTGATCCTGGCGCTGGATGCGTACGCGACCCAGATCGAGGGCAAGATTGCCGGCAAGATGAGCATCGCCGAAATCGGCCGCGACGGAAAATCGACCGCGCTGGTGTTGCCGCAGAACCTGGTCCCGCGCGTGCCGTACTCGGCCGGCGCGGCCAAGCTCAAGTTCGGCAACGACGCCAACCTGACCACCTACTTCGCGGTGTCGGAAACCGGCTTCGACATCACGCCGCCGATGAGCGAGCTGAAATCCGGCATGGAAATCATCCGCGAGTATGTCGACGCCGAAGGCAAGCCGGTCACCTCGGTCAAGGTCGGCCAGGAGCTGACGGTGCGGCTCAAGTTCCGCGCCATCGGCCGCGACCTGGTGCCGAATGTGGCGCTGGTCGACCTGCTGCCCGGCGGCTTTGAGCCGGTGCTGAATCCGGTCGATGCGCCCAACGTGCAGCCGGTGAAAAAGGGCGGTTTCGTCAATCGGCTGGGCAACGTCGGCGGCTGGGCCGTGGACTACGCCGACGTGCGCGAGGAGCGCGTGGTCCTGTACGGCTCGGTCAATGCGCAGGTGGCCGAATACCGTTACCGCATCCGCGCCACCAACGTCGGCACCTTCATCGTGCCGCCGGCGTACGGCGAATCGCTGTACGAACGCGACGTGCAGGCGCGGTCGCTGCCAGGCAAGATTGTGGTGGAGAGGGTGGGGAAATAGGTTGACGACGGTTATCGAGAGTAAATCGTGAAGTTAATCGCCAAATTTGCCACCTTTGCGAAACGCCTTCTTCCCCCGGCTACGGGGGTGAAGCGGGGGTTTCGCGACGCCTGCGTCGCGCCCGCGGAACGGCCGGCCGATGCAGCGGCCGGCGCGTCCTGCAAGGAAGGCTGGGATGGGGGCGATGCATCCTGCGAAGTACCCCCCATCCCAGCCTTCCCCCGCAAGCGGGGGAAGGGGTTATATCGCGCTGCTTTTGCGTTCGCCGCACTTTTCGTCGTCCTCATCTGCCTGCGCGCACTACCCAAAGCCTCCCTCGCCAGCCAGTCCCAATACTCCGCCGCCGTCTACGCCGCCGACGGCACGCTGCTGCGCCTCACCACCGCGCCCGACCAGCAGTACCGGCTGTGGACGCCTTACGCATTGATCGCGCCCAAAGTCGCCGAGGCGGTGCTGCAATACGAGGATCGCTGGTACTGGTGGCATCCCGGCGTCAATCCCGCCGCCCTGATCCGCAGCGCCAAGGCGACGTTTTCCGGCGAGCGCCGCCAGGGTGGTTCCACCATCAGCATGCAGCTGGCGCGAAAAATCTACGACATCGACAGCCGCAGCATCGCCGGCAAGCTGTGGCAGATCGCCGCGGCGTTCTGGCTTGAAGCGCGCTACAGCAAGCGCGACATTCTCGAGGCCTATCTCAACTTCGCGCCGTACGGCGGCAACATCGAAGGTGTGGGCGCGGCCAGCCTGGTCTACTTCCAGAAACGCGCGGCCGACCTGACCCTGCCGGAGGCGCTGACGCTGGCGGTGATCCCGCAGAATCCGGCCGCGCGCGGCGGCGCCAAGGCGGGCACCCCCGCATTGAACGACGCGCGGTCGCGCATGGCCGCTATCTGGCTGGACCGGCACCCGCAGGACGAGCCGATCGGCGCCCGGCACGCACCGGCGATGAAAGGCGCGGCGGCATTGCCATTCCGCGCGCCGCACCTGGCCAACCAGCTGCTGCGCGAAGGCCGCGGCGAGATCTTCGCCAGCATCGAGCCGAAAATGCAGGCCACGCTCGAACGCACCATCGCCCGGCGCATCGAGCGCGAGCGCAACAGCGGCATCCGCAACGCCTCCGCCATCCTGATCGACAGCCAGACCATGCAGGTGAAGGCGCTGGTGGGCTCGGCCAATTTTCACGACCAGGACATCGATGGGCAGGTGAACGGCGTGCTGGCCAGGCGCTCGCCCGGCTCGACGCTGAAGCCCTTCATCTACGCGCTGGCGTTCGACCAGGGGGTGCTGCACCCGATGACGGTGCTGAAAGATGCGCCGACCGCGTTTGGTCCGTTCAGCCCGGAGAATTTCGACGGCCGCTTCATCGGCCCGATCACCGCGCAGGACGCGCTGACCCGCAGCCGCAACGTGCCGGCGGTGCAGGTCGCCACCCGGCTCACGCGGCCGAACCTGTATGACCTGATGAAGACCAGCGGCGTCGCCAATCTGGCCAGCGAGAAACACTACGGCCTGGCGCTGACGCTGGGCGGCGGCGAAGTGACGATGGAGGAACTGGCGCGGATGTACGCGATGCTGGCCAACGGCGGCGAGCTGCGGTCGATTCAATATGTTGTTGCGAATTCCCGTCCTCACCCCTCTCCCGCAAGCGGGAGAGGGGCCGGGGGAGAGGGCGGTCGCTCCCCCACGCGCCTGGTCTCCGAAGAAGCCGCCTTCGTCACCCTCGACATGCTGGCCACCAATCCACGCCCCGACACCGGCCAGCCGGCCGAGCCCCCGGTGGCGTGGAAAACCGGCACCTCGTGGGGATTCCGCGATGCGTGGACCGCCGGCGTGTTCGGCCGCTATGTGCTGGTGGTGTGGGTCGGCAATTTCGACGGCAGCAGCAATCCGGCCTTCATCGGCGTCTCCGCCGCGGCGCCACTGTTTTTCAACATCGTCGATTCGCTGCGCAACGAAGGCGCCATCGCCACCGATCCGCCGCGCCTGCCGCCGGCCCGGCTGACCCGCGTCGACGTCTGCGCCGGCTCCGGCGACCTGCCCAATGCCGATTGCCCGCAGCGCGTCTCGACCTGGTACGTGCCGGGCAAATCGCCGATCCGCATTTCGCAGTTGCACCGGCGGGTGCTGATCGACCGCCGCAGCGGCGAAGCGGTGTGCGAGGAAAGCGCGCACACCCAGTGGCAGGTGATCGAGCAATGGCCGTCCGACATGCAGCGCCTGTTCCGCGATGCCGGCATGCCGCGGCGCGAGGCGCCGCGCGTGCCCGATTGCGACGGCCGCGGCAGCGATCGTCGGGCCAGCGTGCCGCAGATCGTCTCGCCGCTGCGCGCCGTCACCTACACCGGCCGCCTGTCGCAGCCGGTGCCGATCCCGCTGCGGGCCGAAGGCGTGCGCGGCCGGCAGTATTGGTTTTCCGACGAAGCCTTCATCGGCGAGGTGAATACCGGCGAGAGCCTGAACTGGCAGCCGCCGAAAGCCGGCCGCTTTGTGCTGCGGGTGGTGGACGAGGCGGGGATGGCGGACAGCCGCGATTTGAACGTCGAGCTGGTTCCCTAGCACTGGCGCGGCGTTCCAGCCAGTTTCGGCCTGCGGGCCGCTCCAGTGCTGGAGTTTGGTATTCGATTTTGCCTTCAGCGCGAGCGCAACACCATTCCGACACGTTTCCGCGTTTCCCCTCCGGCAATGGCATCATTCCGTCTATTGCAACTGGAGACGAGTGAATGCCGAGCAAGGTGGAGGACGGCGCGCAGCGCGG
>CAYQKN010000197.1:666-2302 GCA_964417885.1 uncultured Burkholderiales bacterium | reverse complement strand
AGTCGGCGACCGGGGTGTTTTTTACCGGCGGCAACCAGCTGCGGCTGTCGACCATTCTCGGCGGCACCTCGGTGGCCAAGGCGCTGCGGCAGATGAACGCCGCCGGCGTGCACATGGCCGGCACCAGTGCCGGCGCGGCGTTTATTTCCGAGCACATGATCGCCTTCGGCGAAGAGGGCTCGAGCCCGATCGCGGGCGCGGTGCGGCTGGCGCCGGGGCTGGGGTTGACCAATCGCTTCATCATCGACCAGCACTTCCGCCAGCGCGACCGGATCGGGCGGCTGCTGGCGGCGCTGGCCTACAACCCGTTCGCCATCGGCCTCGGGCTGGATGAAGACACGGCGGCGTTCATCGGCGCGGACAATACGCTGGAAGTGGTGGGCAGCGGCGCGATCACCGTCATCGATGCCTCCGGGCTCGAGTTTTCGTCGATGGACCGGGTGAAGGAGGGCGAGCCGGTGTGCATGCTGGGCATCATGGTGCACATCCTCGCGGCCGGGGCGACGTTCAATTTGCATACGCGGAAGGCGTCGCCGGGGTCGCTGGCGGGAAAGCGGTAGGCTGATTTGCCGGCGGCAAGGTTAAGAGACACATCAATACCAGCGTCGGCGGTTGATTTTTTGACTCCTTCCCCCGCAATCGCGGGGGAAGGCTGGGATGGGGGCGTGCCCGCAGAGGCACCATGCTTCGTCGAAGCATCGACCCCATCCCGGCCTTCCCCTGTCGCCAGGGGAAGGGGCCAGCCCGCGAGAGACGGTGCATTCGCGAGCGAATAAAGCAAACGCACCAACAACAAGTAACCGCAGTCGAAACAGGGAGATCAGGCATGCGCATTCTCGATCGTTCGGTGTACGTGGGGCCGTCGCTCTACGCGCACTTTCCGGTGATCCGGGTCGAGCTCGACCTGGGCGCACTCGAGCAATGGCCGACCGCCAAACTCGGCACCGCCTACGTGATGAAGCTGATCGAGGCGCTGCCCAGTTTGAAGGAGCACGGCTGCAGCTATCGCGAACCGGGCGGTTTCATCCGCCGCATGCTGGAAGACGAGGGCACCTGGCTCGGCCATGTGTTCGAACACGTCGCGATCGAGCTGCAGAACATCGCCGGCGAGGACGTAACCTTCGGCAAGACGCGCAGCACCGAGAAGCCCGGCGTCTATTCGGTGGTGTACGAATACGCGCAGCGCGATGAGGGCATCGAGGCGGGCGAGCTGGCGCTGCGGCTGCTGTGTTCGCTGCTGCCGGACAACCTGCGGCCGCCGGAAGCCGTGGCCGCCGACTGGGACTGGCCGGCGGCGCGCGACGAATACATCCGCTACGCGCAGCGCCGCGCGCTGGGGCCGTCGACCGCTTCGCTGGTGCGCGCCGCCGAGGCACGCGGCATTCCCTGGCTGCGGATGAACGAGCAATCGCTGATCCAGCTGGGCTACGGCAAGCGGCAGCAGCGGGTGCAGGCCACCATCACCGGCCGCACCAGCTATATCGCGGTCGAGCTGGCCGGCGACAAGGAAGAGACCAACAAGATCCTGGCCGGGCAGGGCCTGCCGGTGCCGCAGCAGTACCTGGTGCGCACCGCCGACCGCGCGGTGGCGGCCGCCAATCGCCTCGGCTATCCGGTGGTGACCAAGCCGTACAAC
>CAYQKN010000197.1:0-656 GCA_964417885.1 uncultured Burkholderiales bacterium | reverse complement strand
GGACGAAGTGCGCGCCGGCTTCACCGCGGCGCAGGAACATTCATCCTCGGTGATCGTCGAGACCTACCTGGAAGGTGACGACCACCGCCTGCTGGTGGTGAACGGCGAGCTGATCGCCGCCACCCGCCGCACGCCGGGCCACGTAGTCGGCGATGGCGTCTCGACGGTGCGGCAGCTGGTCGACGAGGTCAATAAGGACCCGCGCCGCGGTGTCGGCCATGAAAAAGTGATGACGCGCATCAACCTCGACGAGCAGGCCGAGATGATGCTGGCGCGGGTGGAGATGACCGCCGACTCGGTGCCGGCGGCCGGCCAGCGGGTGATGCTACGCGCCACCGCCAATCTTTCCACCGGCGGCACCGCGACCGACGTGACCGACGTGATCCATCCCGACAACCGCGACATGGCGGTGCGCGCGGTGACTGCCATCGGTCTCGACGTCGGCGGTGTCGATTTCCTGATCGGCGACATCACCCAGAGCTACCGGCAGATCGGCGGCGGCATCTGCGAAGTCAACGCCGCACCGGGATTCCGCATGCATGTGGCGCCGTCGGAAGGCAGGCCGCGGGGCGCGGCCGGGCCGGTGACCGACATGCTGTTCCCGCCGGGCACGCGGTCGGGGGTGGCGATTGCCGGCATCACCGGCACCAACGGCA
>CAYQKN010000196.1:0-6007 GCA_964417885.1 uncultured Burkholderiales bacterium | reverse complement strand
GGGGGCACGAGAATGCTTCGCCGGTCAGGCGGCCGGCGCCAGGCGTTTTTCCATCACGTAATCGTCCATCACGAATCCGTTGCCGATATCGAAGCGCGCTTCCTCGCGCACCGTGTAGCCGGCTTTGCGGTAGACCGCGATCGAGCCGGCGTTGTGTTTGTTGACGGTCAACATCAGCGACGCCATGCCTTGGTCGCGGGCCTGCGCTTCGACATGGCGCAGCATCGCGCCGCCCAGCCCTTTGCCATGCAACGCCGGCAGCAGATAAAGCTGCTCCAGCTTCATCTCGTCGTGCTTTTCGGTGAGCGCGTAACTGCAGTAGCCGATCGCCCGGTCGCCCTGCCACAGCAGGTCCAGCCAGCGAACGTCCGAACCGATATAGGCGCGCAGTTTCTCCGGCACATACCGGCCGGCCAGCATGTATTCGATCTGCTCCGCGCTGATAATACGGATGTAGTGGCTGCGCCAGATGGTATTGGCGAGGTCCGACAGGGTGCGGAAGTCGGCTTCGGTCAGCGGGGCAAGCCGCACATCGTTCGGCAATGGCATGATGGATGTCTCTGCTTGGTTGGCGTGTTGCGAAAGGCTGCCGGCCTGGCGCCGGATTGCGGGAATTATGTCTTGGGTTCAGCAAGCTGACGGATTTTTATACAAACTCGAGCACTGGTGCGGCTTCCAGGCCGAAAATGGCTGCAGAGCCGCGCCGGTGCTGGAGTTTAATCACCGGGAACATCCAAAAAATCTCGTCGTCCCAGCGAAGGCTGGGACCCAGCCCCATCCAACCTTCTGAAAGTATTGGTGGACTGGTACTCAAGTTTTGAAACCTCTTGAGTTGCATAGAAAATTAGGCCCCGGACTAAATCCGGGGCGACAGATTCGCGGGTTAATAGTTGTTCCCCACTGTGTGCGGCCGCGACCCGGTGCCGCATTTCTTATAAAATGCGCCACCGCTCGATGCGATCCGCGTCTGGCGGCCCGCGTCGGTTCAATTCCACAAGAACGGCACCGCACCAGGAGCCCGCATGAATGATTCGTTCTATCCGCACCTGACCCAAACCCTACAGCAGATCCGTGACGACGGCTTCTACAAGCGCGAACGGCTGATTGCGACCCCGCAGAATTCGACCATCACGCTGGGCAACGGCGAATCGGTGATCAATTTCTGCGCCAACAACTATCTCGGCCTGGCCGACGATGCGCGCCTGATCGCGGCGGCCAAGCGGGGGCTGGATGACTACGGCTTCGGCATGGCGTCGGTGCGCTTCATCTGCGGCACGCAGACGGCGCATCGCGAGCTGGAAGGCGCCATCACGCGTTTTCTCGGCACCGAGGACACGATCCTCTACAGTTCGTGCTTTGATGCCAACGGCGGGCTGTTCGAAACCGTGCTGGGCGAGGAGGACGCGGTGATCAGCGATGCGCTCAACCACGCCAGCATCATCGACGGCATCCGCCTGTGCAAGGCAAAACGGTTCCGCTACCAGAACAACGACATGGCCGACCTGGAGGCGCAATTGCAGGCGGCCGACGCGGCCGGCGCGCGCTTCAAGCTGATCGCCACCGACGGCGTGTTTTCGATGGACGGCATCATCGCCAACTTGAAGGCAATCTGCGACCTGGCTGACAAGTACCATGCGCTGGTGATGGTCGACGATTCGCATGCGGTTGGTTTCATCGGCGCCGGCGGACGCGGCACCCCGGAATACTGCGGCGTCGCCGACCGCATCGACATTTACACCGGCACCCTCGGCAAGGCGCTGGGCGGCGCCTCGGGCGGTTATATCGCGGCCCGGCAGCCGGTGGTGGACCTGCTGCGGCAGCGATCGCGGCCGTACCTGTTCTCGAATTCGCTGGCGCCGTCGATCGTCGCCGCCTCGCTGGCCGTGCTCGAACTGTTGCAGACCGGGGAGGGCGCGGAATTGAGAAAGCGGGTCAAGGACAACGGTGCGCGCTTCCGCTTGCAGATGAGCGCGCTGGGATTCGACCTGGTGCCCGGCGAACACCCGATCGTGCCGGTGATGCTCGGCGACGCGTCACTGGCGAGCCGCATGGCCGAGGCGCTGCTGGCCGAAGGCATCTACGTGATCGGCTTCAGCTTCCCGGTGGTGCCGAAGGGACGGGCGCGCATCCGCACCCAGATGTCGGCGGCGCACACGCCGCAGCAGATCGATCGCGCGGTGGCGGCTTTTGCCAAGGTCGGCCGGGCGCTTGGCGCCATTCAATAAGGAAACCAGATGAGAGCACTTGCCAAACTCCAGCGCGGTCCCGGTCTGGTCATGACCAAGGTGAAAAAGCCCGAGGTCGGGCACAACGACGTGCTGATCCGCATCCGCAAAACCGCGATCTGCGGCACCGACATCCATATCTGGAACTGGGACGACTGGGCGCAGAAGACCATGCCGGTGCCGATGCATGTCGGCCATGAATATGGCGGCGAGATCGTGCAGATGGGTCAGGAGGTGCGCGGATTCGAACTGGGCGACCGCGTGTCGGGCGAAGGCCACATCACCTGCGGCCATTGCCGCAACTGCCGCGCCGGGCGGCGGCACCTGTGCCGCAACACGGTCGGCGTCGGCGTCAATCGCGAGGGCTGCTTCGCCGATTTCCTCGTCATCCCCGCCTTCAACGCCTTCAAGATTCCCGACAGCATCAGCGACGACCTGGCGGCGATTTTCGATCCGTACGGCAATGCCACCCACACCGCGCTGTCGTTCAACCTGGTGGGCGAGGATGTGCTCATCACCGGCGCGGGGCCGATCGGCATCATGGCGGTGGCGATTGCCCGGCACGTCGGTGCGCGCCACATCGTCATCACCGACGTCAACGATTACCGGCTGGCACTCGCGACCAAGATGGGCGCCACCCGCGCCGTCAATGTCTCACGCCAGCCGCTGAAGGATGTAATGGCCGAACTCGGCATGGTTGAGGGGTTTGACGTCGGCATGGAAATGTCCGGCGTGCCGTCGGCGTTCCAGAGCCTGCTGGAGGCGATGAATCACGGCGGCAAGGTGGCGTTGCTCGGCATTCCGCCGGCGGAAACGGCGATCGACTGGAACCAGGTGATCTTCAAGGGACTGGAAATCAAGGGCGTGTATGGCCGCGAGATGTTCGAGACCTGGTACAAGATGGTCGCCATGCTGCAGAGCGGGCTGGACCTGTCGCCGATCCTGACCCACCAGTTTCCGGTCGAGGATTTCGAACAGGGCTTCGCCGCGATGCTGTCGGGGCAATCGGGCAAGGTGATCCTCAACTGGGCCTGAATGCGGCAGGTCATTGTGGTGCCGGACGAATGCTGCAATTTGTCACGGTCGGTCAACACGCAGTAATATTTGACCATATGTCACGAAGAGGAGTGGGCGTCATGAGAATCCATCCGCTGCTGTTTGCCTGCGCGCTTGCGCTGTCCGGTAGCGTCGCCGCGCAGTCCGCCGTCGAGCAGGCGCAGGCCCGCAGCGCGGCCAAAGCTGCCGCGGCAAAAGCCGCCGAAGAAAAAGCCGCCGCCGAAAAAGCCGCGGCGGACAAGGCAGCTGCCGACAAGGCCGCGGCGGAAAAGGCCGCGCAAGCCGCGCCTGCCGCCAAGGTCTATCGCGACGGCGTGATCAAGGTCGGCGACGAGATGAAGGAAACACGGGGACGCGTGACCGACGTCGACCGCGGTGACAACGGTTGTTACATCACCTTTCGCAACGAAAAGAACAGCGAAATGATCGAACTGGGCAAGTTCGAGCTGTGTACGCAAAAACCGTCGTTCAAAGGCAAACAAGTCGAACTCGAATACCGGATGGAAACGGTCCAGGCGGCTTCCTGCTACGGCGACCCGAAGTGCAAAAAGACCGAAACGGTGCCGCTGGTGGTATCGGTCAAGGTGCTCGACTGACACCAGGGTCCGGCGCGGCCAGCCGCTGCCGGCCATTGGGCTGAAAAGGGTAACAGCGGTTTGAACCAGCCGGCCCGGAACCGGCTGCCGGGGAGCCAGTCTTTCTGTCTGGATGGCCGATTGACACCGGCTAAATGCGCCGCGTTTGCCGCCCGTCAAACCACGCGCCAGCCGATCTGGCATCATCCACTATTGGCAAGGCCGACATTCGAACGGAGCCCCACATGTTCTCAACGATGCGCAAGTACTCGATTCTGGTCCTGGCACCACTGTTGCTGGGCGCCTCGCTTACCGCGCTGGCGCAGGTTTCTGCGCGCGACTGTCCGCAGCCGCGCTTTACCGGCAAGGCGCCTGACGACTTTTACAATCGCAAGAATCCGTTCGGCGTGACCAATCCTGATCCCCGGGGCTCCGAAGCGATCTATCTCGGCAATGCCGGCTCGGTCAATTGCGCCATCTGCCACGGCCGCAAGGGCGACGGGCGCGGCGACCTGTCAAAAATGTATGATCCGCCGCCGCGTAATTTTGCCTGCGCGCAGACGGTCAACGGTGTGCCCGACGGACAGCTGTTCTGGATCATCCGCTTCGGCTCACCCGGCACCTCGATGCCGCCACATGCGTCGCTGAGCGATGACCAGGTGTGGCAGCTGGTGCTGCACCTGCGCACGCTGGCCAAATAACGCCACCGGCACGGTTGTAGCCGGCGGCGCGGCGCGCCTAGTTGCCGTAACGCGCCTTGCTGTCGCGACGCATCCGGGCGACCTGCTCCTCGTATTCGCGCTGCTGCAGATAGCGCTTCTGCCGTTCGACCTCCGCGCGAGCCTGCTGCAGGTTGCGCTCGTCCTCATAGCGCTGCCGATACTGCTCGACCTGCCCGCGCCACTGGTCCTGGCGCATCTGGTAGCTTTGAAAGGCCGCCTGCTGCGGCGTGACATAGCGCTCATCGGCGACAAACTGTTTGTTCAGTGTCTCTTCCTTGCGGATTTCCATCGCAATCTGCCGTTGCTGTTCTTCGGCTTCCTTTTGCGCACGGATTTCATCCACCAGCCGCTGGCGCTCCCGCGCGCGCTGCTCCTCGGCTTCCGCCACCCGCCGCTGCTCGGCCTGCTCGGCCGCGATCCGTTCGCGTTCGTAGAGTTCGCGCGCTTTTTCGCGCTCGCCTTGCCAGGTAATCAGGCCGGAGACGGCGACCATCGCAATGAACACGCCCCACGCCAGCGGCGAGCGGACAAGGTCGGAAAAGGATCGGTCTGACATAGGCGGAATCGGCAGCGGGAAGATGCCGCCAAGTATAACGTCCGGCAATTCGCACGCGACTGTCAAATATCGTTTCCCGACAAACGGTTACGCTGCCGCGCGTGCGCAAGGTGCCGCTTCCGCGACCGGCTGCGTCGCATGGGTGGCCGGAAGTTGCGTGGTTTAATGGTCAAACTCAAGCACTGGCGTACCTGTCCGGGCAAAAACGGCTGGAAAGGCGCGCCAGTGCTTGAGTTTGATGTTCCAGCGGCTAGGCGCCGAATCGCTGCAAGCCGGGCAGGTCGATCACCGTCACGCCGCCGTAGTCGACTTGCAGCAGGCCGGCTTTTTCCAGCACCTGCAGCGCCTGGTTGACACGCTGCCGCGAGACCCCTGCCAGCAGGCCGATTTCTTCCTGCGACAGCTGCAGTTGCCGGCCGATGCCGGGGTAGAGCACCGGATTGAACAAGGCGCCCAGGCTGCGGGCCACGCGGGCATCGGGTTCGTGAAGGCGCTCGCTTTCGACCAGCAGGATGAACTGGCCCAGCCGTTCGTTGAGCTGGGTCAGCAGGAAACGGTTGAAGCGCAGGTTGGTGTCGAGCAGGCGGAAAAAGGTCGCGCGCGGCATGTAGGCGATGCGGCTGTCGCGCAGCGCGACGATATCGTAGCGACGCGGCTCGGTCTTCAGCAGCGAGCCCTCGCCGAACCAGCCGCCGGTGGGCACGCCGGTCAGTGTGGTCAGCTTGCCGCCGGCCGACAGGTTGCTCATCTTGACCAGGCCGTCAAAGACGCCGATCCAGTGTTCGACCGGCTCGCCCTTGCGGCAGACGAAGCCGCCGCCGGCAATGCGCCTGACGATGACTTCGCGTTCAAGCTGGCGCAACTCGTCGGCGG
>CAYQKN010000195.1:0-6039 GCA_964417885.1 uncultured Burkholderiales bacterium | reverse complement strand
GGGCGGCAGGTTCAGGCTGAGGAAGTCGGTCGGCAGGCCCTTGCGCGCATTCTTTTCGATGGCGCGGCCGACGCAGCCTTCGCCGCAGTTGTATGCGGCAAAGGCGAGTTCCCAGGAGTTGAACATGCCGTACAGCTTCTGCAGGTAGTCGAGCGCGGCGTGGGTGGAAAGCAGCACGTCGCGCCGGTTGTCGGACAGCCAGTCCTGTTTCAGACCGAAATTCTTGCCGGTAGAGGGGATGAACTGCCACATGCCGGCCGCCTTGGCGCGGGAATAGGCCTGCGGATTGAATGCGCTTTCGATGATCGGCAACAGCGCGACTTCGGTCGGCATGCCGCGCCGCTCGACTTCTTCCACCACATGGAACAGGTACTTGGAACCGCGGTCAACGAATCGCTGGATATAGTCCGGGCGGTTCGAATACCAGTTTTCATGTTCCATCACCAGCGGCGAATTCAGCTCAGTCATGGAAAAGCCGCGGCGGATGCGCTGCCACAGGTCGGCTTCGCTGAACGGTTTGTCGATCTCGCCCTCGGCGCGCAGTTCGACCGGGTGTTCGGCGACCCTGGCCGCCGTGGGATGGGTGCCGGCCGGCAGCGCACCAGCCGCGTCGGTTGCCGCGGTCGTGCCGCTGAGGCAAAGACCGGCGGCGAGTGCGAGCAGATTGAGAGTTTTGTTCAGAGTCATCCTGAAAGTGATTGTATTGGAATGGATTTTGGTAATCAATTCAGGGTTTTCCTGAGTTTGCCGGCCGGATTACAGCGTCAGCGCAAAGTCTTTGACCAATGCGCCGGGCAAACGTGCGGAAAGGGTCGACCGTTCACCGTAACTGCTGGAATCGATGATCATGTCGCGCTCGGCGGTCAACGCCAACAGGTTTTCACCCAGCACGCGGTAGGCCGAGTCGTCAAAGCGCATGACGTTGAGCGGCGCCTGGATCTTGCCGTTTTCCACCCAGAAGGTGGCGAAGCGGGTCATGCCGGTCATGCGGCAGGCAATGCGATCGGAAAAATTCAGGTAATGCAGGTTGCCGATCAAGAGGCCCGTGTCGAGCGCGCTGAGTACATCCGTCCGGGCCAGGCCGCCGGCCGCCATCTCGATGGCCTCGGGTGCCTCGGCCGCGTTGGCGCCGTTGGTGTCGAGGCCGTATTCGCGCGCCGAGCGCGGGCTCACCAGCGCGCCGGCATGGCGGCCGCCTTCGACCAGACTGACCAAGGCGGTCTTGAGAAACCCGTCAGCCTGGAACCCGGGCGCGATGCCATCGGCGCTGTTCTCGCGCAAGGCAACGGCGGGATGCAGGCTCGCCGAGCCTTCCTCCAGTTTCAGCAACGGGCTCTGCTTGTTGCGCTGGGCCTTGACGCCGAACGCCTCCCAGTTGAGCAACTCAACGATCTCGTTGACCGCCGCAGGCGCCAGGAACACCCGGTAGCTGCCGGGCGCCAGCACCTTGGGCGGCAGCCTGAGCACGCCGAGTTTTTCCTCTGCCGCCGCCATCTTGTCCTGCAGCTCTGCCGGCTGCCAGATGGTGCCGGCGTAGCTGCTCTTCACCGCCTTGTCGGCCGTGTGGTAGAGGCACCAGTCGAGGTTGAAGTTGTCCACCCGGTGCCAGTTGCGCTGGCCAAGCGAATTGGCAAAACCGCGGTACAGCGCGCCGGCCGCGTACAGGCCGACCAGGTCGTGGCCGTTGGCCGCCGACAACACTTGGTCCAGCATCGCCTCGTCGGCCGGCAGCTGCGCGTCGCCGATGCGTTCGCTCGATTGCGGGCTGGTGTTGAACAGCAGGTACGGGTCTTCCGGCAACTCACCCAGATCGCGCCGCAATGTCTCGACTGCCGCGCCGACCAGTTGCTGGTCATTGTCCAGCACGCCGGACAACGTGAGGCGCGATTCGGCACGACGCTGGCGGCTGACCAGCGACAGGGTCAGGATCGATTGCTGCACCGAACCCGCCTGGCGCACGGCGGATTTATTGAAGCGGACAAAAGTCGAATCCTCGGCCGACAGGTAAGCGAGGTAGGTTTCATCGGCGTGAATGCGGGTGCCGATAAAATCGGCCAGCTGGTAAAAATAGGTTTGCATGTTGTTCATCGCTCAGGCCTCCGCACCGAATACATCGATGCCGGTGAATTTGCATGCCGGGCTGGCGTGACCGACGCGGATCACCTGGTTTGGCTCGCCCTTGCCGCAATATGGCGTGCCCATCACTTCCTGGGTTGAGGCGTTGCCGACCATCGCCAGCGAGCGCCAGAAGGTGGCGGAAATGCCGCGGTAGTTGGGATTTTTCACCACCGCGCCAAGCTTGCCGTCCTGGATCAGCTGCCCCATCTCGCAGCCGAACTGGAATTTATTGCGCGAGTCGTCGATTGACCAGGACACGTTGGTGCGCATCAGCACGCCGTTTTGCACCGAGGCGATCATGTTCGCCAGTGACGCGTCCGCAGTCGCGCTGGGCTCGATGTTGAGGTTGGCCATGCGGTCGATCGGCGGCCGGTTCCACGAACAGGCGCGCGAATTGGCCACGCCTCGCATGCCGGCACGCGCCTGGGAAACGGTGCCGCCCAGCGGACGCTCGAGAATGCCGTCGCGGATGATGTGGACCTTCTTTGCGGCCGCGCCATCGTCGTCGAAGGCATAGCTGGCAAACTGGTGCGCGAGGCCGGGATCGTAGGTGACATTGAGCAGCGGCGAGCCGTACTGATAGCTGCCGAACATGTCGAGTGTGACAAAGCTGGTGCCGGCGAAATTGCGTTCGTCACCGAGGATGCGGTCCAGTTCCAGCGGATGGCCGATCGATTCATGGATCTGCAGCATCATCTGGTCCGGCATCAGGATCACGTCCATCCTGCCGCTGGGGCAGTTTGGCGCGGCCAGCAGGGCCAGCGCCTCTTCGGCGGTGCGGCGCCCGGCACCGTGGAAGCCGGAGCGCGCCAGGATTTCGATCCCGCCCTGCTGGCAAAAACCGTTGTAGCGGCCGCCGAACGAGCGTGTCTGTGCCTCCCCGTTGTCGAATGCGGTCACCGACAGCGAGGGCACCAGGAAATCGAATTCCTGGTCGACCGCGGCGCCGTCGCCGGTGACATAGAGCTGACGGCTGTGCGTCGACCAGAGGCTGGCCGACCAGTCGACGATGCGGCTGTCGATCTTGCAGGCGCGCGACTCGACGCCGAGCAGTTCGACGCGCTCTCGCTTGCCCATCTGCATCGGCTGCTGCACCGTGCTGTGAAAACGGCCGCTCGGCCGTGGCATGGCGATGCGCGAATAGTCGACCACGCTTCTTCCCGCGGTCAGCGCGGCCCAGTGCTGCGCGCGCGCCACGGCTTCGCGCAGCCCCGACTCGGACAGGTCGCTGGTCGCCGCGTAGCCGTAACCGCCCTTGTTGATCACGGTGATCATCACGCCCCGATCGGTCGCGCTTTGCGGTGGTTCGGCGATATCCTGGCGCAGGGTGGTTTGTTCGGTGGTCTCCTCGACCAACCGCAGCGAGCAGAAATCGACGGCGGGAAGAATGCGCTTGAAAGTGGATTCGAAGGAAGCGGTCATGGAGTCGGCGTTGGGAGGTGTGCGGGAAGGGATGCAGCTGACGGCGTGTTCGGCGATTGCAGCGGTGGCAGGGACGTCTATCGGGCAGCGTGGAACCGGCGGAGTTTACCACCGCAGCCGGTTGCCGCCTTCTGGCGGTGTGCTTTGCCTTTCTGCCGGCGGGACGCGGGCAACAAGGGTGAAACTCAAGCACTGGCGCGCTTCGCAGGCCGGAAGTGGCTGGAAAGCCGCGCCAGTGCTAGACTTTGCCGGTCAGGCCGCTGCCGGTTTGTCGACGTCACGCAACTCGCGGCGCAGGATCTTGCCGACGTTGGACTTGGGCAGCGAATCGCGGAACACGATCGACTTCGGGTTCTTGTAGCCGGTGAGATTCTTGCGGCAATAGTCGGCGACCGCCTCCGGCGTCAGGGCGGGATCCTTCTTCACCACAAACAGCTTGACCGCCTCGCCGGATTTTTCGTCCCGGACGCCGATCGCGGCGCATTCCATCACGCCGGGACACGAGGCGACCACATCCTCGATTTCGTTTGGATAGACGTTGAAGCCGGACACCAGGATCATGTCTTTCTTGCGGTCAACAATCTTGATGTGACCGCTCGGCAGCATCACGCCGATGTCGCCGGATTTGAAAAAACCGTCGCGCGTCATCACCTGGGCGGTTTCGTCGGGGCGCTGCCAGTAACCGCGCATCACCTGCGGGCCGCGAATGCAGATTTCACCGGCGGTGCCGTCCGGCACCGGGTTCTCGCTGTCATCGCGGATCGACACTTCGGTCGAAGGCATCGGCATGCCGACGTCACCGGTATAGGCGGTGCTCATGACCGGGTTGCAGGTGGCGCCGGAAGAGGTCTCGGTCAGGCCGAACCCTTCGACGATCGGCGTGCCGGTCAGCTCCAGCCATTTTTCGGCGACCGCACGCTGCACCGCCATGCCGCCGCCGTTGGAAATGCGCAGGCCGGAAAAATCCAGGGTGCGGAAACCGGCATGGTTGACCAGTCCGTTGAACATGGTGTTGACCGCCGGCAGCACATTGAAATGATGCTTGCGCAGCACCTCGACCATGCCGTCCATGTCGCGCGGGTTGGGGATCAGGATATTGTGCCCGCCCAGCTTCAGCGATAGCCACATCACGCTGACCAGGCAGAAGATGTGATACATCGGCAGCGCCGAGACGAACACCAGTTGCTCCGGTGGCGGCCCCTTTGAGCGGTCGCGCAGCGCGGGTTGCAGCCATTCCTCGGCGATCAGCGAATTGCCGGTGATGTTGGCGTGAACCAGCACTGCGCCCTTGGCCACGCCGGTGGTGCCGCCGGTGTACTGCAGGAATGCAATGTCTTCCGGACCGAGGTCGACCGGCGCCAGCGTCATCGCGCGTCCGTCGGCGATGGCGTCGTTGAAGCGGATGGCGCCGCGCAGGGTGAACGCCGGCACGGCCTTCTTCACGTGCCGAACGACAAAATTGGTGATCACGCTTTTCGGAAATCCGAGCAGGTCGCCCACCGCGGCCAGCAGGATGGTCTTGATTTTTGTATGGCCGATCACTGCCTCAAGCGTCGGCGCGAAATTCTCCAGGATGATGATGGCTTCGGCGCCGGAGTCGTTCAGCTGGTGTTCAAGTTCGCGTGGGGTGTAGAGCGGATTGACGTTGGCCACCACGTAGCCGGCCCGCAGTACCGCCAGGATCGCGACCGGGTACTGCAGCACGTTGGGCATCATCAGCGCCACCCGCGCGCCGCGCGCCAGGCCGCGCGACTGCAGCCAGGCACCCAGTGCCTGCGACAGCTTGTCCACCTCGCGGTAGGTCAGCGTCCGGTCCATGCAGGTATAGGCGGCGCGATCGGCATACCTGGCAAACGCCTCGTCCGCCATGGCGGGCAGCGATCGGTACTTGGCCAGGTCGACCTCGGCGGCGACGCCGGCCGGGTAGTGCTTGAGCCAGGGGCGGGTGGCGATCAGCGCGCCATCGTCGGATTCGGACATGCGGTTACTCCTCCAGTGGTGTCCCGTCGCTCATGGATTGCGCGGCGACGGGTACGGATGTAAACGGTGATCGACAGCGGTTGCCGCGCCAGGCGGCGGAACTACGCCTTCCTGGGCGGCGCGTACTTGCCCAGTTCCCATTTTGCCAGCGCGGCGCGATGAACCTCGTCCGGGCCATCGGCAAACCGCAGGATGCGTGCCCAGGCAAAGGCATACGCCAGTGGAAAATCATCCGACAGCCCGGCGGCGCCGTGGGCCTGCATGGCCCAGTCGATGACCTGCTGCGCCACATTGGGCGCGACCACCTTGATCATCGCGATCTCGGTCTTGGCAGCCTTGTTGCCGGCCTTGTCCATCATGTCGGCCGCCTTCAGCGTCAGCAGGCGTGCCTGGTCGATCAGGCAGCGCGACTCGGCGATGCGTTCATGCCAGACCGATTGCGCCGCCAGCGGCTTGCCAAACGCCACCCGCGAACTCAAGCGCCGGCACATCAACTCGAGCGCACGCTCGGAGAGGCCG
>CAYQKN010000194.1:1088-6088 GCA_964417885.1 uncultured Burkholderiales bacterium | reverse complement strand
CCGTTTTATGGCTGCAGCGGGTTTCCGGGGTGTCGGTATGTGCGGAAGATTGAGGCGCATACCGGATAAAGCTGGCTTAAATAAGATTGGTTTAAGCTGTTCTTATTATGAAAATTCGATGAATATTAAAATAAGATAGAATTCGGCAAGCCAAATTTAAGTAGCCTTAACTAACTCGATGAGCGCTTCAGAGTCCAAATTTCGCGCAGGACGCTACATTTCCCAGCCTTCGGGCTATCGCGCCTTCTACCCGGCGAACCTGCCTCCTTACCCTCCGCTGGCTATCGAGGGCGAGTTGCTGCGCCTACTATCTGACGCAGATCGCGCGCTTGCCCGTCTTGATGCCGTTTCAACTCTCCTTCCCAATCCGGACTTGTTTGTGGGCATGTATGTGCGCCAGGAAGCAGTGCTTTCTTCTCAGATCGAAGGGACACAAAGCACGCTGGAGGACGTGCTGGCCTACGAGGCAAAGGGCACGCACAACAAGTCGCCCAAGGATGTTGAAGAAGTAGTGAATTACGTGAAGGCGATGAAGCACGGTTTGAATCGGCTGCCAGAGCTTCCGCTCTCGCTTCGCTTGCTGCGTGAAATTCACAAAGAACTCATGCAAAACGTGCGCGGTGCTGAAAGAACACCGGGCGAATTTCGCACGTCACAAAATTGGATCGGTCCTCCCGGCTCGTCGCTGGCATCGGCTGCGTTCGTTCCCCCGCCTGCGCATGAGTTGATGAATTTTCTTGGCGCATTTGAAAAATTCATTCACGAGCACAAGGTTGATACGCCGTTGCTCGTACAGTGTGGGTTGGCGCATGCGCAGTTTGAAACAATCCACCCCTTTCTCGACGGCAATGGGCGCGTCGGCCGGTTGCTCATCACGCTGATGCTGTGTGAGGCGAAGGCACTCGACAAGCCGCTGCTATACATCTCTCACTATCTCAAAGCGAATCGCGCGGAGTATTACGATCGACTCACGGCCGTTCGCGAACGAGGGGATTGGGAGGGATGGCTGCGCTTCTTCTTGCGCGGGGTAGCACAAGTGAGTCAGCAAGCCACTGAGACGGCACGAAAAATTATTGCTTTGCGAGAAGAGCAACGCGCGCAGTTTGCGTCGAACGCGAACGCACTCAAGCTGATTGATGCCCTTTTCGCACGTCCTATCGTCACCGTCAATAAGTGTCGAGAGATCTTGGGCGTGTCTTACCTTACGGCGAATACGCTTGTGGCGAAACTTGAAAAGCACGGCCTGCTCAAGGAAGTTACCGGATGGGACAGAAACCGGGAATTTCGTTTCCAGGCATTTCTCGCGCTTTTTGCGACTGAAGCGACACCGGCCGCGTAGTGAAATCACACGGCATGTTTCATGCGATTTGCTGCAGCTGGACTTACGAACAGTATCGCGAGAATTTATTGGGCCCGGCACGCATTTTTCATAAAGTCCGCGCCCAGCTTGCCGTCCCAGCCATTTAGGCTGGAAAAGCCGCGCCAGTGCTTGAGTTTGTCATTCTGGACACATGCGGCTGTATCGTGAGCATGTTCAGTACCCCCGCAAGCCCACGTCGAAAAGGAAATATCCCTTGCAACTGCTTCTGTCCCTCACTGAAAACATCGGCTGGCTGATGTTCATCTACCTCGGCGGCACCGGGGTGTATGAGCTGGTCGGCGGCCGCCGCGTGCGTGCGTCGGCGTTGCTGGCGGCAGCGGTGGGCTGGGTGGTATTGACCTTCCTGCTGATGTGGCTCGCGCGTGGGGGTGGCGTGGTGGCGGTGTTGCTGTTGCTGCTGTATTTCGGCACGCTGGGGTGGCTGGCGCGGGTCGTGTTCCGCGCGCTGGGTAAGCCGGATATGGATATTCGCTAAGGTATGCGGACGTTGATCACCCGCGCAGGCGCCCTTCGCAGAAAGCAATCATGACGACTGCACCCGCCGCAAGTCTGCTGCCGCGCGCCGATAGCCCGTTCGGCCATGCGTTGCGCCCGTTCTGGTCGCTGGACCCCAGCATCCATTTCCTCAATCACGGCTCCTACGGCGCCACCCCGCGCCACGTGCAGGCCGCGCAGACGCAGTGGCGCACGCTGATGGAGGCCGAGCCGGTGCGCTTCATGTCGGACATCCTGCTCGATGCCCTGTGTACGGCGCGCGACCGGCTGGCGGGCTTTGTCGGCGCCGCGCCGTCGCGGCTGGCGCTGATCGAGAACGCCACCGCCGGCGTGAACGCGGTGCTGCGCTCGATCGACTGGCAGGCGGGCGATCGCATTGTCCTGGCCAATCATGCCTATCCGGCGGTGAAGAACACGGTGCACTACCTGGCAGAGCGGTATCGCCTCACGGTGGTGGAAGCGCAGGTGCCGTGGCCGCTGTCGGATGGGCAGCAGATCGTCGATGCGTACGACCAGGCGCTGGCCGGTGGCGCGCGGGTGGCGATCATCGACCACATTTTTTCGCCGCTGGCGGTGGTGACGCCGCTGGCACCGCTGATCGCGCGCTGTCGCGCGCAGGGCACCGCGGTGCTGGTCGATGGCGCGCACGCGCCGGTGCTGCTGCCGCTGGCGCTGGATGCGCTGGGTGCGGACTGGTACGTCGGCAACGGCCACAAATGGCTGTGTGCGCCGAAGGGCTGCGCGTTTCTGTATGCGACGCCGGAAGCGCAGCGCGGGCTGCATCCGGCGGTGATCTCCAATTACCACGGCGAGGGCTTCGAACGCGAATTCGCCTGGACCGGCACCGGCGACCCCAGTGCGAAGCTCGCGGTGACGGCGGCGCTGGATTTCATCGAGGCGCTGGGGGTGGAGCGCTATCGGCAGGCGTTGGCGGTGCAGGCGCGCGAGGCAGCAACGTGCATCGCGGCGGCGTGGGGCGTGGCGCCGGGTGCGCCGCTGGAGTTGTGTGCGTCGATGGTGACGCTGCCGCTGCCGGTGGATGATGTGGCCGGTGCCGAGGCGGCGGCGCGCTGGCGGCTGAAACTGCTGAACCAGCATCGCATCGAGGTGCCGGTGATTGCCATCGACGGGCGGCTGTGGGTCAGGATTTCGGCGCAGGTTTATAACGAGTTGGCGGATTATCAGGTGTTGGCGGGGGTGTTTGGGTAGGTGAGGGCGCTGGCGCGCGGTACGGTTGTGACCGGCAATGAACTTGGGTCCCGGACTAAATCCGGGACGACAGTTTCGGGGTTGCACCATGGGTCATAGGTTACCGTTAGTCGACGTGGAGTCCAGCCGCTGCAATTCGGCGGCGCAGATTACGTCGCACCACAGTAAAACTGTCGTCCCGGATTTAGTCCGGGACCCAAGTTTCGCAATTGACGTACGCCGCTGAACTCAGGCCAGGCCACCAAATCACCCCCACCCTCCCATTCCCCCCGTTTTCGAACTTTCTCGCGGCATGGCTCAAAACGCGTCAAACTGGAGGGGTTAAGTACCCGTGATCCACCCCGTATGACCTTCAAGGAATGTGAACATGCTCTGGACCGATGATCGCCTCGCCAAACTCACCACGCCCGAACTGAAAAACCTGCTGGTCAACCTGCCGGTTGCGGCCAAGGCCCACCGCATGACCGAGGCCGAAGCAGCGGATACCTGCGTGCGGATCCAGGCGATGATGACCAAGGCGCGGTCCAATGCGGTGCGCGCGCAGCGTGGCCTGCGACCGATGACGCTGGATCGCAAGGTCGCCATTGACCTGGGCGCCTTCGCCGAATCGCTCGGCAAGCGCTATGACCTCACGCCCGAGACCGCCAAGTCGCTGTCGGCCGGCATGAAGGGTTTCCGTTCGCATAACCTCACCGCCAAGAACGGCGAGGCCAAGACCGGCGGCGCGATGAAGGAAGGCAAGCTGGCGATCGATCGCTATATTTCCTACCGCGTGCGCGATGTGATCGTCTCGCTGGCGTTCATCCTGTTCAAGGACGAGCCGGAGGAGAACGGCCGCTTTTTCCTGGTGGCATCCGATGAAGTGCTGAGCGAGGGCGAGTCGTTCACCGAATTGCTCGGCGGCAAGGCCGATTACGGCTGGTCGGCCGCGTTCACGGCGCGCATGAATGCGATGTCCTTCACCGACCTCGCCACTGCCGGCGCGCAGTACGAGGTGCTGATCGCCAAGCTGGCGCCGGCGCGCGAAGCGGCCGCCTGAGTCCGGCCGCCCGCGCGCGACCACGGCGCGGGCAAACCTCTCTACAATTCGCGGTATCCGGCCATCGCCTTCTCTTATCGAGTCCCCATGCCGAACACTCCTGCCAACGCGCTCACCCCGCTGACCGACGCCGAGATCACCTACCTGGAGAAATTGCTCGGCTCGCCCGAGTTTTCCAAGCAGGCGATGGGCCTCGACGAAATCCAGGGCTTCCTCTGCGCCATGATCAGCGGCCCGGATGAAGTCCCGTCATCGCGCTGGGTGCCGGCGGTGCTGGGCGATCCGGTCTACGAAAGCGCCGCGCAGGCCGAAGAAATCATGGGCCTGCTGACGCGTTTCTACAACGAAGTCGCCAACGGCCTCGCCGCCGGCGAGGCGCCCGCGCTGGTGCTCAATTACAACGGCGACGGCAAGAGCGACGAATACGATTACACCACCTGGTGCCTCGCCTACCTGGACGGGGTCGATTTTGCCACCACGCCGTGGGATGAAGTCGGCGACGCCGATACCGTCAATGAACTGCTGTTCCCGATCAGCCTGCTGGCCGGCGAGATCGATCCCAAGTCGCTGAAGCAGATCAAGCCGAAGGAATTCGCCGCGCTGAAAACCGAATGCGAAGGCGACCTGCCGCTGCTGCTGGTGGAAATCTACGAGTACTTCCGCTCGCTGCCAGTCGGGAATGGTGGTGGCGGCAAAGCCAGTCCGGCGGTGGCGAAAGTGAAGGCTGGGGGGCCTAAGCTGCATTGATTTTGTTGGCGGGTGGCGGCTGAATTTCGCTATCGAAAAAATCAACTTGGGCCCCGGACTAAATCCGGGGCCCAAGTTTGTCCGCACTCGCGTCAACGCACGACAACCACTCGAGTTACTGGGGACCGC
>CAYQKN010000194.1:0-1078 GCA_964417885.1 uncultured Burkholderiales bacterium | reverse complement strand
ATTGCAAACCGTCGCCGATACCACCGCAATTTTCGCCAAAAAGCGATAACCCCAAAACTGTCGTCCCGGATTTAGTCCGGGGCCTAAGTTTGTCCGCACTCGCGTCAACCCCCCCCCAATCATGGCGCCCAAGCCAGTTGCCCTGGCCGCAATCCCACCCCAAACCCGCCCGGCCCAACTCTCCGTAGAATGGGCCATCCGCTCACCGCACACAGGAAATCATCATGGCCGCAAATTCGAGCAAGGAAATCCAGAACATGGCGCTGTTCTGCGATTTCGAGAACGTCGCACTCGGCGTGCGCGACGCCCGCTATTCGGAATTCGATATCCGCAAGGTGCTGGAGCGCCTGCTGGTCAAGGGCGACATCGTGGTCAAGAAGGCCTACTGCGACTGGGAGCGCTACAAGGATTTCAAGAAGAGCATGCACGAGGCCGCCTTCGAGCTGATCGAGATCCCGCACGTGCGCATGTCGGGCAAGAATTCGGCCGACATCCGCATGGTGGTCGACGCGCTCGACCTCTGCTACACCAAGGCGCACGTCGATGCCTTCGTCATCATCAGCGGCGATTCGGATTTCTCGCCGCTGGTGAGCAAGCTGCGCGAGAACAACAAGATCGTCATCGGCGTCGGCGTGCGCAGTTCGACCTCCGACCTGCTGGTGGGCAATTGCGATGAATTCATTTTCTACGACGACCTGGTGAAGGCCGAGGAAGCGCGCAAGAAATCGTCGGTGAAAAAGCAGGCTGAAGCGGCCGCCAAGAAGGCCGCCGAATCGGCCACCCGCAAGGCGAAGGAGCAGAAGGACCAGGCGGCGAAAAAGCCGAGCGACCGCAAGGCACCGGTGGCCGACGAGGCGCCGGCGCTGGATTCCAGCGACGAGGCGCGCCGCCTGGAGGCGATCGAGATGGTGGTCGATACGGTCGAAGCCCTGCTGAGCGAACGCGACCTGGAGGAAGTGCACGCCTCGAACGTGAAAAACGCGCTGAAGCGGCGCCGCCCCGATTTCATCGAGTCGGCATACGGCTACAAGGCATTCGGCAAGATCCTCGAGGATGCGCAGAAGCGCGGGCTGCTGGA
>CAYQKN010000193.1:0-6095 GCA_964417885.1 uncultured Burkholderiales bacterium | reverse complement strand
ATGCGCGTGGGCCGGACGTTGGCGTATTGGTCGAAGCCCTGGCAGATCTTGAGACGGAGGCCCCACAGCGTGATGTGATCCGGAATCTGCGGGTCACCGGCGGAGCCGAACAGGATCGCGTCCTTGTCGCGGATCGCGTTTAGGCCGTCGGCAGGCATCATCACGCCGTGCTGGCGATAGTAGTCGCCGCCCCAGTCGAAGTTCTCGAACTCGACGCGGAACGCGCCCTGCGCGGCCATCGCCTCCAGCACCCGCTGCCCCGCCGGGACCACTTCCTTGCCGATGCCGTCGCCGGGAATGGTGGCGATGCGATAGGTTTTCATGTCTGCTCCTC
This sequence comes from uncultured Burkholderiales bacterium, assembly GCA_964417885.1. Lineage (GTDB taxonomy): Bacteria > Pseudomonadota > Gammaproteobacteria > Burkholderiales > Usitatibacteraceae > UKL13-2. The sequence continues at coordinate 5,761 of CAYQKN010000193.1, read as the reverse complement.
GATTTGCAGTGAACTGGTTGCGCTGCAATGACCGGCCGGCGTCAATTACTTACCTGGCCGACTCCGCCACATGGGTGATCATCGTCTCCCCGGCTTTCAGCCATCCCTCTGCCGCAAACTGGAGAGGGCGGCGTCGCAGCACAGGTACCGTCGACGGTGTCCAACTCTACCCGCCGTGCCTGGTTCAATCCGGTGCTAAAGTGAATCCATTGTTAACCAGCATTCAACAATCGAGGCCACCATGAAACACGGCATCAACCCGGTCGACCTGCCGTTCTTTTCTACGCTGGCGACCTGTGGAAGCCTTACGGCGGCGGCGCGCGAACTCGGCATCACCACGCCGGCGGTCAGCAAACATCTGGCGCAGATGGAGGCGGGCATCGGCGTGGCACTGGTTACCCGCACCACGCGGCGCATGAGCCTCACGCCCGAGGGCGAGCTGTATCTTGCGCAGGCCCGGCGCATCCTCGGCGACATCGACGACCTGGCCGAGATGCTGGGCAACGCAAAGGTGGCGCCCAAGGGACTTTTGCGCATCAATGCCACGCTGGGTTTCGGCCGCGGTTACGTGGCACCGATCGTTTCCGCGTTCGTGCGCCAGTATCCGGATGTGGAAGTGCAACTGCAGCTTTCAGTCAATCCGCCGCCGCTGACCGATGATGCGTTCGATGTCTGCATTCGTTTCGGCGAACCGCCGGAGGCGCGGGTGATCGCGCGTCGCATCGCACCCAACCGGCGCGTGCTATGCGCCTCGCCGAAATACCTGAAGCGCCACGGCATGCCCAGGTCACCAGCCGACCTGGCAAAGCACCGGTGCATCGGCATTCGCCAGGGCGAGGAAGCGTACGGCGTCTGGCGGTTGCGGTTGGCAAGCGGCAAGGGAGCCAAGGCAGCCAGGGCCGAGACGATCAAGATTCGCGGCAACCTCACCACCAATGACGGTGGGGTGGCGGTGAACTGGGCGCTGGACGGGCACGGCATCCTGATGCGCGCCGAGTGGGACATCGCGGATTACCTGGAAAGCGGCCGGCTGGCCATGGTGCTGCCACAGTACGACACGCCGGATGCCGACATTTACGCGGTCTATCCGCTGCGGCACCAGATGTCGGCGCGGGTTCGTGCGTTTGTCGATTTCGCCGCGGCGGCGCTGGGGAAACCGGCGACTTAAACGGCGTCAGTCGACGCTGCTGCTGTGTGACCGCAATGGCTCAGCGATGGCGTGCATGGGCCGGCGCCGGCACGCGTGGTGCCGCCGGGTTTTCCGGCTGTCCGCACATGGCCGCCAATCCCGCCATGTCGAGAATCTGCAGGTGCTTTCCGCCCGACGCGGTGATCCGGCTCGCACGCAGCAGTGACAGCTCACGCGTGACTGTCTCGGCGGTGAGCCCGAGATAGCTGCCCAGATCCGCGCGGCCCATCGGCAGCACAAATTCGTTCGGCGAAAAGCCGCGCGCTTCCCAGCGCTGCGCAAAGTCGATCAGGAATCCCGCGACCCGCTGGCGCGCGGTCAGTGCCGCCAGCGCGGCGGCATGCCCGGTAACGCGTTGCACCTGGAAGCCGAGCAGCCGCTTGGCCGCGGTCGCGCTTTCGGCGTGTTCCAGCAGGCGCTCGAACTTGGTCGCCGGGATTTCGCACACTTCGCAGGCGTCGAGCGCGATCGCATCGCTGTGATGGAAGCCATCGCCCATCGCGTCACAGCCGAGCACGTCGCCAACGATGGCGAACGCCGATACCTGCATGCGGCCGTCGTCCAGCGGCACCCGCGACATGATAAATCCCGCCTTGACGGCGTAAATCGCCTGCTGCAGGTCGCCGGCGCGGAACAACGATTCACCTCTTGCCAGCCGTCTGCGCTGCGCACGGACCAGCGGCACCAGATCCATCAGTCGCGGCGGCAGGTTGTGCGGGTAGCAGAAGGGTTGCAGCGCGCAAATCATGCACGCGGCGCGGTGTGGCGATTCGCCCGCGCCGGTCGGTATTCTTTTTGAGGCCGAAATCATCTCGTCACGCCGGGATTGCCGGCATCGGGCGCAGCGCCATCCGCGGCCGGCCGGCGGTCGTGTTACACCGATACATAGGTCTGCCAGTCATGATCAAGGGCCGCCGGATGTCCTGCCAACGCGTCAGCGAATGATCGGTCCGGACGCACCGGCGCCGGTTGATGCACATCAAATGCGTGCGCGATCCGGCTTGATGCGATGGTGCATTTGCCGCAGCCGCGTGGCCGCCGAGCCGGCGGTGCGAATCAGCTTGCGAATGCGCTTGCCATCGATGGCATCCATCGTGTTCTTGATCAGCAGCGCGAGTTCGGTGTCGCCCTCGACCACCATGCGGCGGCTGAAGTACAACGTGTCGGCATCCTCGTCGCCGGCAGCAAGCAGCGCAAAGTCGCGGGCCCGGGCAATGAAACGGAGGTCGACGGCGTTGCCATTGGAAATCGAGCGGAATCCTGCCGGCGTGGCCACGAAGCGGAAGCGGACACGCCAGTCCGACACCGCCAGTTCGACCGGACGGCCCAGCAACTGCTGGTAGACGTCGCGCGGAAGATCGCGCCGCAAGCCAAGGTTTAACGCGTTGGCGAAGAAAGCGGAACCGGGCCGCAGCAGTAAGCTTGCGGCAAGCCGCCGCAGTGGTCCGCGGCGCGGCGCGGCGCCGTCCATGTCGAAGGTCGCCATGTCAGTGCATTTCCAGGCCGGGCCGACCGTGCCAGTAGCCGTTGCAGTGTCCGGACGGCGCCCATTGCTGCATGCGCTTGAGCGCCTCATCGCCGGCGAGCGCGCCGCTTGCCACCTCGTCAAACAGCCGGATGACGTCGAAGGTGCCGGCCGACTGGGGGCTGATACGCAGGCGGTCGATGCCGAGCGCGCGCGGCTGTTCGATCGAGTCGGCCAGGTTGTGCACTTGCGCGGACTGGGTCTGCAGGCCGTTCAGCGTCAGGAACGGTTGATCGTCCTGGGTGGACAGCAGCATGCCGTCGGCATGTTCGATGCAGCGGAAGCCGCACTCATCCTTGGATTCGTTGTTGTAGCGCGCGGTGAAACAGCGCGCCGAGATCGCCAGCGGAATCCGGCCATAGGCGAACACCTCGGTTTCGATTTCCTCCGCGTAGTCGCGCAGGATCTCGCCGATACCCTCGGCTCCGAGTTCGATCGGCGCCACCCAGCGAACCGCGCCCTGCCGGCGATAGAAATCCATCGACAGGCGGCTGTACATGTTCAGGTACGGCCCGGCGACAAAATCGCCTTTGCCGGCGAGCAGGTTGACCGCGCCGAGGTCGTTCGCTTCAACCATGAACAGGCCGTTGCCCGTGACCCGCCGCATCACCCGAAGGTCGGCCTCCGATTCGATCAGTTCGCAGGTCGACAGCACCACCTCCTTGCCGCGGTCGGCAAGCTTGCGGCCGATCGCCAGCCAATCCTCCACGCGCAGCTCGTGGCGCTTGCCGCAGACCGCCTCGCCCAGGTGAATCGTGTCGACGGGTGAATCCGCCGCCTGTTCGTAGAATTGATGAACGCGATCGCGCGGCCAGTAATACAGCAGCGGTCCCAGCGTGAGGCGCGGACGGGTGATATCGGGCATGGTCATTTCCATTGGCGGTGGTAGGCACCCAGGGTGCACTGGTGTCCCTCGGCCACGCGCGCGAGGGCGGCCTGCCAATGCGCACCGACGGTGTACTGGCCGGGATCGCGCGCGCACGCGTCGATCGCGTCGCGCCAGACCTTGGTGACCAGCGCCACGTAAGCCGGGCTGCGCTGCCGGCCTTCGATCTTGATCGCCCGGACGCCGAGTTCGGCGAGCTTGGGCAGCAGTTCCAGCGTGTTGAGGCTGGTCGGCTCCTCGAAGGCGTAATAGATGTCGTCGTTGACCTTGAAGCGGCCGCGGCACAGCGTCGGGTAGCCCGGCCGTTCGTCCTGGCCGAAGCGATCGATCAGCACCGCGCCAAGACGTGAATCGAGCGACTTGGCTTTCTGTTCCCAGCGCACCGACTTGGCCGGCGAGCAGCCGCCGTGCGTGTTCGGCGATTCGCCGGTCGCATAGGACGACAGCGCGCAGCGCCCCTCGACCATGATGCTGAGGCTGCCGAAGCCGAAGGCCTCGATCTCCACCGGTGTCTGGGCGATGACCTGCGCGATCTGCTGCACCGACAGCACCCGCGGCAGCACCGCGCGCGAGATGCCGAAATTGCGGTGCACGAAATTGATCGCCTCGTGGTTGGTGGCCGATCCCTGTACCGACAGGTGCAGCTTCAGCTGCGGATGACGGGTGGCCGCGTACTCCATCAGCCCGACGTCTGCAACGATGATGGCGTCGATGCCGATATCGGCGGCAAAGTCGACCGCGCGCAGCCATTTTGCGGTGGTCGCCGGCTGCGGATACGTGTTCAGCGCCAGCAGCACGCGTCGGCCGTGCGTATGCGCGTAGCGGATGCCGTCGCGAATCGATTTCTCGTCGAAATTGAGGCCGGCGAAATTGCGCGCGTTGGTCTCGTCACGGATGCCGGTGTAGACGTCATCGGCGCCGTTGTCGACCGCCGCAACCAGCGAAGGGTAGTTCCCGGCCGGGCAAACCAGCTTCATTCCGGAACGGGCGCGGGGGTCGGTCTGTGTGGCGCTGTGCATGAGGTATCTGCGGGATGATCTGGGCGCCATTCTATGCGCCGGTCGCCGCCTCGATGACCGCGGTCCTTTGCCAAAACTGATCTGGATCAGCCAAGGCGCAGAAATAGCGGCGGAAGCATTCCGCCGCGGCGATCCGGATCTATCGTTACCGGAACTGCCAGGCGACGATGCGGCTTTTCTTCTGGCCCTGTGCCATGGCGATGGTCTCCACCCGGCGCGGGCGCACGTCTTTCAGGGCAGCATAGATCGCGGGCAGGCTTTCCTCGCGCGACACCAGCGCGCTGAACCACGACACCTGGGTGCGCCGCGCGGCACTTTCCGCCACCATGCGGCCGACAAACCCGGCTTCGCCACCCTCGCACCACAACTCCGCCGCCTGGCCGCCGAAATTCAGCTTGGCATCCGATCCGGCCGTGCCCGCCTTGCCCAGGTTCTTCCACTTACGCACGGCGCCTGCCTCGGCCGCCCGGGCGGAAGCGTGGAACGGCGGATTGCAGAACACGAAATCGAACCGATCCTGCGGCGTGACAATGCCGTCGAAAATGTTCTGCGGCGAGGCTTGCAACCGCAGCTCGATTGCCGCCGCCAGACCGGCATTCGCATCCACGATCTGCTGCGCGGCAGCGATCGCCACCGCGTCGCAGTCGCTGCCGACAAACCGCCAGCCGTATTCATGGTGGCCGATCAGCGGGTAAATGCAATTGGCGCCGACACCGACATCGAGCGCCCGGATCTCGGGGCCGCGCGGGATGTTGCCGCCGCGATCCGCAGCGAGCAGATCGGCCGCGTGATGCACATAATCCGCGCGGCCCGGAATGGGCGGGCACAGGTAGCCGGGCGGCACGCGCCAGGCGTCGACCTGATAGAAAACCTTCAGCAACGCGGCATTGAGCGCCATCACCGCGGCCGGATTGGCGAAATCGATGGTCCATTCGTTGGCTTCGAGCGGATTGGCGATCAGGAATGCCTTCAGCGCCGGCAACGCCTGCGAAAGTGCGCCGAAATCGTAGCGGCCGCGATGGAGATTGCGCGGGTGCAGGCTCAGCTTTTCGAGAACCGGCTTGCGCGTTTTCTGCGCTGGCTTGCGCGTGGCCGATTGGGGTTTTGCTTGCATGATGCTTGAGAGCCTTTGAGTGGAAAGC
>CAYQKN010000192.1:0-6120 GCA_964417885.1 uncultured Burkholderiales bacterium | reverse complement strand
TCGAATCAGACAGCGCGGCCTGCAGCTGCTGTACGCTCATCTGTCGCATTGGCCGCGGTCAGAAATCAAAACGCGACGGCTGCGGCGCATGGATCAGCGGCGGGATCACGGTTTCAAACAGCTCGGTTGTGGCAAAGGTGGTTTCGCCGGTCTTGTCGATCAGCTCGGCCTTCATCGCCGGCGCATCGCCGACAATGGCAAAAATGCGGCCGCCCAACGTCAGGTGCGACAGATAGGCTTCAGGCACCAGTGGTACCGAGCCGGTCAGCACGATGACATCGTATTTCTGATCCTGGATCAGGCTCGCGGGCGGGGTGGCGGCATCGCCGACCAGCAGCGAAACGTTGGTGATGCCGGCAGCCTGGAGGCGTTCTGCGGCCTGGCTCGACAGGTCCGCGTAGTATTCGATGCTGGTGACGCGGTTGGCGCGGCTGGCTAGCAGCGCAGTGAGGTAACCGCTGCCGGTGCCAATTTCCAGCACGCTTTCGGTCGATTTGGGTGCGACTTCCTGGAGGATGCGCGCCTCCAGCTTGGGTGACATCATGAACTGGTCGTGGCCAAGCGGGATCTCCATGTCGGTAAATGCGATCGCCCGGTAGGCGGGCGGCACAAACTGTTCGCGTTTGACCGTGAACAGGAGGTTGAGCACCTGCTGGTCCAGCACTTCCCAGGTGCGGATCTGCTGTTCCACCATGTTGTAGCGGGCTTGTTCGATGTCCATTGTTGGCGCCTCGGCCGCCGTGCGGCGGCGTGATTGTGGTTTAACCCCGATATGTTAGCAAAGTCGACCCGGCTCTGTTGTAACGATCTATGCCCCAGCTTTGTCCACGCGCAAGCCGCGGATCAGCATTTCGGTGTAGGTGGAGAGGTACTCGGCGGGGTCGAGGTGCCGCGCACCGCAAACATCGAAGGAATGCCGCCACAGCATCAGCATGACGACCGGCGCCGCGCTAATGCGGGGGGTAATGTCCAGTGGCATCGGGCGGAACTCACCGGACTTGATACCGCGTGCGATGGCGGATTCAAACAGCCCCATGCCGCGCGTGATCACTTCCTCGTGATAGAACTGGGCCAGTTCGGGAAAGTTGCCGGCCTCCGACATCATCAGTTTGGTGATTCCACCGAGACGGGTAACGCCGATTTGCTCCCACCAGGCATGAATCAGCTCACGTACCAGTTCCGCGCTGGTGCCCTCGTAGTGCTTGATTCGCTCTTCGAACTCCGCGATCCGTGAAACAATGCCCTCGCGGATGACGGCCTTGAACAGGTCTTCCTTGCTGTCGAAGTACAGGTACAGGGTGCCCTTGGACACGCCGGCGCGCCTGGCAACATCGTCCAGCCGGGTGGCCGCGAAGCCGCGTTCGACGAACAGGTCCAGCGCGGCGGCCGCCAGTTCCCCCGGGCGCGCATCCTTGCGGCGTTCCCAGCGCGGTTCAATGATTTTCGGTAGTGCACTCATGGGCGGGAATTAAATGACTAATTGGTCATTAAGATACGCGACGGGGTACATATCGTCAAGCAAGCCCGTCAATCGAGGGTTTGCCGGTAACGCTTGAGCGCGACCGTTCCAGCGACCAGCATGAACAAGCCGATCGGCCATAACTCGGGCAGGATGCTGGCACAGCCGTTTCCTTTCAGCAGCACGCCGCGGACGATGCGCAGGAAATGCGTCAGCGGCAGCACCTCGCCGATCACCTGCGCCCAGCCGGGCATGCCGCGAAACGGGAACATGAACCCGGACAGCAGCATCGACGGCAGGAAAAAGAAGAACGTCATCTGCATCGCCTGCAACTGGTTTTTCGCAATGGTGGAAAAAGTGAAGCCGACGGCGAGATTGGCGGCGATGAATACCACCAGGGCCAGGCTCAGGAGCAGCAGGCTGCCGACCATCGGCACGCCGAACAGCAGCTTTGCCGCGATCAGGATCAGGCTGACCTGCAGGTAGCCGACAATGATGAACGGCGCGATCTTGCCAACCATCACCTCCAGCGGCCGCACCGGCGTTGCCAACAGATTTTCCATCGTGCCGCGCTCGCGCTCGCGGGTCATCGCCAGTGCCGTCATCATGATCATGGTCATGGTGAGTATGACGCCCATCAGGCCGGGCACGATGTTGTAGCGCGTGGCGCCTTCGGGGTTGTAGCGCCGCTGTACCCGCAGGTCCACCGGCAGCTCGGCAGACTGGAGCGATTGCAGCGGCCCGGTGAGTTCGCGGTTCAGCGCCTGGCGCACAATCGGCGTCAGCGCCGCCAGCGCGTTGCCGGTCGCCGAGGGATCGGTCGCGTCGGCCGCCAGCAGCAATTGCGGATGTTCGCCGCGCTGCAGCTTGTGCGAGAAGTCAGGCCGGATCACCAGCGCAAATTGCACCTCGCCGCGCTTCAGAAGCGCCTCGGCCTCGGCTTCACTGGCGACGCGGTGGGTGAATTTGAAGTACTGCGAGTTCTCCAGCCCGCGCACCAGCGCACGGGTGAAGTTGCTCTCGTCGGCGGCCACCAGCGCCGCGGGCAACCCCTTGGGGTCGGTATTGATGGCGAAGCCGAACAGCACCAGCTGGATGATCGGCACACCGACGATCATGCCGAAGGTCAGCCGGTCGCGCTTCATCTGCACGAATTCTTTCATCAGCACCGCATAGAAGCGCGCCCAGGAGAAGAAGTCGGTCATTGAAAGTTATCCTTGGCCGAGTTCATCAGGCCGATGAACACATCCTCCAGGCCGGGCTCGATTTGCTGCCATGTCAGGCCCGGCTGGTCGCGGAATGCTGCCAGCGAGCGGTCGAGCATGTCCCGGTCCGCCCCGCTGACGTGCAACGTGGTGCCGAACGGCACCACCATATCCACGCCCGGTCGCGTGCGCAGCTCGCGCGCCAGTGCATGCAAGCCGCTGCCGGTAACCGCCCAGGTCGACAGTCCCGATTGCGCGACCACCTGCGCCGCGGTTCCCCTGGCGAGCAATTTGCCGTAGGCAATGTAAGCCAGTTCATGGCAACGCTCGGCCTCGTCCATGTAGTGGGTCGACACCAGCACCGTCAGACCGTCGGCCGCCAGGTCGTGGATTTGGTCCCAGAATTCACGCCGCGCTTTCGGATCCACGCCGGCGGTCGGTTCATCCAGCAGCAGCAGGCTGGGGGTGTGCATCAGGCAGGCGGCCAGCGCCAGCCGCTGCTTCCAGCCGCCCGACAGCGAGCCCGCCAGCTGGTCCTTGCGCGCGGCCAGCCCCAGGCGGTCAAGCGTCTTCGCCACCGCGGTGCGGCGGTCCGCCACCTGGTAGACGCGGGCAATGAAATCGAGGTTCTCGCGAATGCTCAGGTCTTCATAAAGGGAAAATCGCTGTGTCATGTAGCCGACTTCGCGCTTGATTTTGAGCGCATCGCGGCGAATGTCATACCCCAGGCACTGTCCTTCGCCCGCATCCGGCGTCAGCAGTCCGCACAGCATGCGGATGGTGGTGGTCTTGCCGCTGCCGTTGGGGCCCAGGAAGCCGTAGATTTGCCCGCGCCGGACGGTAATGGCGAAATCATCGACCACCGCCCGGCCACCATAGCGCTTGGTCAGGCCTTTTACCTCAATCACCGGCGCGGCGGTGTTCACAGCTTCACTTCGACCGGCTGGCCCGGATGCAGCTTGACCGCGTCGGCTGGTAGCGGCCGGGCTTCCACCAGGAAGACCAGGGTGGCGCGATTTTCCTTGCTGTAGATCAGTGGCGCCGTGTATTCCGCCTGCGGTGATATGAAGCTGATGGTCGCCGCGATCGGCGCCGTGCAGCCGTCGCAGCTAACCTGCACCGGCTGCCCGACCTTGACCTGGCCAAGCTGTTGTTGCGGGATGAAAAAGCGCAGCTTGATATTTTCCGGTGGCAATAGCGAGATCACCGGTGCGCCGGCCTGCACCCATTCGCCCCGGTTATAGAGCGTGTCGACAACCATTGCCGCCATCGGTGCGCGTTGGGACTTCTGCGCGAGTTTCCAGTCGGCCTGCGCCAGCATTTCGCCGGCCGCCTTGATGTCGGCAGCCGAGGCGGCCAGCTCGCCTGGCCGGCCGGCCAGTTGTGCGACCTTTATCTGTGCGTTCAATTCCGCGATCCGGGCGCGATCGCGTTCGGCCGCCGTACGCGCTTCGTCGAGGCGCGTCGGCGACAGGAAGCCGGACTTGACCAGCGCCGCCGTACGCGCGAGATCGGCAGTGGAAAGCATTTGGGCGGCCTCGGCCTGGGCAAGTTGCGCCCGGATGGCGGCGATTTCATCCGGCCGCTTGCCGGTGCGCAGGTTTCCCCATTGCGCTTCCGCGCGCGCCAGCCTGGCGGCCGCTTCGTCGCGCGCCGCGCGTTCGTTTTCCTGCTCCAGCGCAAATAGCGGCGCATTGGCGGCGACCTGGTCGCCGCGCTTGACGTTCAGGGTAGTCAGGCTGCCGGCAAACGGTGCCGCCAGCCGCACGAACTCGCCCTCGGCGTAGCCGGGGAAGCTGTTTGTGGGGGTTGGCTGGCATGCCGCCAGCAGGCTGGCCATGGCCAGCACCATCAGGTTCAGTTTCATTTGCGTGCTCCGGATTTGGCTTTTTTCGCTAGCGGCAGGGCAAGGCCCGCCAGGGCCATGTCGACCCGTTCGCTGATTGCCGCGTCAGTCAGGATGCTGGAGGCGAACTGCTCGCCCAGCGGCGGCGGCATCAGGCCGCTTTCCGCCACCGCCGACCCGATCAGCATCGAAGCCGCGACCGCGCCCACCAGGAAGGCGAATGCCTGCATCGGCGCAACCGGGCGCAGCAGGCCTTCGCGCTGCGCGGCCGCGATGGTTTTCGACAACAAGCCGATATGGCGGGGCAGGTTGCCTTGCAGGAATTCGATTGCCACCCGTTCGCCACCGATCGCGTCGTTGACCAGCCGCACCAGCAGCTGGCGATGGTCGCGGGCAAATCGTGCCAGTGTCGTGATGGCCGCGCGCAGGCTTTCAAGCGGCGACGATTGCCGTTCCACTTCCATGGCCAGCGTGGCAAACATGCCGTCGTACATCTGCTGCAGCACGGCACGCAGGAAGACGTCACGGGTTTTGAAGTGATAGTGAAACATGCCGAGGTTTACCCCGGCGTGCTGGCAAACCTGGCGGATCGTCAGCGCGCGCGTACCCGCATTGGGCAGCAACTCGAGCGCGGCCGCAATCAGCAACTGGTCAATATTTCTTGAAGGGCGTGACATCGGCAATCTCCGGCAAGCATTTACTGTACGCTCGTATAATTATACGGTCAAGTAGTAATTTTCTGGCGAAGTTGGTTTGCGTGGGTCAGCCGCTTCAAGTAATGTGCGCACATCGCTAGGGGTTCCGCGTCACGCCACGAAAGGTGAGGATGCGGATGAGAAAAACCCTTGGAACCTGACGCGGGTTATGCCGCCGTAGGGAAGCGAAGCCGATAGTCTCACTGCCGCTGTTTCACTATCCCTTCGCGCTCCCTGCAACTTTCAACTCTGGAGCGCAACATGAACGCCAACCCGAAATTCCTTGAATCCACCGCGCATGTCGATGAAGCGGCGGTCCAGCCGTTGCCCAACTCGCGCAAGATCTACGTCGAAGGCTCGCGACCCGACATCCGTGTACCGATGCGCGAAATCTCGCAGTCGGACACGCCGACCGGCATGGGTGGTGAAAAAAACCCGCCAATTTTCGTCTATGACACTTCAGGCCCGTATACCGACCCGACGGTGAAGATCGACATTCGCTCGGGCCTCGCCCCGCTGCGCGAAAAATGGATCACCGAGCGCGACGATACCGAGCAACTGGCCAGCATCACGTCGCAGTACGGTCTGGCCCGGCTGCATGACCCGAAGCTGGCCGAGATGCGCTTCAACCTGAAGCGCCATCCGCGGCGCGCAAAGTCCGGCATGAATGTCTCGCAGATGCACTATGCGAGGAAGGGCATCATCACGCCCGAGATGGAATTCATCGCCATCCGTGAGAATCAGCGCTGCGAACAGCTCGCAGACGAGTACGGGCTTAAGACCGGCCGCGCACGCCATCCTTTCCAGCCGATTACTCCAGAGTACGTTCGAGACGAGGTCGCCCTCGGCCGCGCAATCATCCCGGCGAACATCAATCACCCGGAGATCGAGCCGATGATTATTGGCCGGAACTTT
>CAYQKN010000191.1:0-6137 GCA_964417885.1 uncultured Burkholderiales bacterium | reverse complement strand
ATGAAAACCAAACACTACCTCACGCTCGACGACTGCAGGAAAATCATGGCGGCCGCCGAGGCCGAAGCCGGTCGCAACAACTGGGCGGTCTGCATCGCCGTGGTCGACGACGGCGGTCACCTGCTGGCGTTCCAGCGGCTCGACGCCTGCGCCACGGCCAGCGTGGCGATTGCCCAGGGCAAGGCGCGCAGCGCGGCCATCCGCCGGCGCCCGACCAAGAACGACGAGGACATGGTCAATAACGGCCGCATGTCGGCGCTGTCGATGCCCGGGGTGACCTTTCTCGAAGGCGGCGTGCCGATCATGGTGGAGGGCGAACTGGTCGGCGCGGTCGGCGTGTCCGGCGTCAAATCGTCCGAGGACGCGCAGGTCGCGCAGGCGGGTATCGACGCGCTGCTGGCCTGAACCTTGATGCGCTGCGCGAGCTGTCATGGCGAGATGGAGGCGCTGTCGTTCCAGTCGCATATCGGCACCGCCGTCACCATCGATGCCTGCTGGCCGTGCCACCTGATCTGGTTTGACCAGCTCGAAAGCACCTCGCTGTCGCCCGGCTCGGTGATCGACCTGTTCAAGCGCATCCATGCCGCGCGCAATACGCCGCGCGGCATTGTCGGCATGCAGCCGGCCTGCCCGATCTGCGCCACCACGCTGGCGCCGACCAACGATTTCGCCCGCGGCGGGCGTTTCACCTACCATCGCTGCAGCAAGGGGCACGGCCGGCTGATCAGCTTCACCCAGTTCCTGCGCGAGAAGAACTTCATTCGCAGCCTGCTGCCGGGCGAGATCGCCACCCTGTCGGTGACGGTGAAACAGATCCGTTGCTCGAGCTGCGGCGGGCCGATCAGCCTGGAACACGATCCGAGCTGCCGTCACTGCGGCTCGGCGATATCGGTGCTCGATGAGGCCGCCGTGGAAAAGGCGCTGACCGCCCTGCACGCAAAGGAACAGAATCGCATCGCGCCGGATCCGGCGCGGATCAACGACCTGCTGACGCGACCATCGACGCCGGGCCGCGCACCGCGCCCGCAGCCGATGCACGACATCTGGCTGCAGCAGGTCAACACCAGCAATGGCCTCGCCGACCTGGTCGAGGTCGGCATCAGTGCCGCGCTGTCGGCGTGGCTGGACTAACCCGGAAAAACTCATGAATCTTTATATCCTCACCGGCACCACCAAGGGGCTGGGCGCCGGCCTGCGGGACCAGCTGCAAGCTGATGCAGACAATCTGGTGATCTGCATTTCGCGCGCCGCGCAACAGCTGACCGCCCCGGTCAATATTCATCTCGACGTTGCCGACAGCGGCGCGATCGCGCCGGCCTTTGCCGCCTGTCTGCCGTTGATCGCGGGCAAGACGTTTGACCGCGCGGTGCTGATCAACAATGCCGCCGTGGTGGCGCCGGTGGGTCGCTTCGACAGCATCGACGCGCAGGAGCTGGCCCGCAGCATCGCCGTCAACCTGACGGCGCCGATCATTCTCGCCGGGCTGTTTGCCAATGCCACGCGCGGCTGCGCCAGCCAGCGGCTGGTGGTCAATATTTCATCGGGGCTGGCGCGGCGTGCAATGGCCGGCCAATCGGCCTATTGCAGCGGCAAGGCCGGGCTGGAGATGGCGACCCGGGTGGCCGCACTGGAGGCAGAGCAAGGATTGGCCATCTGTTCACTGGCGCCGGGCGTGATCGATACGCCGATGCAGGAGCAGCTGCGCAGCGTCAGCGAAACGCAGTTTCCCGACGTCGAACGGTTTCGCGGCATGAAAGCCGACGGCACGCTGCGGTCGGCGGCCGATGTGGCGCGCGACATCATCGGCGTGATTCAGGCCGGCAAGCTCACCAACGGCGGCATCTTTGATATCCGGGAAATGACGGCATGACGCAGGCAAAGGCAATCCAGGCAGTAAAGGCAACCAAAAAACGGCAGGCAACGCGGCTTCACTATTGCGATATCGGCAAGTGCCAGGGCATCTGCTGCAGCGATGGCGCGTTCCTGCTGCCGGAAGAGGAAAAGCTGATTCACCGCGTGGTAAAGAAATATCCCGAGCATTTCAGCTACCTGCCGAAGACCTACATCATCGACGGCGAGTGGGAAGGCAATTTCGGCCGCAAGACCCAGGTGCGGGCGTTTCGCTACCGCGACAAGCCGGCGCATTTTGCCAATACGCGCTGCGGTTTTGCCGAGGCCGACGGCAAATGCGGCTTGCAGACCCTGGCGGTCAAGCTGGGCAAGCACAAGTGGGCGTTCAAACCGATGGGCTGCTGGCTGTTTCCGCTTGAGTCGGAAAACGGCAAACTGGTGCCGCCGCCCCGCACCCACCGTGAAGATCCCAACAACCTCGGCAAGCGCTATCCCGGCTTCACCACCTACACCCCCTGCGGCCAGCATGATGCCAGGGGCAAGGTGTGGTGGATCGCGCTGAAGGAGGAGGTCGCGTGCTATCGTCAGGAAAGTAACATCCCTTCCTAGGGTATCCGCTGATTGTTTCTGCCGCCAGACCTGTTAAGTTAGCCGGCGTCAATCACACCAGAGCACTGATGAACTCCCCCCAGTCGAAACCGGCCAGCAGCGCAGTCCCGATCGATTCGCCTGAATCGATCATGGCGGCGCTGGCTGACGCCCGCGGCCGGCTGAACCAGATCATCGAGGCGATGGATCATCTCGAGTCCGGCGTGGTCCTGTACGGGCCGGACGACCGGCTGGTGTTCTGCAACCGGCGCTTCCGCGAGCTCTACGCCGAGATCGCCGACCTGCTGCTGCCGGGCACCCTGTACGAGGACATCCTGCGCGGCTGGTACCGGCGCGGCTTCGAGCAGCGGCTGGAGATGGACGAGGCGACCTACCTCCGGTCACGGGTGGCCAAGCATCTCGACCCCGACGAAGGGGATTACGAGTTCCAGATGGGCAACGACGTCTGGCTGCTGGTGTCCGACCGCAAGACCGCGGACGGCGGCGTGATCGGTTTCCGCCTCGACATCACCGCGCGCAAGCAAGCGGAAGAAAAGCTGGCGCAAAGCGAACAGCGCCTGACCGGCCTGCTGGAAATGTCCTCCGACTGGTATTGGGAACAGGACGAACAGTTCCGCTTTTCGCATATTTCCGGCGGCATGGTGCGCTCGACCGGCGTCGATCCGGACCAGCGCGTCGGTCGCCCGCGCTGGGAAATTCCCTATCTGGGCATCACCAGCGAACAGATGGATGCCCATCGACGACAGGTCGAGTCGCACCAGCCGTTTCGCGATTTCCAGTACGCATATGTACAGGGCGATGGCGAAATCTGGTGGGTCAGCGTTTCCGGCGACCCGGTGTTCGACTCGCGCGGGGTATTCCGCGGCTATCGCGGCGTCGGCAGCAACATTACCGAGAAAAAGCGCACCGAGGCGCAGATCCGCGAGCTGGCGGAGTACGACTTCCTGACCGGGCTGCCGAATCGCCTGCTGCTGGCGTCGCGGTTCGAGTTTGCCATTCGCCAGGCCGAGCGGCATGGCGAAGGCCTGGCGCTGCTGTTCATCGACCTCGACCGCTTCAAGAACGTCAACGATTCGCTGGGCCACCATGTCGGTGACCGGATCCTGGCCGAAACCGCCCAGCGGCTGTTGTCGCACACCCGCGCGACCGATACCGTGGCGCGGCACGGCGGCGACGAGTTTGTCGTGATGCTGCCCGGCGCCACCGACGCGAATTCACTCGCCCACCTGGCCGAAACCCTGCAGCAGTCGCTGAGCAAGCCCTACAACGTGACCGGCCACGAACTGACGGTGACGCCGTCGATGGGCATCACCATCTGGCCGGCCGACGGCGCCGACCTGAACAGCCTGGTCAAGAATGCCGACCTGGCGATGTACCACTCCAAGGCGCAGGGGCGTAACCAGTTCAGTTTTTTCCGCTCCGAGATGAACGACCGCGTCACCGAGCGCCTGTCGGTGGAGAACGCGCTGCGGCGCGCCCTGCAGCGGCAGGAATTCTCGCTCGAATACCAGCCGATCTTCCGCGTGCCGGAGCGCCGCATCATCGGGGTCGAGGCGTTGCTGCGCTGGAACAGCGAGGAGCTGGGGCCGGTCGCGCCGGCGCGCTTCATTCCGGTGGCGGAGGAAAGCGGCCTGATCGTCGGCATCGGCGAGTGGGTGATCGGCGAGGCCTGCGCGCAGCTGCGACGCTGGCGCGTTGCCGGGCTCGACCAGTTTCCGGTGACAGTCAATGTGTCGGCGGTGCAGTTCAAGTCGCGCCAGCTGGTTGATGTGCTGCTGGCCGCGACCCGCCTGCACCAGCTGACGCCGGCGGACGTCGAAATCGAGCTGACCGAGAGCGCGCTGATGAGCGAGGGCGATACCGCCGTCAGCACGCTCGACGAGATGGCGCGGCATGGCTTCAAGCTGGTGGTGGACGATTTCGGCACCGGCTACTCGAACCTCGCCTATCTGAAGCGCTTCGACATCATCAAGTTGAAGATCGACCAGTCGTTCGTCCGCGACATCACCACCGATCCGGACGATGCGGCCATCACCCGGGGTATCACCGGACTGGCCAGGAGCCTCGGCCTGCGGGTGGTGGCCGCGCGCGTCGAGCATGCGGCGCAGCTGGATTACCTGCTCGCCTGCGGTTGCGAGGAGGCGCAGGGTTACATGCTGTCGCTGCCGCTGCCGCCGCTGGTATTGCAGCAAAAATACTGAAAGAGACTATGCCCAATTACAAACTGCAGGTTCAGGACGACGACGCGCACACGGATGTCTGGCGCGACGTGAAAGATGATGCCGGCAAGCTGCTGGTATTCGACGACGAGGCGAAGGCGCGCGCCAGGCTGGCTGAACTGTTTCCGGTGCTGGTGAAACTGGAGCAGTTCGCCGCCGGCAGCAAGCGCACCCGGGTGCTGGTGTTGAACCCGTTTCAGGATATCGACGAAGAAAAGGAAGACTGACGTGGAATACAGAAGGCTTGGACGGACCGGCATCAGGGTGTCGGCACTGTCGTTCGGATCGTGGATCACCTATGGCAACCAGCTGGACGAGAAGGCCTCGACCGAACTGATGAGCGCGGCGCGCGACCACGGGGTGAATTTTTTCGACAACGCCGAGGTCTATGCGGCCGGCAAGTCGGAAGAGCTGATGGGCGCCTCGCTGAAAAAGCTCGGCTGGGACCGGCTGACCTACCTGGTCTCGACCAAGTTCTACTGGGGGCTGCCGGCCAAGTTCGGTGATGGCGTCAACGAACGCAATACCCTGAACCGCAAATACCTGATGCAGGCGATCGACAACTCGCTCAAGCGCCTGCAGCTTGATTACGTCGACCTGGTGTACTGCCACCGGCCCGACGCCAATACGCCGCTGGAAGAAACGGTGTTTGCCATGCACGACATGATCGCGCGCGGCAAGGCGCTGTACTGGGGCACCTCGGAATGGAGTGCGGCCGACATCATGGGCGCCTGGCAGATCGCCGACAAACATCACCTGCACAAGCCGGTGGTCGAGCAACCGGAATACAACCTGTTTCACCGCCGGCGGGTGGAGCAGGAATATTCGCGGCTGTACGACGAGCTGGGAATCGGCACCACCATCTGGAGCCCGCTGGCGTCAGGGTTGCTGACCGGCAAATACGTCAACGGCATTCCGCCCGACAGCCGCGGCAGCCTGAAGAGCATGGCGTGGATGCAGGACAAGCTGCTCGACGCCAATCGCAATGCGATCGTGATCAAGCTCGCCGCGCTGGCGCAGGAACTGGGCTGTACCACCGCACAGCTGGCGATTGCCTGGTGCGTGAAAAACCCGCGCGTCTCGACCGTGATTACCGGCGCCTCGCGCATCGGCCAGGTGGCGGAAAACATGCGCGCGCTGGACGTCGCCACCAAGCTCACGCCGGAGGTGATGGCGCGCATCAACGACATCGTCGGCAGCCAGTACGACTAGCGCGGTCAATGCCGGCGGCGACAGCGGAGCGGACAGCATGGAAATGAAAAAAGTCAGCGCGGCCAACCTGCGCGCCATCGGCTATGACGACAAGCGGCGGGTGCTGGTGGTCGAGCAGTCGGCCGGCACCTGGGAATATGCCAACGTCTCGCCGGAAGTGTGGCGGCGATTTTCCACCTCGTCGTCGATCGCGAGTTTTTTTCGCGACACGATCGAGGAGGATTACCAGAAGCGCCGCATCAAATA
>CAYQKN010000190.1:0-6273 GCA_964417885.1 uncultured Burkholderiales bacterium | reverse complement strand
CTGAACGCCGCGCTGCTGCTGGCGTCGGTGCAGGTGATGGGGCTGGCACTGGCCAACCGGCAGTTTGAAAACCGGCTGCGGCAGAAGCTGGTGACGGGCTGCCTGCTCGGCCTGATCGGCATCGGCATCATGACGGCACACCCGGAATTGCTGCCCGGGGTGGTGTTTGACGCGCGTTCGGTGCTGCTGTCGGTCTGCGGGTTGTTTTTCGGCACTGTGGCGACGCTGGTTGCGATGGCGATCACGGCCGCGTATCGCCTGGCGCTGGGCGGAACCGGCGCCATGGCAGGGGTTGCCGTCATTGTGGCCTCTGGCCTGATCGGCATCGCCTGGCGTCGCTGGCCGGGAACGCCGCGGGCCAACATCGGCTGGCGTGAACTCGCCCTGTTCGGCCTCGCCGTCAGCGTGGTGTTCCTGGCGCTGATGCTGGTCCTGCCGGCGGAGATCGCGCGCGAAACGCTGGCGGCCATTGCCTTGCCGGTGTTGCTGCTGCATCCGCCGCTCACGGTCGCGGTCGGCCTGCTGCTGGCGCGGCAGATGCAGCGGGTGGCCGACACCACCGCGCTGCACGACAGCGAGGCGCGCTACCGCAGCCTGTTCGACAACAGCAACGCCGTGATGCTGCTGATCAATGCCGGCAGCGGCGCCATTGTCGAAGCCAATTCCGCCGCCGCGAATTACTACGGCTGGACCCGCGCGCAGCTGCAGTCGATGCGAATCGACCAGATCAACACCCTGCCGATGGAACAGATCCGCGCGCTGATGCAACGGGCAGGCGCGCAGCATGACCATAGCTTCGAGGTGCAGCACCGCCTTGCTGACGGCTCGATCCGCGACGTCGAGTCATTCAGCGGCCCGGTGCGGATCGGTGGCCGGGAACTGCTGTATTCGATTGTTCATGACGTCACCGACCGCAAGCGGGCGGAAGCCAGCCTGCGTGAGGCGGAGGCGCGGCGTGCCGTTGAACAGGAGGCAGCGCAGGCAATGCAGCGCGATGCACGTCTGGCGGCGTTAAATCTGATCGAGGATGCGGTTGCCGCCCGTACCCAGGCCGATGCGGCGCTTGCCGGAATGCGGGCGAGCGAGCAACGCCTGACCTTGGCGCTTCACGCCGCGAATCAGGGCATCTACGATTTAAATGTGCAGTCAGGTGACGCCTTCGTCAGCGCCGAATATGCCAGCATGCTCGGTTACGACCCGGCAGATTTTCATGAAACCAACGCTGCGTGGATCGAACGCCTGCACCCGGAAGACCGAGACCGTGTCGCACAAGTCTATCGTGACTATATCGCTGGCAAGACGACCGAATACCGGGCCGAGTTTCGCCAGCGGACCCGATCAGGTGACTATATTTGGATACTTTCGGTCGGCAAGTTGGTCGAAAGTGATGCGGCCGGTATGCCGTTGCGGATGCTCGGCACGCATACGGACATTACGGAGCTGAAGAAAAATGAATTGCGGATTGCGGAACTGCTTGACGAAGCGCAACGGTTCCGTGCCGCGATGGATCATGTTTCAGCCTACATCTACCTGAAAGATGCGGCCGGCCGCTATGTTTATGCCAACGCACCGACGCTGAACTTGCTGGGTTGTACCGCCGAGGAATTGCCCGGTAGCGAGGACAGCCGTTTTTTTCCGCCCGATCTTGTGGCGCGCCGCCACGAAGTCGATGTTCGGGTGCTGGCGGGGGAAACAAATGCCGAGGAGATCGAAGTCACGTTTCCGACTGGAGAGAGGCGTTTTTACTGGCAAGTAAAGAGCCCCTTGTATTCAGATGCGGATCCCACCATTATCTGGGGCATTTGCGGCGTGTCCACCGATATCACCGAGCTCAAAGCCGCCGAGGAACAATTGCGCAAGCTTTCCCTGGTGGTCGAGCAAAGTCCGGCCAGCATCGTTATCACCGATGTCAATGCTCGCATCGAATACGTCAATGATGCCTTCGTGCAAGTCGCAGGCTATGAGCGCGATGAGGTGCTGGGAAAAAATCCGCGTGTCCTGCAGTCGGGTAAAACATCACCCGAAAGCTATGCGTCGATGTGGGCTGCGCTGAGTGCGGGCCAAACATGGAAGGGCGAATTATGTAACCGGCGCAAGGACGGATCTGAGTACACCGAGTTTGCCATCATCGCACCGATTCGCGACCACGATGGCAGCGTCACCCACTATGTCGGCATGAAGGAGGATGTCACGGAAAAGAAGCGCGTGGGCGAAGAACTGGACCAGCACCGCCACCATCTGGAGGAACTGGTTGCGAGCCGCACGGCCGAGCTTGATGCAGCCCGCCGGCAGGCCGACGCGGCGAATGAAGCCAAGAGTGTGTTCCTGGCCAACATGAGCCATGAGATCCGCACCCCGATGAATGCCATCCTGGGCTTCGCCTACCTGCTCAAACGCGGCGCGGTCGATGCGCAGCAACTCGAACGGGTCGACCAGCTGTCTGCCAGCGCGGCCCACCTGCTGGCCATCATCAACGACATTCTCGACATTTCCAAGATCGAAGCCGGCAAACTGAAGCTCGATGTGGGTGATGTCGACCTGCGGCGGGTGGTGGCCGGCGTCTGCGCGATGGTGGCCGACAAGGCGCTGGCGCGGCGCCTGACGGTGCGCACCGACATCGATGCGCAGCTGGCGCGCATGCTGCGCGGCGACGGCACCCGCCTTAGCCAGGCCCTGCTCAACTACGTCAACAACGCCGTCAAGTTCGCCGAGAACGGGTTTATCGACGTCCGGGTGCGGGTCGAATCGCAAACCGCGGACGAGCTGCTGGTCCGCTTCGAGGTGCAGGATCGCGGCATCGGCATTGCCGCGGCAAGCCAGCCGCGACTGTTCTCGGCTTTTGAACAGGCCGACGTATCGACCACGCGCGATTACGGCGGCACCGGCCTCGGCCTTGCGATCACGCGGCGGCTGGCGCGGCTGATGGGCGGCGATGTCGGCCTGCAGAGCCGCCCGGGCGAGGGCAGCACGTTCTGGTTCACGGCGCGCCTGGCCGTGTCAGCACAAGCGGCGGCGGACAGCGCGGTGCCGTTGCCGGTTGCCGGTGCGGCATGGTCGCCGGAGCAGGTTCTGCAGCGTGATTTCGCCGGCGCCCGCATCCTGCTGGCCGAGGATAATCCGATCAACCAGCTGGTGGCCACCGACCTGCTGCAGCTGGCCGGATTGTCGGTCGATGTGGCGGGCGATGGCGCCGAGGCGGTCGAGCGGGTGAAAACCGGCAACTACGCGCTGGTGCTGATGGATGTGCAGATGCCGGTGATGGACGGACTGGTTGCCACGCGGACGATTCGCGACATCGACGGCATGAAGGATTTGCCGATCCTGGCGATGACGGCCAACTCCTTCGATGTCGATCGCGCCGCCTGCATGACGGCGGGCATGAACGATTTCGTCGGCAAGCCGGTCGATCCGCAAAAGCTGTTTGCCACCTTGCTGAAATGGCTGGGCGAGTCCGCTGGCAGGCGCCATCGCGTCCTGGCATCGCACGCCGCCGACGCGGCTGCCCCGGCCGAAAATTCTTCACTATTGGATGCGGTCACCGGCCTCAACGTGGCCAACGGGCTGATGCATGTCGGCGGCCGCATGGAAAGCTATATCCGATACCTGCGCGACTACGTGAAACTGCACGGCGATGACATGGCGGCCTTTCGCCAGGCGGCGGCGGCGGGGGACTTTGTCACCGCCAAGCGCGTCGCCCATACCCTCAAGGGTGTGGCGGCAACGCTGGGTGCGGACGACGTGCAGGCCGCCGCCATGCAGCTCGACGGCGCCCTGCGTGACGGCGTACACGATTTGCGGCGGCTGGAGCCGCTGGTTGCCGCGGTCGAAGACGCCAGCGCCATCCTGAACCGGCAGCTGTACGACCGGCTGCCGGCCGCGGTCGGCCCGTCGGTCGTGCCTCACTGACGGGTTACAGCAAATCGATGCCGAACGGCTCGAGAATCTTGTAGAGCAGCGCGAAACACGCCACCGTGATCAGCGCGCAGGCAGCCAGGGTCGGCCAGAAACCGATGCGCGACAGCAGCAGCGGAAATACCAGGAACATCGGCAGCGTCGGCAGCACGTACCAGAACGTGTAGTAGGCGTGATTGGCGATCTTTTCCGCCGGCTGCTTTTCAACGTACAGCCAGATCAGCGCCAGGAACGTCACCAGCGGCAACGCGGCGATGACGGCGCCCAGCCGGTCGCTGCGCTTGGCGATTTCGGAGATGGCGACGACCAGTCCGGCGGTGATGAGGTATTTGGTGATGAGCCAGGCCATGAGGTTCTTCGGGTTGGGGTATCGGGTTGCGAAAGGTGCCGGAAACGATGCCGGGGCGGCATCGGCGTGCCGCCCCGGTTCCATTCAACCATGCCGTTGCCGCGCCTGCACCAGCCGATGTGGCGGCACCGGCCGGCCGGCGTTACTTGGGCGCCTTCGACAGCTGCACCTCGATCTCCATCGCCGCCGTGCCGCGATTGGTCCACATCCAGCAGAAATCCTGGTCCAGCGGCACCGCCAGCGTTCCTTCCGCCGTGGCGATTTGCTTGCGCTGCTCCGGATACACCACATCCTTGCCGACGTGATAGTGGATGTTGAAATCGGTCGGCGCATTGCCGCTGAAGCGCCAGCCGACGTTCTCGCCCTTGCCGAGCTTGCCGCAGACCTCGAGGAATTTCTTTGGTGCGATGTTGCCCTTGTGCGCGAACACGCCGTTGTTCCACTTGAGGTCGACGATCTCGGCCTGCGCGGTGTTCACGACCGACAGACCGCAGGTCAAGGCGAGCATCGACGCAAGCCCGGCGCGCATCGGGTTCCGGCTCATTTGGCGGCCTCAAATGCCGTTACCGCGTATCCGCTCTTGGTCTTCTCGGCCGAGAATCGCACCTTGTCGCCGGCCTTCACCTTGTCCATGAGTGAGGCGTCCTTCACCTGGAACACCATCGTCATCGGCGGCATCTCAAGGTTCTTGATTTCGCCGTGCTTGATGGTGATCTTGCCGGCATCCTTGTCGACCTTTTTGATTTCACCGTCGGCCATCGGTGCGGCGGCGCTGGCGGTCTGCTTGTGGTGGCCGTCCTTGTGATCGGTGGCGGCGAACGTGATTGCCGGGGTCAGTGCGGCGATGGCAACGGCCAGCGTGATGGATCGGATGTTAGTCATGCTTGCTCCTGAGGGTAAAAATGCTGATGTGCGATGTTACAGCCTGGCTCGGTGCACCAAGATCAGGTGTTACTTCCGATGCTGCTTGGCTCCTTCCCCCACAATCGTGGGGGAAGGTTGGGATGGGGGTGTCGCAAAATTGACGTTATCGGTATTGATGCATCGCCCCCATCCCGGCCTTCCCCCGTCGCCGGGGGAAGGAGTAACCCTACTTGCCAACCACCCGAATTTTCCCCACCATCCCCGCCGAATAGTGGCCAGCGATCAGGCAGGCAAAGTCAAAATCGCCGGCGCGGTTGAAGGTCCAGACGATCTCGCCGGTCTTGCCGGCCGGCACGTGCGCCATGTACGGCTCATCGTGCTCCATGTTGGGAAACTTGACCATCAGCGCGGCGTGCTGCTCCAGTTCTGTCTTGCTGCCGATCACCAGTTCGTGCAACAGCTTGCCTTCGTTTTTCATCACCAGCCGGATGGTCTCGCCCTGCCTGACCTCGATCTTGTCGGGGGTGAAGCGCATCGTGTCGGACATGGTGATGCGGATGGTGCGCTTGGCCGCCTTGGCATCGCCGGCGATGCCCCATTCCTTCTGTTCCTTCTTCACCGCCACGGTTTTTTTCTTGTCGTGCGCGTCGCCGTGCGCATGGGCGATCGAAAAAAAACCGGTCAGTGCGAAGGCAATGCCGGCCAGTGCGGCCAGCGCAAATCGGATGTTGAATTGCATCGTGGTTCCTTGGGTTGAAATTGAAATCAATGCTGGTGGCCGCCGCTGGCGGCACCGGGTTTGCGTACGGTGACGGTGGTTTCCTTCACCGGCGGCGCGGCACTGGCGCGCAGTTCTTTCACGCGACCGGTGGCCGGATCGATATCGCCGCCGCGCGAACTCGGTGCCCGCACCGGGTTCTGCGATTCGCCGTTCCACTCATAGGCCTGGGTGCCCCTGGGGAAGGCGTAGTCGCCGGGATCCTTGTAGTCGTTGCGCGCCTGGCCCTCGCGCACCTTCACCGTGGTGAACATGCCGCCCATCTCCACCGGGCCGAACTGCGCGCTGCCGGTCATCATCGGCAGGGTGTTGTCCGGCAGCGGCATTTCCATCTCGCCCATGTCTGCCATGCCGCGCTCGCCCATCACCA
>CAYQKN010000189.1:0-6434 GCA_964417885.1 uncultured Burkholderiales bacterium | reverse complement strand
CTTAGTCGCTACCGCTCTTGTCCACCTGCACCGCACTCACCACACTCGCGCGATTGCGCCAGGCATTGCGGATATACGACACCACCTGCGCGACTTCCTCATTACTGAGTACGTGAGCAAACGGCGGCATGCCATAAGGACGCGGATTGCCGGCGGTGACGGGTGTAAAGCCGCCGTCCAGCACGCTGCGAATGGTATTCAGCGGCGAAGGCATGGTGACGCCACGATTGCCGGCCAGCGCGGGATAGATGCCGGGCGCGCCATCGCCCGACTCGCCGTGGCAATCCTTGCAATGCTTGTCATAGATCGCAGCGCCCTTCTCCATCCGCAGTTTTGATTCCGCGGTCAATTCCGATCGGTCCGGCTGCAGCGTGGCCGCCACCGAGATGGATTGCAGGTACACCGCCATGGCGCGAACATCGGCCGCCGAGAGATGCTGAAGACTTTGCGCAATGACTTCCGCCATCGGCCCGGCGGCGGCGCTGTTTCCGGCGATGCCGGTGGCTAGCAGGCGCGCGGTGTCATCGATGCTGCGCCCGCCACTGCCCGCCTCGGCCATGGACGTCAGCGACGGCGCATACCAGCTGCGTCCGGCCACTTGCCCGCCGCCCAACGCCGCACCGCCGGCAGCGCCGAGAGCGTTGCGCGTGGCGTGGCAGGCGTTGCAATGGCCCAGGCCTTGCACCAGATACGCACCGCGATTCCATTCCGCGCTCTGCGTATTCGACGGCTGATAGACGCCGGGACGGAAATACAGCGCGCGCCAGACGTAAAGCAGCGGCCGCAGGTTGTAGGGAAAGTTGAGACGGTTGGGCGCGACTTGCTGCGACACCGGCGCAATGGTTTGCAGAAAGGCAAAAATCGCGTCCGAATCCTCGCGCGTGACCCGGGTGTATTCGGTGTACGGGAATGCCGGATACAGCGGCCGCCCGTCGCGACCCTTGCCGTGATGCATGGCGCGCCAAAAGTCCTGCGCGCTCCACTGGCCGATGCCGCTGTCGCGATGCGGCGTGATGTTGGGCGTGACGAAGGTGCCGAACGGCGTCGACAGTTCGCGGCCGCCGGCGTAGACAGGACCGCCGCGCGCGGTGTGACAGCCGGCGCAGTTGCCGGCGCGGGCCAGGTAGGCGCCGCGCGTGACCTGATCCGCGGGCACCGCCACCACCGCCGCGCTCGCGTCATCCTCGCGCTCCGCCAACCAGCTGCCGGTGAGCAATGCCATGCCAAGCACCGTCAGCAGCAGGCCAGTGGCCAGCCCTGCGCGCCTCATGGCTTCACCGCCGGCGCGGTCACGCTGCCGCATTGGATCGGCAACGCAGCGGCCAGCGCTTTGGCCGGTCGCGAATCTGCCGGCAGCGGCCGGGTCGCCAGCCAATTGGCCATCTCACTCACTTCACGCTCAGTCAGCTGGCGCGCAATATCTGCCATGCAGTCCGGCGCCGCCGCCCACCGTGTGCCGACTTTCCAGGCGCCGAATTGGGCGCTCAGGTAATCGGCCGGCAGGCCCAGCAGGCCGGGGATGGCCGGCGCCACACCGAGCATCTCCTTGCCGTGACAGTCCGTACAGGCGGGAATCTTGCGTGCGGGATCGCCCTGGCTGACGAGTGCCGGGGCCGGCCTGGATTCGGCATGAGCGGCGTTGGCGCTGACCGGCAAATACGTTGCCGGCAAGGTGGAGAAATACGCCGCCAGTTCGGCGAGATAGGCGTCGGAAAGATTTTCCATCAGCAACGCCATCGCGCGGTTCTGCCGGCGCCCGTCGCGGAAATGCAGCATCTGGTTCAGCAGATAGCCGGCCGGTTTGCCAGCGAGGCGCGGATAGTACTCATCCTTGACCCGCCTGCCCTCGGCGGCATGGCAGCTAAGGCAGGCGCGCGCACGTTCGGCGACGGTGTCAGGAACCTTGGGGGCCGCCCATGCGGCGGGGGCTGCGAGCAGCAGCAATAACAGCAAGCGTTTCATCGTCCGGCATTTTCGCATGCACCACCGTGCCATTTACGCGGCAACCCATGCTGGCGTGAACTTGCCCGCGCCCGTCAGCAACCGGAAAATATCGGCTTTTGGTGGAACCCAAATACAAACCCCAGCACTGGTGCGGCTTCCAGACGCTTTTTGGCTGGAAATGCGCGCCTGTGCTGGGGTTTGCTCTCGAATGCGCGGTTACGTGTTCGGCCAGCGGGTAAAGGCGATGAAGGTTTCGCTGTCCTGAACCAGGTTGGCATTGACGTACTTCACGTTGGCACCCGGGGGCCCGTTGTGACACCAGGCCACGAGGCGCTCGACATCGTGCTCGGCGCCTTGCAGCATCGCCTCCACGCTGCCATCGTCGCGATTGCGCACCCAGCCGTTGACCTCCAGCGCCTGCGCCACCGCGCGCATCGATTCGCGGAATCCGACGCCCTGCACCCGGCCAGTGATTTCCAGCCGCACCGTGATCGTGTCGTCGCTCATTCGTCGTGCCGGATTTTCTTGCTGCGCACGGACTTGACCGTGGCGCGGGTTTTCTTGGCCTCGATACGACGCTCCTGCGAGGCGCGCGTCGGCTTGGTCGCCAGCCGTTTCTTCGGCACGTGATTGAGTTTTTTCAGCCGCTCGATCAGCCGCTCGAACGCGATTTCCTTATTGCGAAATTGCGACGACGAATCCTGTGCGATCACCACCACGCCTGACGGCAGGTGCGTGAGGCGAATGGCGGAATTGGTTTTGTTGACGTGCTGGCCGCCGGGGCCGGAGGCACGATAGGTGTCGATGCGGACTTCGGTTTCGATGACGTCGCGATCCACCGCGTACGGCGGCAGCCGCAGCGGCAGATCACGATCGGTCATTTGATCCGCATCCCCGGCACCGCACCCGCATCCGGCGCCAGCAGGTAGATGCCGGTACCGTCGCCGGCGGCCAGCACCATGCCCTGTGATTCGCCGAAGCGCATCTTGCGCGGCGCCAGGTTGGCGACCATCACCGTCAGCCGGCCGACCAGGTCCTTGGGGTTGTAAGCCGAACGGATGCCGGCGAACACGGTGCGCGTTTCAATGCCGAGATCGAGCGTGAGCTTCAGCAGCTTGTCGGCTTCGACCACCAGTTCGGCGTCGAGAATCTTGGCGATGCGCAAATCGAGCCGGCCGAAATCGTCGATGGAAATGGTTTCGGCGATGGGTGCGACGACGATGGGCTTCGGTGGTTCGACCGGCTGCAGCGCGAATTCGGTAGGGGCTGCGGCGGCCTCGCCGTTCGCCGGCTTGGCTTCCACCTTGGCGTCCGACTTTTTGCCGGCCTCAACCACTTCTTTCGGCGGCTCCATCAAGGCGTCGATCTGCTTGGCATCGACCCGGCCCATCAAATGTTTATACGGCTTGATCTCATGGCCTTCCTTCAATGGCTTGGCGGTCGATTTCCAGTCGAGCGCGTCGAAATTGAACATCTCGCCGGCTTTGGCCGAAAGCTCGGGCAACACCGGCGCCAGCCAAACGGTGAGATCGCGGAACATGGCGACCGCCGTGGAGCAGGCGGTGAGCAATTCGGCTTCCTTGCCTTCCTGCTTGGCCAGTTCCCACGGCTTGTTGGCGTCGACAAACTGGTTGGCCAGATCGGCCAGCGCCATGATTTTGCGAATCGCCTTGCCGAATTCACGACCATCGAAGTAGCCGGCGATCTCATCGGCGGCACCGGCAAATTCGGCGGCGATTTCCTTCGGCATCTGCGGTTTGCCCAGCTTGCCGTCGAATTTCTTGGTGATGAACCCGGCACAACGGCTGGCGATGTTGACGTATTTGCCGATCAGGTCGCTGTTCACCCGTGTGAGGAAATCATCCGGGTTGAAATCAAGATCCTCGACCCGGTCGTTCAGCTTGGCGGCGATGTAGTAGCGCAGCCATTCCGGGTTCAAGCCGACATCGATGTACTTCGACGGGCCGAAACCGATGCCGCGCGATTTGGACATCTTCTCGCCGGAAATCTGGATGAATCCGTGCACGAAGACGTTGTTCGGCACCTTGCGGCCGGCGAAATGCAACATGGCGGGCCAGAACAGCGTGTGGAAATAAATGATGTCCTTGCCGATGAAGTGATACTGCTCGACGTTGTCGTCGGCCAGGAACTCGTCAAAGCTGCGCTTCTCGCCATTCGCCTTCGCCTTGCCGGAATCGAAGTACGACTTGAGCGAGGCAAGATAGCCGATCGGGGCATCGAGCCACACGTAAAAATACTTGCCGGGCACATCGGGTATCTCAATGCCGAAATAAGGCGGATCGCGCGAGATGTCCCAGTCGTTGAGGTTCTTGCCGTCATCGCCCAGCCACTCGGCCAGCTTGTTGACCACTTCGCTCTGCAAATTCGTTTCGCTGGTCCACTTTTGCAGGAACTGCACGCAGCGCTTGTCGGACAGCTTGAAAAAATAGTGCTCGGATTTCTTGATCACCGGTTTGGCACCGGTCAGTGCAGACAACGGATTCTTCAGGTCGGTCGGCGCGTAGACCGCGCCGCAGTTCTCGCAACTGTCGCCGTACTGGTCAGGCGTGCCGCACTTGGGGCACTCGCCCTTGATATAACGGTCCGGCAGGAACATGCCCTTGACCGGATCGTAGAACTGCTCGATCTCGCGGCTCGCGATCATCTTGGCGGCCTTGAGCGACTTGTAGATCGACTGCGCGAGCTCGGTGTTTTCCGGCGAATGCGTGGAATGGAAGTGATCAAAACTGATATGAAAGCGCGGCCAGTCGGCGTTGTGCAGCGCGTGGACCTGGGTGATCAACTGCTCCGGCGGGATGCCCAGCTTCTCCGCGTTGAGCATGATCGGCGCGCCATGCGCATCGTCGGCACAGACGAAGTGCACCGTATGACCCTGCATGCGCTGGAATCGCACCCAGATATCGGCCTGGAGGTATTCCATGATGTGGCCTATGTTAAACGGGCCGTTTGCGTAGGGAAGCGCGGTGGTGACAAATAATTTGCGGGGCATCGGGAATTTCATGGCGCCGGTGGGGGACTCAGGCGCAGGGTTACGTTTGCGGTTAGCGGTCGCGGTTAGCGGTTGCGTAGGGTTGATTTAGCTTGTTTTTTATTGCATTGAATTGTACCAAGCCCACCTAAACTTTGATACGGCAGCGAGTGGGTTTCCGATAAAATACGCATCTCGCACCAACCCATCCAACTGCAAAGTCCCCGCACATGAGCATTACCGTTGAAAACATCCAGAACGCACTGCGTGAATTGCTCGATCCCGTCACCGGCCTGAATTATGTCGAAGGCAAGTCGGCGCGCAACATCAAGATCGACGGCGCCGATGTCGCGCTGGAAATCGTGCTCGGCTATCCCGGCAAGAGCCTGACCGAGTCGATTCGCCGTCAAGTGATCGACCGGCTGAAGCAGTTGCCGGGCATCGGCAACATTTCCGCCAACGTCTATTCGAAGATCGTTTCGCATTCGGCTCAGCGCGGCGTCAAGCTGGTGCCGGGGATCAAGAACATCATCGCCGTCGCTTCCGGCAAGGGCGGTGTCGGCAAAAGCACCACCGCGGTCAACCTGGCGCTGGCGCTGGCCGCCGAAGGTGCGTCGGTCGGCATGCTGGACGCCGACATCTACGGCCCGTCGCAGCCGATGATGCTGGGCATCACCGGCCGGCCGGCATCGAAGGACGGCAAGACGATGGAGCCGCTCGAAGGCCACGGCATCCAGGCCATGAGCGTCGGTTTCCTGATCGACCCGGAAACGCCGATGGTATGGCGCGGCCCGATGGTCACGCAGGCGCTGGAGCAGCTGCTCAATGAGACCAACTGGAACGACCTCGATTACCTGGTGGTCGACCTGCCGCCCGGCACCGGCGACATCCAGCTGACCCTGATCCAGAAGACGCCGCTGGACGGCGCGGTCATCGTCTCGACGCCGCAGGAAGTGGCGCTGGCCGATGCGCGGCGCGCCCACGCCCTGTTCCAGAAGGTCGGGGTTCCGACGTTGGGCCTGATCGAGAACATGAGCGGCGACGTCTTCGGCCGCGGCGGGGCGAAGGCCGAGGCAAAGCGGCTGGGCGTCGCCTTCATGGGCGAGATCCCGCTCGCCGCCGCCGTGCGCGCGTCGGGCGACGCGGGCGCGCCCGCGGCCCTTACGCCGGGGCCGGCGGCCGACAGTTTCGCCGATCTGGCCGACCAGGTCGGCGCCGCGCTGAAGCTCTAGGGCGCGGGCTCGATCACGACGGCGGTGCCGTAGGCCAGGACCTCGGTCACGCCTTCCATGATCTCGTTGGCCTCGTAGCGCATGCCGATCACGGCGTTGGCGCCCATCTCGCGCGCGTGGGCGACCAACTCCTCATAGGCCTCGGCGCGCGAGGCCTCGGCCAGTTTCACATAGGCGCCGACCCGGCCGCCCAGCATGGACTGGACCCCGCCGATGGCGTCGGAGACGAAGTTGCGCGAGCGCACGGTGATGCCGCGCACCAGGCCGAG
>CAYQKN010000188.1:0-6478 GCA_964417885.1 uncultured Burkholderiales bacterium | reverse complement strand
CCAGCAACAAGACCGCCAACCCGGCGCAGGTCACCGAGATCCTGAAACGCAAGCTAGCCGGCTAGCCAGCTTTCCTGCGCGCCAGGTTCTCGCGCATCAACCGCGCCATCTCGTGCCCGTCCGGGTGCGATCCGGCCTCAAACCGCTCAATCACATTCTGCTGGTCCTTCGGCTGGCGATTCTGCGAAAGCTTGAACTTGGCCTCGATCGCGGTGATGGCGATGTCGAAGCCGACGATGGCGTCGAGCATTTTCCACCACTGCTCGCGACGCAGTTCAGGATCCCAGGGCTGGGCTGATCCGCGTTCGTACTGCGCCGCCAGCGCCGTGATGAGCGGCCACTTGGCGTCCGCCTGCTCGATCCGCCGCACCGTGCCGTGGACGTGCACCGCCGCGTAATTCCAGGTCGGCACACCCGGCGTCTCGTACCAGGTCGGCGATACATAGCCGTGCGGGCCGTGAAACAGCGCCGTGACCGCGACCCCGTCGCGTAGCGCGTCGGCGTGCGGATTGGCGCGGGCAAGATGCCCCAGCAGTTTGCCGTGTTCGCCATCACTCGTGTCCAGCATCAGTGGCGCATGGGTGATGTGCAGGCCGGCCGCGGTCGGGGTCAGCAGCGTGGCGAAACCGTATTGTTCGATCAGGCTAGCGATGCGCCGGCCGTCAGGCTCGGCGAAATAGGCGGGCGTGTACATGGGGCAGACTCGCTCAAGTAAAAACGCGCCCCTCGGGGCGCGTCTGGGAAAATTGTGGTGGGCAGGAATCAGCTACCGTCGCGGCTCCAGGCAGGCGACGATCTTGACGTTGACCCCCGGTCCGCCGATGTTCGGCGCGCGGCAGGCGTAGGAGACGCCCAGCGAGCATTCGTAGACCTTGCCGTCGCAGGTGGCGATGCCCTTTGGCCGCCCCGGGATGATGGTCGACTGGCCGACAATCTGGCTCTGGATTTCCGGCGCGGCGACAATTTCGCCCTTGGCATCGAGCAACGTACCTGCAGCCATGCCCGACTTGAGTTTTTTCCAGCGGTTTTTCTCGCCGTCGTAGCGGGCAATCACGGCCGCGCGGTCGGCATCGACCTTGACCAGTTCACTGTCCAGGTTGGCACGATCCTGCTTGGCGCGATTGAAGTCCTGCACCAGTTGCGGCGGCGCCTCGCGTACCGGCGCGGCGTCCTTGGCATCCTTGCCCTTCACATCCTTGCCGCCGGCATCCTTGTTCTTGGCGGACTTGCTCTTGCCGGCCTGGTAGAACTCCATCTCGTTCTGGTACTTGGCCAGCAGCTTGTCGACGTCGGCATTGCGCGCCACCAGCGTCTTCTTGCGCGCGTCGATGCCTGCCAGGTCCTTGTCTCGTGCGACGTCGAATTCGCGTTCCGAGCCGTAGGTGGCGATCAGGGCGTGGTCCTTCAGCCGTTGCTCGGCCAGCTTTTTCTCGCCCTCGCGGCGCCGCTCGCGCTCCTCGGACTGCGCCTTCAGCTGTTCCGGGGTGAGCGGGGCCTCGTATTGCTTGACCACGCTGCCCTGCTTGGTCATTTCGGTGATCGCCTTCTTGGCGCACTGCGGCGGCATCGTGTCGCCATAGTGAGTAACGCCTTTTTCGTCCACGCACTTGAACAGCGCGTGGGCCGGCGCCGCATGGAACACGGCGGCGGAGAAAGCCAGTGATGCAAGAATTGGAGTTATCGTGCGCATGGTACTTTTTTCTGGTTAAAGCGCCGCGCCGTACTGCGCGCGATACGCCTGGATTTTGCTCAGTTTATCGTGTTCGCCGGGCTGCTGTTCGAGGAAAGCGATGATGTCGGCCAGCGTCGCCACGGCAATAACGGGAACCCCGTACATTTGGTTGAATTCCTGCGCCGCCGACAGCGTACTGCCGTCGCGGGCGCCCCGTTCCTGACGGTCCAAAGCAATAAGTACGCCTACCGGGGTGGCGCCGGCGGCGCGGATCATCTCGACCGACTCCCGCTTCGAGGCGCCGTCGGTAATCACGTCGTCGACAATCAGCACATTGCCCTTCATCGGCCCGCCGACGATCAGGCCGCCTTCGCCATGGTCCTTGGCCTCCTTGCGGTTGTAGCAGAACGGCAGGTTCTGCCCCATTTCGGCAAGTGCCATCGCCATCCCGGCGGCCAGGGTGATGCCCTTGTAGGCCGGGCCGAAAATGGTGTCGATTTTGAGCCCCGAGGCCCGCGCCGCCTGGGCGTAGAAGCGCGACAGCCCGGCCAGCGAGGCACCGTCGCTGAACAGGCCGGAATTGAAGAAATACGGCGACAGGCGCCCGGCCTTGGTCTTGAATTCGCCGAAGCAGAGCGCGTTCTGGCGGATGGCGAATTCGACGAATTGCTGGCGGAAATCAACGGCGGCGGACGGGGATGGGCTCATTTGCGGCGGGTCGGGGTCGGTAATCCATCATAATCGCGGTTTCGTCACCCGAATTCAACCTGCCATGCGCATCATTACCGTCAACTGCAACGGCATCCGCTCAGCCACGTCCAAGGGCATGTTCACCTGGCTCAAGCGTCAGAAGGCGGACGTCATCTGCCTGCAGGAAATCAAGGCCATGGAATCCGACCTGCCGCCCGACGCGCTGCCGTGGAAGAAATGGCACGCGTTCTATCATCCGGCCGACAAGAAGGGCTACGCCGGCGTGGCGCTGTATTGCAAGCGTGAACCGGACCGGGTGCAGATCGGCACCGGCATCAAGTGGATCGACGCCGAAGGCCGCTACCTGCAGGCCGACTTCGGCAACCTGTCGGTGATTTCGCTCTACCTGCCGTCCGGGTCCGCCTCGGAAGAAGCACAGGCAAAGAAATTCCGCTTCCTGGAAGCCTTCATGCCGCACCTGAAGAAGCTGAAGGCGAGCGGCCGCGAAGTGATCATGGTCGGTGACTGGAACATCGCCCACAAGGAAATCGACCTGAAGAACTGGCGCGGCAACCGGAAGAACTCCGGCTTCCTGCCCGAGGAGCGCGCCTGGCTGACCACGCTGTTCGACGAGGTCGGCTTTGTCGATGTGTTCCGCCGCCTGATTCCGCTGCCGGACCAGTACACCTGGTGGTCGAACCGCGGCGATGCCTGGAACAAGAACGTCGGCTGGCGCATCGATTACCACATCTGCACGCCCGGCATCGCCGCCACCGCCGAGTACGCCCGCATCTACAAGGACGAGCGCTTCAGCGATCATGCCCCGCTGTCGATCGACTACGCCTACGACCTGTAATCCGCCTCATCGATTGCAGAACGAAGCCCGCTTTGTCGGCCCACGCCGACCGGCAGGTTTTCACGCCACACGAACCCGCACACTGAACTCATGATCCGCATCACCAACCTCACCCTGGCCCGCGGGCCGAAACGCCTGCTCGAAGGGGCCAACCTGACGCTGTTCCCCGGCCACAAGGTCGGCCTGATCGGGCCCAACGGCTGCGGCAAGTCCAGCCTGTTCGCGCTGCTGCGCGGGCAGCTGCACCAGGACGCCGGCGAGATGGAAATCCCGGCCCGCTGGGTGATCGCGCATGTGGCGCAGGAAACGCCGCAAAGCGATCGCTGCGGGCTCGATTACGCGCTCGACGGCGACATCGAGCTGCGCGCGGTCGAGGCCGAGCTGGCGGCTGCCGAACACGAGCACGACAACGGCGTGAAGATCGCCGAACTGCACGCCCATTACGATCACCTCGGCGGCTATGCGTCGCGTTCGCGCGCGGCGGCGCTGCTGTCGGGGCTGGGCTTCAACGAGGAACAGCAAGCGCGGCCGGTGGCGGAATTCTCCGGCGGCTGGCGCATGCGGCTCAACCTGGCGCAGGCACTGATGTGCCGTTCGGACCTGCTGCTGCTCGACGAGCCGACCAACCATCTGGATCTCGATGCCGTCATGTGGCTGGAGGACTGGCTGGCCGCCTACCAGGGCACGCTGCTGCTGATCACCCACGACCGCGACTTCCTTGATGCGGTGGTCAACAAGGTGGTTCACGTCGACAAGCTGAAGCTGAACGAGTACACCGGCAACTATTCGGCGTTCGAGAAGACGCGCGCGATGCAGCTGTCGGTGCAGCAGGCCGCGCACCAGAAGCAGCAACGGCAGGTCGCCCACCTGCAATCGTTCATCAACCGCTTCAAGGCCAAGGCGACCAAGGCCAAGCAGGCGCAGAGCCGGGTCAAGACGCTGGAGAAGATGGAGCTGATCGCCGCCGCCCACGTCGATTCGCCGTTCGAGTTCGCCTTCCGCGAGCCGGAGGCCAAGCCGCGACAGCTGCTGCACCTGAAGGAAGCCACGCTCGGCTACGGCGACGCCAAGACCGGACGCGACATCCTGCAGAACGTCGAATGGCGGCTGTTCTACGGCGACAAGATCGGCCTGCTCGGCCCCAACGGCGCCGGCAAATCGACGCTGGTGAAATCGCTGGCCGGCACGCTGGCATTGAAGCGCGGCGGGCGCTATGAGGGCCAGGGCCTCAAGATCGGCTATTTCGCCCAGCACCAGGTGGAACAGCTGCGCGGAAGCGAATCGGTGCTGTGGCACATGAAGCAGCTCGACCCGACCACGCGCGAGCAGGAGTTCCGCGATTTTCTCGGCGGCTTCGATTTCCGCGGCGGCCGCGTCACCGAGCCGATCGCGCCGTTCTCCGGCGGCGAGAAAGCGCGACTGGCACTGGCGCTGATCGTCTGGCAAAAACCCAATCTGCTGCTGCTCGACGAGCCGACCAACCACCTCGATATCGAGATGCGCGAAGCGGTGGCCGAGGCGCTGCAGGAATTCGACGGCACGCTAGTGGTGGTCGCGCACGACCGCCATCTGCTCAAGGCCACCACCGACCAGCTGTGGCTGGTGGCCGATGGCAAGGTGGCCGAATTTGATGGCGACCTGGACGACTACAAGCAATGGGCCAAGGCCTACGCGGTCCAGCATCAGAAAGCCAAACCCCAGCAGGGACGGGCATCCCAGGCCGAAAATGGCCTGGAAGCCGCGCCAGTGCTGGAGTTTGCCGCCGGCGATCGCAAGGCGCAGAAGCGCGCCGAGGCCGAAGCGCGGCAGAAGAACTACGCCGCCCGGAAGCCGCTGGAAGAAAAACTGAAAAAGCTGGATAAAGAACTGGCCGGCTTGAATCGCGAGAAAGCCGATATCGAAACCTGGCTCGCGCGCGAAGATGCCTATGCCGATGAAAACAAAACGCTGATGCTCGATTTCCTTAAACGCCAGGGCGAGGTGGCGGACAAGATCGGCGCGGTCGAATGGCAGTGGCTGGAACTGCAGCAGAAACTGGAAGAGTCCGCTTGACGAGCAGCGCCTGGCTGGCGGCACTGACCAACCGCCGCATCGGCGTCATCATGCTGCTGGGTTTCGCCAGCGGCCTGCCGCTGGCGCTGACCGGCGGCACCCTGCAGGCGTGGATGACGGTCGAGGGCGTCGATCTCAAGACCATCGGCATCTTCACCCTGGTCGGCCTGCCCTACACCTGGAAATTTCTCTGGGCGCCGTTCATGGATCGCTACGTGCCGCCGCTGCTCGGCCGCCGCCGCGGCTGGATGCTGCTGACGCAATTGGCGCTGATCGCCGCCATCGCCGCCATGGCGGTGACCGACGCGAAGAACGCGCTCGCGACCATGGCCATGCTGGCGCTGGCGGTGGCGTTTCTGTCCGCCTCGCAGGACATCGTGTTCGACGCCTACAGCACCGACGCGGTCAAGCCCGAAGAGCGCGGCATGAGCGCGGCGGTGAAGGTGCTGGGCTATCGCATCGCCATGCTGGCCTCCGGCGGCGGCGCGCTGGTGCTGGCCTCGGGCGGCGATTTTTTCGGCATGTCGCTGCCGCAGGGCATCGGCTGGCAAAACACCTATCTCGCCATGGCGGCACTGATGCTGGTCGGCGTGTGCGCCACCCTGTTCGCCCCCGAACCGCTGCAGCAGGTGGTGCCGCCGAAGTCGCTGGACGAGGCCGTGGCCGCGCCGCTGAAGGAATTCTTCAGCCGCAACGGCGCCTGGCTGTTGCTGCTGCTGATCGTGCTGTACAAACTGGGTGACGCCTTCGCCGGCGCGCTGTCGACCTCGTTCCTGATTCGCGGCGCCGGCTTCAGCCCGGCCGAAGTCGGCGCGGTCAACAAGGGCATGGGCCTCGCCGCCACCATCGTCGGCGTGCTGATCGGCGGCGCGATGATGGTGCGGCTGGGCCTCTATCGCTCGCTTCTGCTGTTCGGCGTGTTGCAGGCGCTCTCCAACCTGATGTTCATGTGGGTGGCGGTGGCGGGGAAAAATTACGCCGTGATGGTCGCCGCGGTCGCGGTCGAGAATATCTGCGGCGGCATGGGCACCACGGCGTTCGTGGCATTGCTGATGTCGCTGTGCGATGCGCGCTTTACCGCGACGCAATTCGCGCTGCTGTCCGCGTTGGCGACGGTGGGGCGCGTGTACGTCGGACCGGTCGCCGGCTATCTCACCGACCCGAAAGAATTCGGCATGGCGTGGGCGCCGTTTTTCTTTGTCACGTTT
>CAYQKN010000187.1:2200-6520 GCA_964417885.1 uncultured Burkholderiales bacterium | reverse complement strand
CCCATGCGGGTGAACAGGTAGATGAAATCGTGCCCGCCCTCCTCGCCGGTGTGCCCACCCAGCAGCACCAGTTGCGGCTTCAACGCATCGTAGGCATAGGGTGCGACATCGAGCAGCGAGACACCCAGCAGCCAGAGCCCGATGGCGGCGCCGAACGGGTCGCGGTTCTTCACCAGCAGCGCACCGCACAGCACCGCGGGGACGATCATCTGCATCAGCGTGCCGCCGGCGATGGCGACGAATTCGCCGAGGAACATGAAGATGACATGGCCTGCTTCGTGAAACACCAGCAGCGGCCCGTGCAGGAATGAAGCGCCGATTTCACCGATGCGAAAATCCATTGCGATCAGCCGCAATCCCCACACGGCGAAGAACAGCAGCACGCCGGCGCGCAGCCACAGGCCGGTGGCGTCCACCCTGGCCGGCAGGTGGGTGACGCAAGCAGCCAGCCAGCGGAATGCTTCGCTGAAGCGCGCCGATTCCGGCCGCGGGGCACGCGGCAGCGGTGCGCTGCCGAATTTCGCCAGCACCAGGCCGCAGGCCGGGCAGGCGGCCGGCAGCGACTGATCCGCCGGCAACGGCGCATGCGCGCATTTCGGACAGCGGGAAAAGGGCGTCGGCAGGTTCATGGCGGCATGCTACCAATATCGGCTGCCGCCGTCGCGGCAACGATGACGCGCGACCCGGTCGATGACCGCCCGCCAAGCCTGCGCGCGATCCGGAGGCTGGTTCAGGGGTTCGCTAGATTCGCGTCGCGGTGATGACCTGGAAATTGCCGAAGAAATAGGTGCTGCGCTCGCATGACCAGCCGCCCATCTCGTTGAGGCAATCGAGCGGGTCGTGCGTGTCCCACAGCGCCAGGCCAAGGGGCTCGAACACGGTGAAGTAGGTCCAGCTGAGCGCACGCAGCACCCACGGCTCCGGCCGGTGAAACTCGGCCAGGTAGAGCTTGCCGCCGGGTGCGAGCATGCGGCCGGCCTCGCTCAATGCCTTGATCTTGAGCTCATGCGGCAATTCGTGCAGCAGGAAGAACATCACGTTGGCCTCGGCCACGCCGTCCGGCTGCTGCATGGCGGTGGCGTTCTCGCGCAGGTAATTCACCTGCCCGGCGTACTGCGGCAATTTGCCGCGTGCGTGATCGAGTTCGTTCTGGATGATGTCGGCGATCAGGATGCGCCTGGCGCCGGATCGGAACGAGGCCTCGGCGACACGCGGAATCACGTTGCCGAAGGCGCAGGAGGTGATCAGCACGTTTTTTTCACGCAGATCGGTTTGCCGCAGGCCGGCGACGATTTTCGATACCAGGCGATGGTACTGGAACAGCAGTATGGCTGAGATGATCGGCTGGAAATCCACCATCTTGATCAGTCCCATGTTGGAATAGATCGGATAGACGTGCGATTTTTCGCTCATCGTCGACGGTGACAGGCCGCGCACCAGCAGCGCGCCGCGGGTGACGACAAAAAAGAACAGCCCGGTCGAGGCCAGCAGGACAAACAGGGCAAACCCCCCGTTCATGATCCACGTGTTCATTGCAACTCCCCTGGTAAACAGACATTGGTCGGGCAGCGGCGGGGCCGGCTGGCTGTTCGCGCGATGCGCGGCAGACCACCTTCAGGCAGAGTTCCCGGCCGGCCGCCGCCGGGCGCGGCATGCAGCGGCCGGCGGGCGGTTGGTGAAAAGGCGGTCGGGATGGACATGTTGTTCTGCGGGGTCGCTGTCATTCAATACGGCGACTTCACTATGACGCGTTGCCGGGCAGTGAATTTGATACGGATCAAGTCCGGGCAATTTGATCCGCGTCGTTGCCAGGCGGTGCCCGCGACCAGCTGCACCGCATGGCGGCGCGGTCAGCTGCCGCGGTATAGCTCGGCACGCAGGTCGACGTGCGCGGTTTCCGCGCCGGGCGCCTCCTTCGGTGCCTTGGCCTTGGCGCCGTTTTCCCCCGGGGGGATGACTTTTGGCGCGCCTTTGCGGCCGCTGGCTGGCGCACCCGCGGAACGGCTTTTGACTTTTGGCTTGTTCATTGCTGGCTCCTGGTGGACATTACCGCCAGCCGACTGCCGGGCAGGCGCGGATCGTTGAGTCACGTTGGGGCAGAATCCGCGCGCAGCCGATACCCGTCTGTTCGCTAGCGAACATATGACGCAAGCCTTCGGGCCGCCGCCGGCAATACCGCCACGCACTCGGGCTGCCGTTGGCGTCGATGTCCGCATCGGGAAATTGCACGGGCACGGAATCGGCCAACGGCCGTATCACCAACATCGCTGCGGCTGGCTGGCACGGGCGGCCTTGACGCGCTATGTTCGGCAGCGCACAGCCGGTGCCGGCAGGAACGCGATAATCAATCACGGGACTTGGCCCTGCGCCGCCACAGCGGGTGGATTGCGGCCGGGAGATGCCCATCAGATGCAGTTTGCGCCATCGCCGGCGCTCAACCGGAGTGTTGCCCATGGCGAAATGGCATGCGGTGGTGTTTGAGCTGATCGAACTGATCAATGCGAACAAGTGGGCAGATGACTTCCGCAAGGCGATCGAGGGTGCGCGCAAATGCAATATCCCCGAGCTCGCCGACATCCAGTCGCTGGACGACTACCTGGTCTGGATCAACAACCTGCTCTACTGGGTGCCGACCGAAAACCGGTCCGGCCGCGAAATCTACAACCAGCTGTGCAAGTTCTATTTCATCCTGGACCAGCCGCCAATCCTCAAGCTGCAGAATCGCATCGCGCCGCAGGCGCGGGCGCTGCCGCCGATGCCGCTGTCGGCATGGATGGTGAAATTTGCCCGCGCGATGGGCGAATTTCTCGACACCCCCGAATCGCTGCCGGCCGAGTCGCTGCAGTCGTTCTATGATTCGCCGTCCTACAACATGCACGAGTACGTCGTCCCGCATGGCGGATGGAAATCGTTCAACCAGTTTTTTGCCCGCCACTTCAAGCCCGGGTTGCGGCCGATTGCCGCCATCGGCGATGCCGGCGTCGTCGTGTCACCCGCCGACAGCACCTTTGCCGGCCAGTGGAATATCCGCGCCGACTCGCACATCACGGTCAAGAATCTTCACTGGTCGATCAGCGAACTGATGGAAGACAGCCCGCACCGCGACCGTTTCGTCAACGGCCTGTTCATGCACGCCTACCTTGGCCCCAACGACTATCACCGGCAACACGCGCCGGTCGGCGGCACGGTGCTGGAGGCGCGCGTGATCCCGGGCCAGGTCTATCTCGAAGTCGTGGCCGAACTGGTGGATGGCGACCCGGCGGGTCGCCAGCGACTGGAACCGCTGCGGCGGTTCGATGCGCCGGACAACGCCGGCTACCAGTTCGCCCAGGCGCGCGGCCTGGTGGTGCTCGACACCGCCATCGGCCTGGTCGCAGTGCTGCCGATCGGCATGTGCCAGGTGTCTTCCGTGATCCTCACCGCCGAGGTCGGCGTGACGCTGCGCAAGGGGGAGGAAATTTCCTACTTCCAGTTCGGCGGCTCCGACATCATCGTGCTGTTCGAAGCGCGCAGCAACGTGTCTTTCATCGTGCAACCGGGCCAGCATTGCCGCATGGGCACCCGGATTGCACAGGCCGAGCCGGTCGCGTGAACGCAAGTCCGGCGGTTCCCTAGATCAGCGCTTCGCTGACGCGCCGCGAGTCTTCCTTGCGGTCGCCGAAGTGGGACAGTGCGCGGCCGCTGGCAAGCTGCTGATCGCCTTCCTGCCGCAGGCTGCGACTGCCGATGATCCTGCCGATGGCGGCGGTAACCATGCCGCCGGCTTCCTGCAACCTGCCCCGAAACTGAAACCTGTTCATCCTGTGCTCCCGCAGCGCGTCTGCCGTGATGGCGAAGACGCCAGCATGGACGCGGCCGGTGCGGCTGTCTGTATGCAAACGTACACTCGCGCGTCACGCCGCGCAGGGGACGGGCGGCTACTGGTCGAGCGTCTGCTTGTAACGCTGGCGCTCGGTTTCCTCGCGGATCACTTCGTCGATTTCACGGATCAGGCCCTTCACATCGGCCGGTCGCTGGTCGCGCTGGAAACGCCCGGTCAGCACCACCTCGGGGGTCAGCGTCCCGCTGCTGTAGATCGACCAGATCTCGCTGCCGTAATCGGTGGCGAGCAGGTCGGGCGCAAAGCGGCCAAACCAGGTTCGCAAATTGGCCACGTCGCGCTCGAGCAACGCGGCGGCGCTGTTGTTGCCGGCAGCGTCGATCGCCTGCGGCAGGTCGATGATCACCGGCCCGTCGGCGGCAACCAGCACGTTGTACTCGGACAGGTCGCCGTGGATCAGGCCGGCACACAGCATGCGCACCACCTGCATGATCAGCATC
>CAYQKN010000187.1:0-2100 GCA_964417885.1 uncultured Burkholderiales bacterium | reverse complement strand
GTGTATTGCACCGCCTGGCGGAAGCTGCGCTTGTTGGCTTCCTTGTAGACCTTGGCGCAACGGATTTCGCCGCCGCAGCGCACCACGAACACGACCGCCTCCTTGCCGCTCATCAGCTGGCGAATCACGTCGTCGACCAGGCCTTCCTCGACCAGGGGCAACAATCTCTTGGGGGTTTTCATCGGCGCCTTGCTGCGCGGGGGTGGCGCTGGGTGGAGGGTTGTCCGGACCGGTTTGCGCCGGACTGTCGCCATGTTACCCGGGAAGCCCCGATCACGCGATCACCGCAACGCGGCGGCTCTGTTCGCTAACGCACGGATGCAGCCCGGTCTTGCGGTTACGCTGGGCCATTGCAGGGTGCGGCACAAGTGCGCACGACCCGCCGCCGGCTCCGCCGCGGCGGGCATTCATTCAATCTCGTTTTGAAGGACAAGAACATGAGCGTAGGAACCATCATCCTGATCGTACTGGTGCTGATGCTGATCGGCGCCATCCCCACCTGGGGACATAGCAAAAGCTGGGGTTACGGACCAAGCGGCGGCCTCGGCCTGGTCGTCGTCATCCTGCTGGTGCTGCTGCTGATGGGCAAACTGTAACGCGCCACTGCCGCCGGCCAGCAGCCTGGCCGCCGCATGGTGCGCGACCCGCAACCCGATGTACCGCCAGTCGATCATCCCGCGCACGGTCTTTCCGGAAACCCTGGACGGACTGGCCGCCGATCACCCGGC
Source organism: uncultured Burkholderiales bacterium (assembly GCA_964417885.1). Taxonomy (GTDB): domain Bacteria; phylum Pseudomonadota; class Gammaproteobacteria; order Burkholderiales; family Usitatibacteraceae; genus UKL13-2. Next base: position 1,372 of record CAYQKN010000187.1, on the reverse strand, counting down.
CGCCCGGCGCACCCGGCGCGAGCTTCGGCACATGCATCGCTGGCTGGGAACGCAGCGCATCGTGCTGCGCGCGCTGCTCGACCTGACCGCATGCCGACGCTATGGCGGCCGTGACCGGTCGCCGCTGCGGGTGCTCGAACTCGGCGCCGGCGACGGCAGCCTGATGCTCGCCACTGCACGCGCCGCAGGCGACAGGCTGCCGCAGGTGGAGCTTACCCTGCTGGATCGCGTCGATCTGGTCGCCCCGGCAACCCTTGCCGAGTACGCCCGGCTCGGCTGGCGGGCGACACCACGGCAGATTGATGTGCTGGACTGGGCCATGGCCGGTGACGATCCCCTGCCCGGCGCACGCCAGGCCGGCCGCTGGGACCTGATCATCAGCAACCATTTCCTGCATCACTTCGAAGGCGCGCAGCTGGCCGGGCTGCTGCAGGCGATCGCCGCACGCTCGGACCGCTTCTTTGCCTGCGAACCGCGCCGCGCCCGGCTGCCGCTGATCGGCAGCTACCTGCTGGGCCTGCTCGGCGCCAGCCGCGTGACGCGCGAAGACACCAGGCTGAGCGTGCAGGCAGGATTCCGCGACGCGGACCTGCGCAATGCCTGGCCGCTGCAGACGGCCGACTGGTCGATGTACGAGTATGCGGCCGGCCTGTTCAGCCACTGCTTTCGCGCTGCCCGCGATCACACGGGCCTGCACGCGACGGCTTGAACCGGGCCGGCCGCCCCGCGACAATCATCAGCGGCGCGACACCTGCACCAGCCACTGGCCGTTGTCGCAACGCTTGGCATTGTTTGGCCCGCTGGCGATGGCGGATTTCGCCACCACGCTGCTCTTGGTTTCCTTGCAGGCCTCCGAGGTGCTGGCCGCCCAGTTGCAGGTCAGCTCATCGCCCGATGTCTGCAGGCGGTCCTTCCAGCAATACATGGCGTCCGACTGCGGCGCCTGGGCCGAGCCGCCGTTGAGCGAGGTCTCGACCGTGGCGCAGGCGGACAGAAAAATCAGCGGCAAGGCGGCAAGGCAAACGATTTTCTTCATGGATCAATCTCCTGTTTCGCGTTGGGATGGTGTGCCCGGCGGACGCCCCGGATAACGCCGGCGTATCGACACGCGCCACGCCGGCCCGCGTCGCGCATCGTCCTTCACCTATTGCCGGCCACAACGGCAATTGTTCCAGCCGCCTCGCGGCAGTGGTTACCAGTTCGTCACCGAACCGTTCGCGGCATGCTGCCTGGCGGGCGCGCCACGCTACATTCGACAAGCACGGTCACGTTGGGTGACATGGCGTGGCGCCGGTGGCGGCGCGGCCGCACTGCAGAGGCGGCGGCCGTCCGGTCAATGCGCCGCGCGCGGCGGCGGCGAATCAGCCGCGCC
>CAYQKN010000186.1:0-6562 GCA_964417885.1 uncultured Burkholderiales bacterium | reverse complement strand
CACGTAGCGGATGCGTTTGGCGAAGGCGGCGAATGCCGCGTCGTCATAGAGTTTGGCGTTGGCGGAGACCTTGATGGCATCGCGCACCTTCTCGATGAATTGCGCGTCCGACAGGATCGATGTGGCAGCGCCGATCAACTGGAACACTGCCGGCAGCAAGCCGTCGCGATCAAGTGCATACAGCGAGGGCCACAGCATCCGTTTGGCGAGGTCACCGGTGGCGCCGAACAGGACAAACGCGCGGCAATCGGCAAGGGGGAGGGATTTGGTCATGGTGGACTGGTTGTCAGTGGGAGGTCTTCAGGGCCGATGCCGCGCGGGCGAGGCGCTCGATCTCGCCCCAGTTTCCCTGTTTGACCAGGGACGCCGGTGCGAGCCACGAGCCGCCGACACAGGCGACATTGGCGAGCGCAAGGTAAGCCGGTGCCGACGCGGCATCGATGCCGCCGGTCGGGCAGAAGGTGACACCGGGAAACGGTCCGCCGAGCGCCTTCAGCATGTCGATCCCGCCGGCCTGCCGGGCGGGAAACAACTTCATCGCGTCGAATCCTGTCGCCAGCACGTTCATCACGTCTGACGGTGTCATCACGCCCGGCAGGAACGGCATGCCGGTCGCATTGGCCCGCGTCAGCACGGCCGGCGTGGCGCCGGGACTGACGCCGAACGCCGCGCCGGCTGCGCGTGCGGCGTCGAGATCGCTCGCCGTGGTGATGGTGCCGACACCGACGATGGCGTCGGGGACCGCAGCGCGAATGGCGCGCACGCAGTCCAGCGCCACCGGCGTGCGCAGGGTAACTTCCAGCACACGGATGCCGCCCGCGACCAGTGAGCGGGCAAGCGGTACCGCGTCATCGACCCGATCCAGCACAATCACCGGCATCACCGGGCTGGCAGCAAGAATTTCGCGAATCGACATCATGCAATCGCCTCTTTCATCGGCATTTCATTGGCGGACACCGGGGCGGACGGCTGCGGTGCAAGGCCGAAGATCGATGCGCCCTCCTCGGCTGACAGTGCATTCTGGCGGGCAGCAACGAACAATTCGCGTCCCATACCGAATTGATTGTGGCTCAGGTCGCTGGTTGCGAGGGGTCGCCCCGCCCACTGGTCATCGGCCACGATGGCTTCCAGTGTGCCCGCTTCTGCGTCGAGGCGAATCAGATCGCCATTGCGTACGCGCGCCAGCGGGCCACCGGCGCAGCATTCGGGCGAAACGTGGATCGCCGCCGGCACTTTGCCCGAGGCACCCGACATGCGGCCGTCGGTTACCAGGGCGACATGGAATCCCTGGTCCTGCAGCGAGCCCAGCGCGGGCGTGAGTTTGTGCAGTTCCGGCATGCCGTTGGCGCGTGGTCCCTGAAAGCGAACCACGACCACCACATCGCGCTGCAGTTCGCCGCGCTGGTAGGCGGCAAGCACCTCGTCCTGGTCATCGAACACCGCTGCCGGAGCCTCCACCAGCCGGTTGGCCGCCTTGACTGCTGACACCTTGATCACGCAGCGGCCGAGATTGCCGCGCAGCAGTTTCAGGCCGCCGTCCTGGCTGAATGGTGCGACGGCCGGTCGCAGCACGTTTTCGTCCAGACTCCGGTCCGGCGGCAAACGCCAGGCGATGCGTTCGGCATCGAGAAATGGCTCGTGCGCCTGGTCAGCCAGGCTGCCGCCGCCGACGGTTCGCACGTCGCCATGCAGCATGCCTGCCCCGATCAGTTCGCGAATGACAAAGCCGCTGCCGCCGGCGGCGTGAAAGTGATTCACATCGGCGGTGCCATTCGGGTAGATCCGTGCCAGCAGCGGAACGACCGCCGACAGGCGGTCGAAATCGTCCCAGTTGATGCTGATGCCGGCCGCCCGGGCGATTGCCACCAGGTGAATGGTGTGATTGGTCGAACCGCCGGTTGACAGCAGGCCGACCAGCGCGTTGACGATGGCGCGCTCATTGACCACCTCTGCCAGTGGCGTGTACTGGTTGCCCAGATGGGTAATTTCTGCCGCACGCCGCGCGGCGGCGGCGGTGAGCGCATCGCGTAGCGGCGTGTTCGGTGTGACAAAGGCGGCGCCAGGAAGATGCAAGCCCATTACCTCCATCAGCAGCTGGTTGCTGTTGGCGGTGCCATAGAACGTGCAGGTGCCTGGCCCATGGTAGGCGCGGCTCTCCGCCTCAAGCAGCGCGGCCCGGTCAAGTTTTCCCTCGGCGAATTGCTGGCGAATTTTGGCCTTGTCGTCATTCGACAGTCCGCTGGTCATCGGGCCGGCAGGAACGAAGATGGTCGGCAGGTGGCCGAACTGCAACGCGCCGATCAGCAACCCCGGGACAATCTTGTCGCAGACGCCAAGGCAAAGCACACCGTCAAAAACGCCGTGCGACAGCGCGATGGCGGTTGACATGGCGATGACGTCGCGCGAGAACAGCGACAACTCCATGCCGGGCTGGCCCTGGGTGACGCCGTCGCACATCGCCGGCACGCCGCCGGCAAACTGGGCCACGGCACCGGCTTCGCGGGCGGCGGCCTTGATCAGTTCGGGAAATCGCGCCAGCGGCTGATGCGCGGACAGCATGTCGTTGTAGGCCGAGACAATGGCAATGTTCGGTTGGCGGATTTCACGCAGGACAAGTTTGTCGCGCGGCTGTTCGGCGGCGAACGCATGCGCGAGGTTGGTACAAGACACCTTGCCGCGCGACGCGCCAGTGGCGCGTGCGCGCGCGACGCGTTGCAGGTAGTCGCGACGGGTCTCGGTGCTTCGTTCGGCAATGGAGCGGGTGACCGATTCGACGACCGGGTGGATTGACATGCCTTGCTCCACTAAGTGGTTTTCAGGAGTTGCGGAACAATTGTAGTAAATCTACAGAAAAAAGCAAACCCCATTCGGCCGGTCGTGTGGTGCTGTAAGCGGCGTGAATATATATGAGCAGGTCGATGCAGCGACAATTAGCATGGTGCCGGATGCCGCATCTATGTTGACAAACTACAAAGGTAATTGCGAGAATCGTCTGCCATGCCGGAACCATCACAACATAGTGCTCGCGCAAATCCAGGTGCCGCCCGGCCCAACGGCGCCCGGGCTCGGCTCGCGTCTGTGGCAATGCAACACGGCTGCTGGCTTGCACACATTTTCCGGCCAGCCGAACCGCTCAACGCGCATGTCCAGGCCAGCCGTTAAGTCTGCTCGCCGGACTGCCGATGGCGGTGAGGCTTCCTGCCGCCCGTCGGGCACCTTGCTCGACCGTGTCCAGGCGATGGTCGAGACGCTGCGGCCATCCGAACAGCTGGTGGCACGATTTGTGATGCGTCATCCCAATCTGGTCATCAGCCTTTCCTTTCCAGAGATTGCCGCCCGGGCAGGCGTCAGCCAGCCGACCGTGGCGCGTTTCTGCATTGCTGCCGGCTTTAGCGGCTATCGTGATTTCAAGCTGCGCCTCGCGCAAAGTCTGGCAAAAGGGATACCGTTCGTACATCGCGATGTCGCCCTGAATGACTCGATGGCCGAGGTTGGCGCGAAGGTTTTTGATCGCGCGATCGCCGCGCTGGTAACGGTGCGAAATCATCTTGATCCCGTCACACTGGAGCGCGCGACACGCCTGCTCGCCGGCGCACGCAGGATCGAATTCTACGGGCTGGGCAATTCCGGCATCGTCGCGCTCGATGCCCAGCACAAATTTTTCCGGCTCGGAGTGCCGACGGTTGCCTATTCGGACCCGCATGTCCACGCCATGGCCGCCTCGCTGCTGGCTGCCGGCGATGTGGTGGTCGCAATATCCGGCAGCGGCAGGACGCGCGAGTTGATGCGCAGTGTGGAGATTGCCCGGGAGGCGGGCGCCGACGTGGTCGCGGTCAGCTGCAGCGGCTCGCCACTGGCAAAGCTGGCGCATGTCGCGTTGTACGCCGACGTACAGGAGGATGCGGATGTCTATGCACCGATGACATCGCGTCTGGTCCACCTGGCGATAATCGATGTTTTGTCCGTGGGTGTCGCAATCGCACGCGGACCGGAATTGGGTGCGCGTCTCAAGCGCGCCAAGCAGGTCATTTCAGAAAGGCGCATGGATGAATACTGAACAAGCGGATGCCGGAGTACGTCGCGCGGCGCTTTGGCAGCAGCTGGCCGGGCTGGCGGGCACGGTTGGCGTGCGACCGATTGCCGAGTGGTTTTCAGCCGAGCCCGGCCGGTTTGAGGATTTATCGTGCGATGCCGCCGGCCTGTTCCTGGACTATTCGAAACACCGGCTCGATGGATTTACGCTTGAAAGGTTGTTTGAGCTGGCACGGGTGTGCGACGTGGAAGGGCGGCGCGACGCGATGTTTGCCGGTCAGCGGGTAAACGTCACGGAAAACCGCAGCGTGCTGCACACCGCGTTGCGGGACATGACGTCGCCGCAACTGGTGGTTGACGGGGTGGACGTGCTGGCGGACATTCGCCGCGTCCGCCAGATGGTATATGCCTTTGCCGATCGCCTGCGCTCCGGCGAATGGCGCGGCTATACCGGCAAGCCGATCACGGACGTTGTCAATATCGGCATCGGCGGGTCCGACCTCGGACCGCGCATGGTTTGTGAAGCGCTGAAGGCCGATGCCAGGCCCGGATTGCGGGTGCATTTTGTCGCCAATATCGACGGTGATGCGCTGGCCGACGTGCTTGCCGCGGTCGATTCCGAACAGACGCTGTTCATCGTCGCGTCGAAGACCTTCACCACCATTGAGACCCTGACCAATGCGCACTCGGCCCGTCGCTGGTTCCTGGCCTCCGGTGCCACCGACAAAGACATCCGCCGCCACTTCGTCGCCGTGTCGACCAACCGTGAGGCGGTCGCCCAATTCGGCATCGATCCGCAAAACATGTTTCCGTTCTGGGACTGGGTTGGCGGCCGCTATTCGCTATGGTCATCGATCGGTCTCGCCATCGCCATCAGTGTCGGCCCGGCGAAGTTTGAGCAGTTGCTGGCCGGTGCGCATGCGATGGACAGGCATTTTCGCACCGCCCCGTTGAGGAAAAACATGCCGGTCGTGCTTGGCATGATCGGAATCTGGTACCGGAATTTTCTCGGTGCATCGAGCATCGCGGTGATTCCCTACAGCGAGCATTTGCACCGCCTGCCGGCTTACCTGCAGCAGCTGGACATGGAGAGCAACGGCAAGTCGATCGCGATGGATGCGAGCCGCGTCCGTCATGCGACCGGGCCGATCGTCTGGGGCGAGCCGGGAACCAACGGCCAGCATGCCTTTTTCCAGTTGCTGCACCAGGGATCAGACCTGGTGCCGGTTGACTTCATCCTGCCGATCTCGCCCGGCCATCAACTTGCCGAGCACCATCGGTTGCTGGTGGCGAATTGCCTGGCTCAAAGCAGTGCGCTGATGAACGGCAGGGACATCGACTCGGTCAGGCTGGAACTTGCCCGCCAGGGCATGACCGTCGAACAAGCGGACAGGCTGGCGCCGCATCGCGGCTTCGACGGCAACAGGCCGAGCAATACCATTTTGCTGGACTGGCTCGACGCGTCATCACTGGGCGCGCTGATCAGCCTTTACGAGCACAAGGTATTTGTCCAAGGCGTGGTCTGGAACGTCAATTCGTTCGATCAGTTCGGCGTGGAACTGGGCAAGGTCGTCGCGACCGAATTGGGCCAGGTGTTGGGTGGCGCCGCGATGCCTGATGGCCTGGATGGATCCACGCGCGGCCTGCTGGACAGAGTGCTGAAGCCGCGGAAATAACGCGCGCCGTGCGGCCCCGCCTTGCCGGCGCCTCGCGCCGTTCGGGTCCCGGCGTGGCCGCATTTGAGGCGATCAAATGTACCGCTGGACTTGAAAATCAGCCGATACACCCTTATTATTAGCACTCGCTTGGGTTGAGTGCTAATAATCACGTGCTCCCCAAAAGATTTCGGCCAGATGCCAATGTCTGGTTTTTCTTGTAAATCAATGTGTTAACCAAGGAGTTCGCTATGAAACTGCGTCCACTGCACGATCGCGTGATCGTCAAGCGTCTTGAAGAAGAACGGAAAACGGCATCCGGCATCGTGATCCCGGACACCGCTGCAGAGAAACCCGATCAGGGTGAAGTGCTGGCCGTTGGCCCAGGCAAGAAGAATGAAGATGGCAAGGTCTCGCCGGTCGACGTCAAAGTCGGCGACAAGATTCTGTTTGGCAAGTACGCCGGCACTACCGTGAAGGTAGACGGCGACGAACTGCTGGTCATGCGCGAAGAAGACATCATGGCCGTCGTAGCGTAATCAAGCAACATTTTTGGTCCCAACGCGGCGTTGCTCAAGAGATTTCTCGCGCCTTGCCTGGGAACGAAATGCCTGCTTTCTTATCGCTCCGATTCCGCAAGAAATTCCCGTTCCAAATTTTGATACGAGGTACTAATCATGGCATCTAAAGAAGTCAAATTCGGCGGCGACGCCCGCGTACGCATGGTGCATGGCGTGAATGTTCTCGCCAATGCAGTCAAAGTCACCCTGGGCCCGAAGGGCCGCAACGTGGTGCTGGAGCGCTCTTTCGGCGCCCCCACCATCACCAAGGACGGCGTTTCGGTCGCCAAGGAAATCGAACTGAAGGACAAGTTC
>CAYQKN010000185.1:0-6634 GCA_964417885.1 uncultured Burkholderiales bacterium | reverse complement strand
GTCTGGGTCCCGGCTGATCTGATCCAGGCCGCCGGACTTACCTTCATGGAACTGCCGCTCTACCGGCCCGAACGCGGTCCGCGCAGCGGCCTGATGGACGTGAGCAACGCGCGAGCGAGGGCGGCGGGACTGACGCTGACCGACCCCGCCGCCAGTGTGCGCGAGATGCGCGAATGGATCGTCGATCGCGAGCCGCCATCGATGCTTTCGCCAGCGCGCGAGGCGGAACTGATTCGCCTCGCCCGCGCTGGTTACTGAATTACGCAGCTGCGCCTGCGATGCGGCAAGACCACGGCTAAAACGCCCGAATCTGCCCAATCAAATCCGGCGAATCACACAGCGCGCGAAACTCCGCCGCCAGCCGTTCGCTTTCGTCCATCGCGAAGCGCCAGTATTTGAGCCGGCCGTCGTAGTCATCGACAAAACGCTTGAAGTCATTGCGGTCCGGCAGTTTTTTCAGCGGCAGCCGGTCCAGGTATTGGCGCGAGGGCGAAACCAGGATGACATTGTCCAGCCACGCCCCGCTGGCCTTGCGCCACGGCAGCGCCTTGTCCAGCCAGCCGGGCACGATGCGGTGGGTGAAATGCGGATACAGCACCAGGCCCGGCGTGCGCGGATAGGGCAGGTGCAGGTGGTAATCGATGATGCCGCCGTCCCAGTAGGTGCCGGACGGCGCGCCGGTGATGCCGGTGACGCCGCGCAGCACCAGCGGGATCGAGCCGGAGGCAATCAGCGCGTCGCCAAAATTGTCCGGCGTAAGCGCCACATGATGAGTGTGGAATTTGTCCCAGCCACCCTGCGCGCCAATGCCGCCGCCATCGTCCGTGCCGGCATGGAACCAGGTGCGATCAAGGAAATGCCGCAGGTGCGGCCGGCCGACCGCATTGGCCAGCGCCGCCAGCATGAAGCCGGCATGGGAGCGGCCGCGCGCCTCGCGCTGCAGGATGCCTTTGCCGCGCACCACCAGCACATTGAGGCGGTAATGCGGATGCGAAAGCAACGACGCCTCGTGCCCCTTGAACAGATTGTCGATCAGGTCGCGGGCGTAGGCGGTGACGAAATCCGCATCGACCTTGCGCGGATATTTCTGTTGACTGTAGGCGGCGGCGAACGCGCGCAGCGCGGCGCGGGTTTCAACCGCATTGCGGCCATGGCAAACGGCGGCAAAGCGCCAGGCGCCGATCGAGGAGCCGATCAGCTCGACCGGCCGGGTCCGCGCGGCAAAGCCCGATGGCAACCAGTCGGCAAAGATGTGTTCGTCCAGGCGCGCCAGGCCGAGGCCTTTGGGCCCGCCTGCCGCACCGGGGACAATGTCGATGTCCTGCGCCCGCAGGCCGTGTTCGCGCAGGTGCTTCAGGGCCCTGGGACCGGCCTGGACGAGGAGGGATTGGAATGCTGCCGTCATGATGCCTTTTCTTCGAGATGGCTTATTTTCACGCATTTGCCGGCCTAGAATCGCGGGGTGCGCCGCAGATTGCCGCAGGCAACCTTCGATCGATTCTTTTCTGACCTTTTCAGGTAACCATGTCCCAGCTCTTTTCGCCGTTTACCCTGCGCGACCTGACATTCCGCAACCGCGTTTTTGTCTCTCCGATGTGCCAGTACAGCTGCACCGATGGCATGCCGAACGACTGGCATCTGGTTCACCTCGGCTCGCGCGCCGTCGGTGGCGCAGCGCTGGTGATGACCGAGGCCGCATCGGTCACGCCTGAGGGCCGCATCTCGCCGGAGGATGCCGGCATCTGGAATGATGCGCAAATGCACGCCTGGAGCCGGGTTGCGGCTTTCATCAAGCAGCAGGGCGCGGTGGCGTCGATTCAGCTTGCCCATGCTGGACGCAAGGCATCGACCTTCTCGCCGTGGCGGGGCTCAGGCAAGGTCGCAGCGGAACAGGGCGGCTGGCCGGTGCTGGGGCCGAGCGACCTGGCCTTCTCGCCCGCCTATCCGCAGCCGCGGGAGATGACGCTGGCCGATATCCGGGCAACGGTGGATGCTTTCGTCGACGCCGCGAAACGGTCGCTGAAGGCAGGCTTCGAGGTGCCGGAAATACACGGCGCGCATGGCTACCTGCTGCACGAGTTTCTTTCGCCACTGTCGAATCTGCGCACCGATCAGTATGGTGGCTCGCTGGAGAATCGCATGCGGCTGCCGCTCGAAGTCTGCGCCGCCGTGCGCGAAGCGTGGCCCAAGTCGTTGCCGGTGTTCCTGCGCATCTCCGCCAGCGACTGGAAAGAGGGCGGCTGGGATGTCAGTCAGTCGATCGAACTCTGCCGCCGCGCCAAGGCGATCGGCATCGACCTGATCGACGTCTCCTCTGGCGGCAACGTGGCCGACGCGAAGATGACCATCCGGCCGGGCTACCAGGTACCGTTTTCGGCCGCCATCCGTGCCGGCGCCATGGTGCCGACCGGCGCGGTCGGCTTGATCACCGAGCCGGTGCAGGCGGAACAGATCATCGGCGACGGCGACGCCGACTGCGTGTTCCTCGCCCGTGCGCTGCTGCGTGATCCCTACTGGCCGCGTCACGCCGCCGCGGCCCTCGGGTTCGCGATGGAATGGCCGGACCAGTACAAGCGTGGCGGCGTCGGCGCATTTGGCAAATGACTTCTCCAGCAAAGGATTGCAGATGATTGACCTCTATTACTGGCCGACCCCGAACGGCCACAAGATCACCCTGTTTCTTGAGGAAGCGCGGCTGCCGTACCGGCTGATCGGCGTGAACATCGGCAAGGGCGACCAGTTCCAGCCCGCGTTCCTGAAAATTTCACCCAACAACCGGATGCCGGCCATCGTCGATCACGATCCGGTCGACGGCAAGAAGCCGATCAGCGTATTCGAGTCCGGCGCGATCCTGCTTTATCTCGCCGGCAAGACCGGCAAGTTCATTCCAAAAGACCTGCGCGGCCAGGTGGAGGCGCTGGAATGGCTGATGTGGCAGATGGGCGGGCTGGGCCCGATGCTGGGCCAGAACCACCATTTCAGCCAGTACGCGCCAGAAAAGATTCCCTACGCGATTGAACGCTACGTGAAAGAAACCTCGCGCCTGTACGCGGTGCTCGACAAGCGGCTGGCCGGCCGCAAGTTCATCCTCGGCGCCAAATACAGCATTGCCGACATGGCCGCCTACCCGTGGCTCATTCCCGACCGGCAGGGCCAGGACATGGCGAACTTCCCCAATCTGGCCCGCTGGCATGCGGCGATCAAGGCGCGACCGGCCACCGCGCGCGCCTACGCCCGGGCGAAAGAGGTGCGGCCGGACCCGCCGCCAGCGGTGCTCGATGAGCAGGCACGCAAGATGATGTTCGGCCAGGACCGGAGCGTGGTGAAATAGTGAAGATCCCGGCCGGGCTGCGCGACCTGATGTCGGCATTTCCGTTTGCCGGTGAGGTGGTGTGGATCGGCGTGCGGCCGGCGCCGCGGGCGCAGATGCGCGCATTGTCCGTGGTCGAGGCGATCGCCGAGCGCGGCCTGGCAGGAGACCGCACGGCGGAAATGTCGCGGCCCGGAAACAGCCGCCAGGTCACGCTGATCCAGGCCGAGTCCCTGCCGCTGGTCGGCGCGCTGCTGCGGCGCGATGCCATCGCCCCGGCGCTGACCCGTCGCAACATCGTCGTCTCCGGCATCAACCTGCTGTCACTCAAGGGCCACCGCTTCCGCATCGGTGGCGCACTGCTGGAGATGAGCGGAGAATGCCACCCCTGCTCGCTGATGGAAGCGCAGCTTGGCGCCGGCGGCTACAACGCCATGCGCGGCCATGGCGGCATCAATGCCCGCGTGCTGGAAAGCGGCAGCATCGCCATCGGTGATGGCGTGGCCGCCGTCGTGGATGAGACAGCCCTGGCCGCAAAACCGTGAATCTCGCCGCGCTGCGCCGCCTCGCGGTGGCACGCAATTTCGCCAAGCCTGCCGACCTGGAGAGCGTCATTCGGCGCATGGGTTATGTGCAGGCCGATCCGATTCGCGCCCCGGCGCGCGCACAGGACCTGATCCTGCGCCAGCGTGTGCGCGGCTATCGCATCGATGACCTGGAGCGTTCCTATCCGCAGTTGCCGGTGGTCGAGGACATGCTGCACAACTACGGTTTTTTCCCGCGCGAACATCATGCACTGCTCCATCCGCGCACGCTGTCGCCGCGCTGGTGCGAATTCATCGAGCAGCACCGGCCGTTGCGGCGCAAATTGCTGCGTTACCTGGACCAGTATGGCGAAGCGCACCCGCGTGACGTGGAGCGGTTGCTCGGCGCCGGTGGCCGCGTCAATGGCTGGGGCGGCACCTCATCGGCGACCACACTGATGCTGGAGGCGCTGCATCGCGAAGGCCGCGCCGAGGTGTGCCGTCGCGACGGTGGCATTCGCGTCTACCGCCGGGCGCCGCCGCGCGGCCGCGCACTGCCGCCGGCACAGCGCGCCGATGGCCTGCTGCGCCTGGTGGTGAGCCTGTACGCGCCGCTGACCCTGCGCAGCCTGATGCGCCTGCTCAGCATGATGGGCTGCTACAAGCCTGAAGCCGATTATGCGAAACGGATCGAGCTGATGCGGCGCCGCGGCGAGCTGCGCAGTGCGCTGGTGGATGGCAGGGATTATGTGTGGCCGTCAGAGGAAAAACTGCCTGCGCGGGTGGAGAGCCGGGTCAGGCTGCTGGCGCCGTTCGATCCGCTGGTGTGGGACCGCGACCGGTTTGAGCAATTTTGGGGCTGGGCCTATCGATTCGAGGCCTACACGCCAGCGGCGCGCCGACGGATGGGTTACTACGCGCTGCCGGTTTTGTGGCGTGACGATATTGTCGGCTGGGCGAACGTATCGGTTGCCGATGGCGACCTGCGCGCCGATCTGGGTTACGCGCCGGGCAAGCAGCCCGGCCGCGACACCGGCTTCGACCAGGCGCTGGCGACCGAACTGCAGTCGCTGCGCTGGTTCCTCGCTATTGACTAGCCTTGGGCGTGATCAGTTTCACCGCCGCCTGCGAGAACACGTTGTAATCCTCGACCGCGGCGTCAACCGACGACTTGGCGGACTTGGCCGCGGCCAGGGCGGCCTGCGAGGAATCCTGCAGCGCCTTGGCTTCCAGTTCCTTGGCGGCCTTGATTTTTTCCTGGCTGTCGGAAAATGCGCGGATGCAGTTGCGATAGGCCTCCAGCGAGACCACGATGGCGTTGCGCTCCTGTACCGTGAGTTTCTTTGCCGCATCCGGCAGCACGGGTTTGGCACAGCTGTGCCGCGCCAGCGGCGGCTCCGCGGCGGCGGCGGCCTGCGCGGCAGCAAACATCGGCGCCGAGGCGACGACGGCGGCAACGGCCAGTGACTTGAAGATGATTTTCATGGGATTCCTGCCAGTGATCGGTTGGGCGGCTACTTGGTGTTGCCGGAATTGGTCGCCTTGTTGGCGGCCTCGACGAAGGTGTTGTATTCCATGATCGCGGCGTTGCCGGACGCCACCGCGGCCTCGGCGAATTTCTGCTGTTCGCTGGCGTAGGCCTGCAGGCAGGCCTTGTACTTGTTGAGCTCGTCAACGAAACGTTTCATCTGGATGTCGGTGGTGGTCTTGGACGATCCCGGCATGGCGGGCTGGACGCAGTTGTGCTTGGCGACGACCGACGTTGCCGGTGCGGCGGCGGGCGGGGTCTGTGCAACCGCGGCAGTGGCGATGGACAAGGTCGTGGCGATGGCGAGTGTACGGAAATTCATGTGACGATTCCTTTTGTTGCGGATAAGAACGGTGGTGGACGTGCGGCGGTGCCGGCGCGAGCTAGCCGGCAGCCTGTTGCGGAACGGCGCTACGCGACGAATGCAGGGCCAGCCAGTCGCGCACCGACCGGACGATGCCGTCGCGATTGAGCCCGCAGTCGGCCAGCAGCACCGCCGGGTCGCCGTGCTCGACAAACTGGTCCGGCAACCCGAGATGCAATAACGGCGTCGACAGGTTTTGCGCTGACAGCGATTCGGCAACGGCGCTGCCCGCGCCGCCCATCACCACGTTTTCCTCGATGGTCACCAGGTAATCGTGGCTGGTCGCGAGACGGAAAATCAGCTCATCATCGATCGGCTTGACGAAGCGCATGTTGGCGACCGTCGCATTGAGGTCCTCGGCGGCGTCGGCGGCCGGCTTGACCATCGAGCCGAACGCGAGGATGGCCACGCGCTTGCTTTCGTAGCCGCGGATTTCCCGAACCATCACGCCGCGGCCGACCGTCAACGCGGTCATTTCCTCCTGCAATGCCACACCCGGGCCGGCGCCGCGCGGGTATCGCACCGCGCTGGGCGAATTGAGGGTGAAGCCGGTGTAGAGCATCTGGCGGCACTCGTTCTCGTCGGCCGGCGCCATCACCGTCATGTTGGGGATGCAGCGCAGGAACGACAGGTCGAACGCGCCGTGGTGGGTCGGGCCGTCGGCACCCACCAGGCCGCCGCGATCCAGGGCAAACAGCACCGGCAGGTTCTGCAGGGCGACGTCGTGAATCAGCTGGTCGTAGCCACGCTGCAGGAAAGTCGAGTAAATCGCCAGCACCGGCTTCATGCCGTCGGCCGCGAGGCCCGCGGCAAACGTCACCGCGTGCTGCTCGGCAATGGCGGTATCGAAATACTGGTCCGGGAACTGCTGCGAAAACTTCACCATGCCCGAGCCTTCGCGCATCGCC
>CAYQKN010000184.1:5363-6690 GCA_964417885.1 uncultured Burkholderiales bacterium | reverse complement strand
ACCGCCGCCGGGTCGCCGCGTATCGACAATTCAATGATGCGGCCGTTCGGCAGATGTTGCGGCAGGCTGGACAGCTTGGTGGTCGGGAATTGCTCGACGATGCGGTTCATGGCGTCGATCAGGTTGCTCTCGCCGGCCTCGTGGATGACGATGATTTCCTCGGCGAACGGCACCTGGTTGAACAGGTGCGCGTAGCGGCCGTCGAGCACCCACTGCATCATCGGCCAGGCCATTTCCGGGAAGCCGGGCAGGAAATGGTGATCGCCGACCGAGAACGCGGCGATCTGGTTGTACGGATTGGGAATGATGGTCGAGCCGACCGGAAACTCGGCCATCTTGAGGCGATTCGGCGTCAGTTCGAAATTCGCTTTCGACTGCATCGCCGCCACCGCTTCCGGGTGCTGGTGCAGTGCCACACCGAGCGCCGCCGCCGCGCACTGGCGGGTGTAATCGTCCGGCGTGGCGCCGATGCCGCCGAAGCTGAACACGATGTGGTCGGTGGCAAAGCTTTGCTTCAGCGCGGCGACGATGCGATCCGGCTCGTCGCCGATGTAATTCGCGTAGCTCAACGACAACCCGCGCGCGGCCAGCGTTTCAATCACCTTCGACAAGTGCTTGTCCTGGCGCTTGCCGGAGAGAATTTCGTCGCCGATGATCAGCGCGGCGAAGGTGGGGATGAAAGTCATTTGAGGAATATATCCCAGGCAAATCGGGCCATCAGGGCCGAAATAATCACAAGAAAAAACACCCGCAGGAAACCGCTGCCGCGGGCAATCGCCATCCTGGCGCCAAACCAGGCGCCGGCGACGTTGCACAGGGCCAGCGGAATCGCCAGCTGGTAGAGGATGTTACCGCTCCAGGCGAACCAGATTGTGGCAGCGATATTGGTGGTGATGTTTACCACCTTGGCCGAGGCCGACGCGGTCAAGAAATTGAAGCCTAGCAGACCGACGAAAGCGAAAATCAGGAAGCTGCCGGTGCCGGGGCCGAAAAAGCCTTCGTAAAACCCCAGCACGATGCCGACCGCGATGGCGACGCCGCGCTCGTGATGCTGGGCGAATTTGGGCTGGTGCAGGTTGCCGAAATCCTTCTTGATGAAGGTGTAGATGGCGACACCGACCAGCAGGATGAGGATGATCGGCTTCAACAGTTTCGGATCGATCAGCGTCACCGCGCGCGCGCCGAAAAAAGCGAACACCGCGGCGAATATTGCCGCCGGCAAGATCGATTTCCACGGCACCGACACCTGCTTGGCGATCTGCGACAGCGCGACCGAGGTGCCGGCCAGCGAGATGATCTTGTTGGTGCCGAAAACCGTCGCCACGGA
>CAYQKN010000184.1:2231-5263 GCA_964417885.1 uncultured Burkholderiales bacterium | reverse complement strand
GCGGCGCATGGCTGGGCGCGGCTTATCGGTGGTGGCGTGGTGCCATTTGGCAACTGGCTGGATTCGCAGGGCGTCCCGTTCGGCTACTTCATTGCCGCCGGCGTGACCGCGATCGAAATTGTCGGCACGCCGCTGCTGGCCGCTCGAAAGTTCGTCTTTGCGCTGGCCGTCAGTTATGCCGCGATCTATGTCATCGGCATCTTCATGGTCCACGCCAAGGCGGGCTGGTTCGTGGTTGGGGCCGGGCGCAACGGCATGGAATACAGCGTGCTGCTGATCGTCTGCCTGCTGGCGCTGGCATGGCGGGATTTGCCCCAGCGGTTTTCGCGCTAGTCGAGTTTCAATGCGGTACCGGCTGGAAAGCCAATAAACACGGGCATCTCCAGGGCATTGCCCTGGAGAGCCGCGCCATTGCTGGGTTTCAGGGCTGCGGCACAATCATTATTGTATGCTCAGCCGATGCATGCCAGGGATCACGCCGCCATAGGTAGAGACGACGCCTGCGCGATTGTAGGTATGCATGCCGATGCTGATAACCGGCACGCCGAACATCACGACGGGCGGGACGGGCGTGCCATTGAGCGTTGACGATTGCGGCGTAAGGCGTTGAGTGCTCATGTTGAACACCAGCTCCGCGATGCCGTTGGGTCCGTTAACCTGGCCGGGTACGGTGGTGCTACTGGCAGCAGTGGTTTTGGCGTTTTGAAAAAAATTGCGCGCGGTGTCTGGAATGACTGTCTGACTGCTGGAGTTCAGCAGGCTGCGATTGCCATAGGCAACGACATTGGCGATCCGGCAATGGCTGAGCCGCAACGGTGTGCAGGTGGTCGGAAAACTCAAACTAACACCACAGCCAGGTGCACCTCCTTCCCGGTTGATCATCGACAGCCGGAATCCGCCCGGGACCGTAGAAGCCCCGCTTGGAAGACACCCCGTCGCTTCCTGTGACTCAGGCGGAATGCTATGGGGATTGTTTAACGGAGTGCTGGTGTATTCTTTGCGGGTCGGAAACGTCACCACCCAGTCCGTCAGCGACTCGGTACCGTTGTCCAGAATGTACTCGTTGACCACGCCGTCGCTCATCAGTGCGGCTGAAACGGCCTCAAGGCCAGTGGCCCACACCGAATGCAGCGTGCGGCCATCCTCAAGCAATGTGCGTGTCTCAGGCGGGCTGGCGGCGCCGAGCAGCGGCGCGCCGCTACGCACGCCGCCATAGCGAACCACATTAGACCAGGCTTCCAGGGCCGTTGGCAGATAGGAAAAGTTGATGCCGGTGACCGGGTTGAGCAAGGTCGCGCGGCCGCTCAGCCCGCCACTGGGTGCCGCGAGCAGGCTGCCGGGAAAACCATTCGGCACGGTGCCGCCGGCCGGGTCGAGTGCGCCAATGGCCGCGCAATTTGCCGGCACCAGCGCGGCATTGCGTGCCATGTAACCCTGCACCGTGGCCGAGACGATGGTCCCCATCTCGATTATTTCGATGTATCCCTCGCGTACGCGATCCATCGATTCCGGTGTGTTGTTGACCGGCCGGAACTGGTCGCGACCCGCCGCGGTAAAGAAGTCGGCCGGTGAAACGCAGGAGTTGTCGTTGCTTACCAATCGCGCACCGGTGGCAGTCGGGATCACGGCCGCCACCCAGGAATCGTTGGGCGACAGAAACACGTTGAGCTCGTTGACCTCTTCGCCCGACTGCGCCTCGCGAAAGCGTACCTTGATCGCCTTGTAGTCGGTGGTGGTGTTGGCGATCGACAGCAACGTGTTGAAGTCGCCCCCGCTGCCGCCGGCAGTACGCACACCGTAGTACGGGAACAGCAGCACCTGTCCGCTGCCGTTAAGTCCCAGCTGTACGGCACTGGTGGTGGCAGGCATCAGTGCGAGGCCGGTCGCCAGCAAGCCGATCGCGGAAAGGGCGGCGGGAAGTGAACGTGCCGGCATGGGAAAGGTGCGCTTCATTTGACCAGCCCCTGTTCATACACCGGTGCGATGACGCCGCCATAGGTGGATATCACGCCGGCGCGCTGGTAGCTGTGTACTGCGAGGCTGATGAAGGGCAGCCCGACCAGCGTGGCGTTGGCAGTAGGCGCGTCGTTCAGTGTCGATGATAGTGGGGTCAGTCGCTGCACGGCAGAGCCAAAACGCAGCGTCATGCGGCCGTTGGCGCCCTGGCTCACGCTGGGTGCCGAGGTAGCGGTCCCGCCGACCGTGTTCGAGCCAGCCAAGGCTGTCAGCATGGCCGCAGGATGTGGCGCCACCGTGGCTGCGCGCAGCAGGCTGTTGGCGCCAAAGGGAATCACATTGCTCATCCAGCAGAGGCGGAAGGGCGAAGCCACTGATGCAAGCGGCGCGCCTTCGCGATTGAAGCCCTGATAGCCTTCGCTGCCAGCGAGGGACTCATCGCAGGCGCCGAAGCCGCCGAAATTGCTGGAGAACGGTGCCTGCGGGTTTGGCGCGGTAACACCGGTGGCGACGCCGATGTAGTCGCGCTTGGTCGGGAAGGTGACAATCCAGTCGGTCAGCGATGCCGTGCCGTTGTCGAGGATGAATTCATTGTTCACGGCGCGACGCATCAAGACAGCGGAGACGGCGTCGCGGCCGCTGGCCCAGGTCTGCCGCAGGATGTCGCCATTGGCGAGCGCAATTGCGCTGACGGCGGGCGATGCCGCGCCTAGACGCGGCTGGCCGCTGCCGGCGGCACCGTACTTGACGGTGTCGGACCACGAATCGAGTGCCGTGGCGGCGTAGGTGAAATTGATGCCCAGCGCGGAGTTGATAATGGTTGCGCGGCCGCTCAAGCCACCCATTGGCGCCAAAAGCCCTGCAGGGAAGACATTTCCGCCACCGGCAAGTCCGGGATCGAGCGCGTCCAGGGCGGCGCAATTGGCAGGAACACCATTCGTGCCATGCTTGATGTAGGACTGAATCTGGGGCGTTGTTACGATGCCCATTTCGATGACTTCGATATAACCTTCGCGGGTGCGGTCCAGCGAGGCACTGCCAGCGCCAAAGCTATCGCCGTCGGCGAATACACCGGA
>CAYQKN010000184.1:0-2131 GCA_964417885.1 uncultured Burkholderiales bacterium | reverse complement strand
GGGTTTCAGGGCGATGCGCTCAGGTGCTTATGCAGGAACGCTTCGATCCGCTGGTAATAGTCGATGCGGTTCTCGCGCTTGTTGAAGCCGTGTCCCTCGGCCGTGTACACCACCCATTCGTAAGGCTTCTTGTGGTCATCCAGCGCCGCACGGAATTTTTCGCCGTGAATCAGCGGCACGCGCAGGTCGTCCGAGCCGAACGCCAGCAGCACCGGCGCGGAGATTTTGTCGGCCTGGTATAGCGGCGAGACTTGTCGGAAATAGGCTTTGTCCTTCTCCAGGTCGCCGATGCGCTCCTTGAAAATGTCCTGCACCGCGTCGGAGCGATAGGTGTCCGACCATGACACCGTGAGCAGCAATTCGAGATCGGTCACCGCCACCGCCGCGATGCCGCAGCGGAACATGCCCTGTTCCTTGATCAGGCCATACAGCGTCGCATAGCCGCCGTAGCTGCCGCCCATCAGGCAGACGCGCTTTGGGTCGGCGTGGCCTTCCTTGATCGCCCACCGTACGCCATCGGTAATGTCGTCCTGCATCGAGAGGCCCCACTGGCGAAAACCGGCTTCGAGAAACTTGCGGCCGTAGCCGCTGGAGCCGCGAAAGTTTGGCTGCAACACGGCGTAGCCGCGCGAAGCGAGGAATTGCGCGGTTTCGTTGAAACCCCAGCTGAATCCGCGCGCATGCGGGCCACCGTGTATTTCCACTACCAGCGGCAGATTCCTGCCCGGTTTGCCGTCGGCGCCTTTCGGCAGCGTCAGGTAGGCGGGAATCTCCAGCCCGTCGCGTGCCGGGTAGCGCACCCGCTGCATCGGCGACATTCTCGCCGCGTCGATCCAGCCGCGCTGCTCGGCGATGCGCTCCATCTTGTTGGTTTTGGTATCGAGCAGAAAATAGCCGCCCGGATAGGTATCCGACCAGGAACTCACCAGCACCCGATTCGGCACCTGGCTGCCCCAGCTCAGGAAATTCATCCGGCCCGGCAGGGCGCTGTCGACCATTTTCTGCACCCGCTGCCAGTCCTCGTCCAGCCACTTCATGCCGGACAGCGATTCCGATCGGTCGCCGGTGCCGATGCCAACCAGTTTCTGCTTGCTGATATCAAACCTGAGCGAACCGATGTCGAAGGTCGCGCTCTCGGACACCAGTTCACCCACATCTTTCCTGTCGAGGTCGTAGCGGAAGATGGCGACGTTGTTGCGGCCCTTGTTGGAACGGACGTAAAGCGTCCTGTTGTCGAAATCAAAGGCGATCGGGTCGATGGTCAGTTCCTTGCTGTTGAACTCCTGCAGCTTGACCCACGGCGATTTCTGGTCGGTGCGATGGAACAGCGTGACGCGGTCGCGGTCCTTTTCCGGGTCGCGGGATACGGCCAGGCGCACCTCGTCCTTGCGATCAACGATCCAGCGCACCACATTGCCGGGATTGTCGAAGGTCAGCAGATCGCGCTGTCCGGTGCGCGTATCCATCCGGTACACTTCCGGCCCCCGCGACCTGCCGCCGGCCAGTACGATCGCCGTGCCCGGCTTCTCGACCGATTCTCGCAGCACGGCAAAGCCGCCCATCTCGCGCGTGCCGCTGCCGTCGGTGTTGACGGCAAAGGTGCCGCGATAGCGAATGTTGCCGCTGGCGTCATCGAGTGTGTCGACAATGCTCACCGTCAGGCGCTTGCTGTCCAGCCATTGGTAGCCATAGACATCGTACTGGTCGAAATTGGTGACCCAGTTGAGCTTGCGTGTGTCCAGATCGATCACCGCCAGATTGGCGCGGCTTTTCTGCCGCGCCACCACCGCCAGCATCTTGCCGTCCGGCGACAGCGAGACGTCCTCGAACTCGGCATGCCTGACAAAACTCTCGATCGGAATCGGTGTGGTACCGGTGGCTTGCGAGAACGCGACAAGCGGGTTGGCAAACAACATTGCGACGGCAACGAGGCGTAGCAACGAATTCATGGCGATTTCCGCGAAAGTTTTTGTCTTGGGGAACCGGGCCGCATTCCCGCCGCTTTTTGACGACGGAATGCTAACGCATGGCGAGAATAAAAAACCCACCTGTGCAGGTGGGTTTTCGTGGCGGCCTGATGCTACTACTGCAAATTCATCGGGCTGATGGTATAGGTCGCCGGAATCACGCC
>CAYQKN010000183.1:0-6713 GCA_964417885.1 uncultured Burkholderiales bacterium | reverse complement strand
CGGTCGAGCAGGTAGGGAATCGAGATCACGCTGAAGGCGAACACGATGGTGGCGAAGAGCAGGCCGACGCCGAAGAAGGCCAGCATGAAGCCGGCGTTCTTCATCGCCGCCAGTTGCACGAAGAACGCCTCCCAGCTCGGCATGCCGCGCGATTCGAACAGGGCAAAGGTGACCAGCGAGGCACGCGCCCAGACCAGGAACACCACGGTCAGGATCAGCACATAGATGCCGATGCCGCCCGGATTTTCGCGCCAGGCCACCAGCGATTTGCGGAAGTTCACCTTCCGGCCATCGCCCAGCTGCTCGCGCTGCCGCGACAGGTCGTACAGGCCGATGCACAGGAACGGGCCGAGCAGCGCGAAACCCATGGCGAAGGTGGAGGTGTAGTCGACGGCGAAGCGGAACACCAGCAGCAGCACCACGCCCATCAGCGCAAAACACAACCCGTAAAACAGGCTGGCGGCCGGCCGGGCGCGGATGTCGGCCATGCCGCGCTTCAGCCACACGACCGCGCGCAACGCCTCGACCTCGCGCACCGCCGGAAAGCTGAAATGCGGCGGCGCGCCGCCCTCGCCGGCAAAGTCCCGATCAGGCAACTAGCGCACTCCCGCCAGCACCATCGCCACCGCCGCCGTGAGCTTCTTGGCGTACGGCACATGCAGGAACTCGTTGGGGCCGTGGGCATTCGACTTCGGTCCCAGCACGCCGGTCACCAGCATCTGCGCGTCGGGAAACTTGACCCCCAGCATGCCCATGAACGGGATGGTGCCGCCCTCGCCGAGAAACGCGGCCGGCCTGCCGTAGCAGGTCTGCGAGGCGGTCTCGAGCAGGCTGGCCAGCCACGGCGCGGTGGCGGGCGCGTTCCAGCCGGTGGCCGACTGCTCGTAATTGAAGGTCACGTGCGCGGAATACGGCGTCTCGGCCTCAAGCGTCTGCTTCAATGTGGCGGCGGCCGTTGGCGCATCGACCAGCGGCGGCAGGCGCAGCGAAAGTTTCAGCGCGGTATACGGCCGTTGCACATTGCCGGCCGATTCGATGTCAGGCAGGCCGCTGGCGCCGGTCACGGCCAGCGCGGCGCGCCAGGTGCGATTGAGGATCAGCTCGACCGGGTCCTTGGTGACCGGCTGCACAAAGACGAATTTGCCGCCGTCATCGCAGCAGCTGTCCCAGGGGAATCGCTGCCACATCGACTCGCCGAGGATTTCCGCCGCGTGTTTGGCCTGGGTGATGCGCTCGGCCGGAATCTCGCAGTTGAACGCCGCCGGCCGGACCACGCCGGTGCGCGAATCGTCGATCCGGTCGAGCAACTGGCGGGCGACGCGGAACGACGACGGCACCACGCCGCCGGCGTCGCCCGAATGCACGCCCTCGGTCAGCACATTGACCGTCAGCGTGCCGTTGACCAGGCCGCGCAGGGAAGTCGTGACCCACATCTGGTCGTAGTTGCCGGCGCCGGAATCGAGCGCCACGACGAGTTGCACATTGCCCATGCGCGGCGCCAGCGCATCGAGATAGGCCGGCAGGTCGTAACTGCCACTTTCTTCGCAGGTTTCGATCAAACCCACGCAATGCGGCCGCGCGATGCCCTGCCGGTCCAGCGCCATGATCGCCGACAGCGCGGCGAACACCGCGTAGCCGTCATCGGCGCTGCCGCGGCCATATAACTTGCCGTCCTCGTAGACCGGGATCCACGGCCCCAGCCCCGGGCGCCAGCCGACCATTTCCGGTTGCTTGTCGAGGTGGCCGTACCACAGCACGGTGCGATCGGCGTCGAGGCCGCCGGTGGCGGGAATGTCGAAATACAGCACCGGGGTGCGGCCGTCGATGCGGATCACTTCCAGCGTGAGGCCGGCAACGTCCTGCGCCGCCACCCAGGCACGCGCCTGCTCGATGGCGGCGTCGAGGTAGCCGTGGCTGGCCCAGTCGTGGTCGAAGCCGGGCGACTTGGCGGGAATTTTCACGTACTCGATCAGCTGCGGGACGATATCGTCATCCCACTGCGCGCCAATATCGGCGTGCAGCCGGTCGGTGTCGATATCGAGGGCGGGAATGGCGTCGCGTGCGGTCATGGTGGCGGTTCCTGGATCGGTGAGGAAACAATATTACGCCGCCGCGCGGCGCGGGTGGCGTCAGTCGCGCTGGTCTAGCATGGCTACTGCACTGCGGCAGACGCGGCGCGCCTGGTCGCGGTCGGTGGCGGTGGCGCCGAGATCGCGCAGCAGGCCGTTGGTCAGGCCGTAGATCCAGCCATGCACGGACAGTGGCTGGCCGCGATCCCAGGCATCGCGCACCACCGTGGTCTGGCAGACGTTGGCCACCTGTTCGATCACGTTCAGCTCGCTCAGGCGATTGGCGCGCGCGTCGGACAGGCCGATCGCCTCCAGCGCCTCGGCATGCTTGTCGCGCACGTCGTGGATATGGTGCAGCCAGTTGTCGGCGAGGCCAATGCGGTCGCCGAACAGCGCCGCGCGCACGCCGCCGCAGCCGTAGTGGCCCACCACCATGATGTGCTCGACCTTCAGCACGTCGACGGCAAACTGGATCACCGACAGGCAGTTCAGGTCGGTGTGCACCACCACGTTGGCGATGTTGCGGTGGACGAAGACTTCGCCCGGCTTGAGGCCGATGATTTCATTGGCCGGCACCCGGCTGTCGGAACAGCCGATCCAGAGGAACTTCGGCGACTGCTGGGCCGCGAGCTCCTTGAAAAACCCCGGGTTGTCGCGCTGCACCTTGTCGGCCCAGCTGCGGTTGTTGCGGAACAGCGTGTCGATGGCGCTCACGGCTACAGCCTCGTCTTCAGCCGGCGCAGCGTCTGCTTGGCCGCTTCCATGTCGGCGACCTCGCGCTGCAGGTCGGATTCGTGCTGCAGGATGGCGCGCTCCAGTTCGCTGCACTCGAGCGCCAATTTGCGCAGGTCATCGCTGTCGCGCGATTGCTCGATGCGCCACGACAGGTTGTCGATGCGGGTGCGCAGGTGGTTGATCGGCATCATGCAAGGGACTCCCCGGTCGGCGCCGGCATCAGTAACGCGCGCTGCCCGGCGTGCGCGGGAACGGAATCACGTCGCGCACGTTGGACAGGCCGGTGAGATAGCTGACGGTGCGCTCGAAGCCGAGGCCGAAGCCGGCGTGCGGCACCGTGCCGTAGCGCCGCAGGTCGCGGTACCAGCCGTAGTGCGCCGGGTCGAGGCCGCACTCGATCATGCGCCGGTCCAGCACGTCCAGCCGCTCCTCGCGCTGCGAGCCGCCGATGATCTCGCCGATCCCCGGCGCCAGCACGTCCATCGCCGCCACCGTCTTTTCGTCGTCCGACAGGCGCATGTAGAACGCCTTGATCTCCTTCGGATAGTTCATCAGCACGGTGGGGCCGTTGACGTGCTTCTCGGCAATATAGCGCTCGTGCTCGGATTGCAGGTCGGTGCCCCACTTGACCGGGTACTCGAATTTTTCCCTGGCGTTTTCCAGCACCTTGATCGCCTCGGCATAGTCCATCCGCACGAACTCGGAGCGGGCGATATTCTCCAGCTTGGCAATCAGGCCCTTCTCGATCCGCTCCTCGAAAAACGCCATGTCATCGGCGCGCTCGGCCAGCACCGTGGTGATGATGTACTTGAGCAGCGCCTCGGCCAGGGTGGCATCGTCGGCCAGGTTGGCAAAGGCGATCTCGGGCTCGATCATCCAGAATTCCGCCAAGTGGCGCGAGGTGTTGGAGTTTTCCGCGCGAAAGGTCGGGCCGAAGGTGTAGACCTTGGACATCGCCATGCAGTAGGTCTCCACGTTCAGCTGGCCGGATACGGTCAGGAACGCTTCGCGGCCGAAGAAATCCTGCGAAAAATCCACCTTGCCGTCGGCCGTGCGCGGCAGGTTGGCGAGATCGAGCGTGGAGACGCGGAACAGCTCGCCCGCGCCTTCGGCGTCGCTGGCGGTGATGATCGGCGTGTTGATCCAGAGAAAACCGTTTTCGTCGAAAAAACGGTGGATGGCGCTGGCAATGGTATGGCGCACGCGGGTCGCGGCGCCGATCACGTTGGTGCGCGGCCGCAGGTGGGCGACTTCGCGCAGGAACTCCATCGTATGGGCCTTCGGCGTGATTGGATAGGTGTCCGGGTCGTCGACCCAGCCGACCACCTTGATCTCGGTCGCCTGCATTTCGAACGGCTGGCCCTTGGCCGGCGACGGCACGATCAGTCCGGTCGCCTCGACCGCGCAGCCGGCGGTCAGGCGCTGCACGTCGCTGGCGTAATTGCCGAGCGTATTGGGCACCACCACCTGCACCGGATGAAAGCAGGAGCCGTCCGAGACATTGACGAACGAGATGCCGGCCTTGGAATCGCGCCGGGTCTTGACCCAGCCCTTGATGGTGACGGGCGGACGGGTCGGTCCGACCAGGACTTTGCCGGAAAGAATATCGAGACAGCTGTATGTGGTCATGTTGGGTTGCCGGGGTGCGTTGCAAAGAGGGTAATTTTACCTTGTTGCGCTGTGGCGCCGGTGCGGCGATGGACGGCCTGGCTTCCCGCGTGGAAATGGCGCGATGGGGGCGTCGCAAAGATGTAGACGCACAACACTAAAACCCAACCGACGCCGTCATCCCCACCAACACCGATCGCCCCGGCGCCGGCTCGAAGTATCGCCCGCGCGCCTCGGCCACGATCACCGACCCCGCATAGCGCCGGTCGGTCACATTGTCGGCGCGCACAAAGGCGGCGAGTTGCAGCGATCGTCCCGACGGCAGCAGCAACTCGCGCTCCCAGCCGGCGCGCAGGTGCATCACGCGATAGCCATCGGCGCTGGCACTGTTGGCGTCGTCGACATAGACGCGGCTGGCGGCGCGAAATTCCAGCCCGGCATGAACGCCGCTGGCCGCGTGGCGCCAGGTCAGCTCGGCGGCCAGCACCGAGCGCGCAATGCCTGGCAGCCGGTTGCCGGCCGCCACCACCACCGTGCCGGCCTGGGCAGGCACGGTAAAACGCGCATCCAGCCAGGTCCATGCCGCCTGCGCCGCGAAACCTGCCGGCAGCAACAGGCGGCCGGACGCCTCCAGCCCGTCGCGGCGGGTGCGCGCCGCGTTGCGAAAATCGGTGCGGCCGCCGCTGGAGGCATTGGTGACGATTTCATCACGCGTGTCGATGCGGAACAACGCCAGCTGCAGCTGTGCCTGCCCGCCCGGCTGGCCCTTGAGGCCGATCTCGCTGTGGCGGCTCAGCGCCGGGCGCAGGGCAAAATTCAGTCCCGGTGCTCCACCCGGCCGGTACGACAGCTCGGCAAAGGTCGGCGTCTCGAATCCGCCGCCGGCATTGGCATACAGGTTCCAGCGCGGCGCAAGCCGCAGCCGCAGGCCGGCCACCGGCGTGGTGCGCACATAGTCCGCGCCGCCGCTGTCGTCGGGATTGACGCCGGCGACAAAATCGTCGCGCACCGTGAAGCGCACGCGGCTGTGACGCAATCCGCCGCTGGCCGACCAGGCATCATTGATCCGCCATTCCGACTGGAGATAGAAGTCGCGGTTGCTGACGCGATCGTCCTCATCGCGCTTCAGCGCGCCGGCACGGCCGGCGTTGTTGACAAAACCGCGGCGGCGTTCGGCCAGGCGGTCGCCATCCCAGCCGGCGGTCAGCGTCAGCGGCCCCTGGCCGAGCTGCAGCTGGCGGGTCCAGCGCAGGCCGATGCCGGCGTAGGCGCGATCCAGATCCACCACCCCGCCGGAACCCAGCGGCAGGTTGCCTTCCTGCGACAGATACTGCGTCACCTGGCGATCGCCGCCGTAGCCCTTCAGCTGCACGCTGCCGAACGGCTGCGTCGGCAGGCCGGCTTCATACACCGCGCCGGCCTGGTTCTGGCGGATGCTCTTGCGGCTGTTGAACGCCGTCACCGACGCATCGACCTGGCGTGGATTGGCCAGCAGCTGCGCGCGCGTCAGGCCCGACGGGTCCTGCGTTTCCGGCTGGTCGATTGCATTGCCGATCAGCGTCAGTTGCCCGGCCGGCAGCGCGAATCGCAGCCTGGCATTGAGCTGGTCGCGGCGCGCCGCGCTGTGGTCGCGGTAACCATCGGTATCGAGGCGCGAGGCATCGACCACGTAATTGAGCGCGTCCTGCTGCCCGGCCAGGTTGAGCGCCGATTTCCGCAACCCGTCACTGCCGGCGAACAGCGATGCGCGCAGCCGCGGGACCGGCGGACCGTCGGCCGTGAACACCTGCACCACGCCGCCGGAGGCATTGCCGTAGAGGCTGCTGAATGGCCCGCGCAGCACCTCGACCCGGTCGGCCGAGGACAGGTTGAACGTGGCCGCCTGTCCCTGCCCGTCGGGCATGGTGGCGGGAATGCCGTCGGCAATCAGCCGCACGCCGCGCACGCCGAAGCTTGCCCGCGCGCCGAACCCGCGCACCGAAATCTGCAGGTCCTGCGCGTAGTTCTGCCGGTTCTGCGCGACGATGCCCGGCACGCGGTCCAGCACCTCGGACAGGTTGGTTTGCAGCCGGTCCTCGGTCAGGTCGCGGCCATCGACGCGGTCGACCGCCATCGGCAGGTCAAATCCTTCCTGCGCCACACGGGTGGCGGTGACCACGACGCCGGTGAGCGGCTGCGGCGGGGTGGCGGGCGCATCGGCCGCTTGCGCGGCGGCCGCGAGGCTGGCGGCGGCCAGCAAAAAGAACAGGAGGTGGCGTGGCATCAAGATCGGTTTTCGGCGGGACGCCCATTCTATTCGCA
>CAYQKN010000182.1:0-6760 GCA_964417885.1 uncultured Burkholderiales bacterium | reverse complement strand
GCCCAGGCCCAGCTGGCCGAAATTGTTCTGGCCCCAGCCGACCATGGTGCCGTCGGCGCGCACCGCCAGCACATGGCCGCTGGCGGCGGCAATTTTTGGCGGCGCTGCCGCGGACCATTGCGGCCAGGCCAGGCAGGCAAGCATCAGCAGGCGGAAAGTGAAGCGGCTGGCGAGGGGCATCTTCTGGCTCCAATATGGCCCGGCGGCGGACCTGTATCAGGAAGTACGATGTTTTGCGGCCTCGACTGCCAGCCGTGCGGCCCGACAATTTCCAAATTCCGCAAACAATGCAAAAATAGGCCCAGCAATCGGGCCGATCCGCCAGATTGCTGATGCGGTGGTGGGGTGCCGAGTCACCGCATTCCCGCCATGCCCCCGCCGCAACGACTTCCTTTTTTGCGTAGACCGAATTGGCAAACCAACCGATCCCCGATGGCGCCATCGGCGCCCAGTACGAAGCGGCTTACCATGAGCTGCGACGCATCGCGCGCTCGCAGCTGAACCAGCATCAGCGCGGCGACATGCTGGATACCACCGCGCTGGTGCACGAATCGTTCATGCGCTTTTCGCAGGTCAACGGCAGCGAGATCGTCGACAAGCGCCATTTCCTCGGCTACGCGGCCAAGGTGATGCGCTCGGTAATCGTCGACGCGGCGCGGGCGCGCAATGCCGAGCGGCGCGGCGGCGACATGCAGCAGACCACGCTCAACAGCCAGATCATGGAAAACGTCACGCTGGAGAACGGGGTGATCCGCATCGACGAGGCGATCGACCTGCTGCAGCCGGCTGATCCGCAGCTGGCGCAGATCGTCGAGTTGCGGTTTTTTGCCGGCCTGTCGGTGGAGGAAGCAGCCGAGGTGATCGGCATTTCCAGCCGCACCCTGTATCGGGAGTGGGAAAAGGCGCGGCTGATCCTGATGGAAGCCATCCGCGCCGATGCCTGAAGCCAGCCAGGACCCGGCCCGCTACCGGCGTCTGCTGGATCTGCTCGGCAACGCACTGGACCTGCCTGCCGCCGCGCGCGCGGCCTGGGTCGATGCACTCTCGGGCGACAACGCCGAATTTCGCGAGCCGTTGCGGCGCCTGCTTTCGCACCAGAACGATAACCGCGGCCAGGCGGCGATCGACGGTGGCGCTGTAGCGATGGCCGCCCTGATCGACGAGCCCACCACGCCCGCGTACGCGGCCGGACAGCAGATCGGCGACTACACGCTGGAGCGACCGCTGGGCGAGGGTGGCATGGGCGTGGTGTGGCTGGCGCGAAAACACGGTGACAGCGCGCGGCCGCCGGTGGCGATCAAGATTCCGACCGGCCTTGGCCACGGCCCGGCCGCGGCCGACCGGCTGAGCCGGGAAGGCGCGATTCTCGCCTCGCTCAATCACCCCAACATCGCGCGCCTGATCGAAGTCGGCGCGGCGGCAGAGGGCTCGCCGTTCCTGGTGCTCGAGTTCGTCGATGGCCTGCCGCTGCCGGCCTTCTGCGACGCCCGCTCACTGACGGTCGAAGCGCGGCTGGCACTGTTCGCGCAGGTGCTGGATGCGGTGGCCTATGCGCACGCGATGCTGGTGCTGCACCGCGACCTGAAGCCGGCCAACGTGCTGGTGACGCAGAACGGCGAAGTGAAGTTGCTCGATTTCGGTATCGCCAAGCTGATCGACGACAGCGGCAATGCCGCATCGACCCAGCTGACGCGCCTGGCCGGCCGCGCGTTCACGCCGGACTTCGCCTCGCCCGAACAGATTGCCGGTACGCCGCTGACGGTGGCGAGTGACGTTTATTCGCTGGGCGTGATGTTGTTCGAGCTGTTGACCGGCGAGCGACCCTACCGCCTGAAGCGCGGCAGTGCCGCAGAACTGGAAGAGGCGATCCTCAACGCCGACGCCAGCCGGCCCAGCACTGTCGTCGGCGAGCCGTTCGCCCAGCGCAACGGCGATTCGGTTTCGCGACTGCGCCGCCAGCTGACCGGCGACCTCGACACCATCGTGCTGA
Organism: uncultured Burkholderiales bacterium; assembly: GCA_964417885.1. Taxonomy (GTDB): domain Bacteria; phylum Pseudomonadota; class Gammaproteobacteria; order Burkholderiales; family Usitatibacteraceae; genus UKL13-2. Next base: position 4,770 of record CAYQKN010000182.1, on the reverse strand, counting down.
AGGCGCTGAAGAAAGCGCCCGCCGAGCGCTACGGCACGGTGGCTGCGCTGCGCGAGGACGTAAATCGCTTCCTCGATGGCCGTCCGGTGCTGGCGACACCCGATACACTTTCGTACCGTGTGCGCAAATTCGTGGTTCGCAACCGGCTCGTTGTCGGCGCGGCGGCGAGCGTATTCGTTGCGCTGGTCGCCGGGCTGGCGGTGGCGCTGTGGCAGGCGGACACGGCGCGCGAGCAGGCGAGGGTGGCGCGTGAGGAATCGACGCGGGCGGAACAAGTCAAGGAATTCCTGTTGTCGATGTTTGAGAAGGGGTCGCGAAATCAGCCGGATGCAGCGGCAGCGCGGGCGATGACGGTGGTCGACTTACTGAGCGGAGCAGGCGACACCCTCCGCGGCCGTTTTACCGATCAGCCGCGGCTGAAGACCGAACTGCTGGCCACCACCGCCAGCACGTTATGGGACCTTGATCGCTTCGACGACGCGCTCAAATTGTTTCGCGAGGCCGACAAGATCGCTGAGGCTGAGCCGGGCATCCCGATGGAGCGGCGGGTGCATATTCTTCGCGGACGCTCGCAGATCGCAGCCTCCATTGGCGCCGTGGATGAAGCGCTGGCTGCGCATCGGCGCATGCACGCACTGCTGAAGCCGGAAAACAAGCCTACTGAGTTGATGAAGCTGGTGGTCAACGCTGCCGTGCTGGGCAACGGCGTCGGTGACAGCAAGGAGACCGAGACGCAGCTCAAGGAGGCGCTGCGCATTGCCGAATCCGGTTTTCGTGATCGACCGGAGTACTTCATGGTGCTGGTCGAACTGGGTGCGCACTACGCTCTGTTTTCGGATTGGCCAAAAGCCGCCCATTACTATGGCCGGGCGGTGGAAGCGTACCCGGCATCGGGCAGCAAGAGTTTTCAGGACTATGCGCAAGCCAAGGCGATGCGCGCCCATGCGATGGGCTTTTCCGGCGAGCTGCGCGCATCGATCCCGGTGTTCGAAGAGGCGATCCGCGATCTGCGCGAACGCTATGGCGCCGGCTTCGTGCGTACCCGCCTGTACGAGGCGATGTACGCCTATGCGCTGGGCCGGCATGGCCGCACCGCTGACGCGGCACGCACCTTTGCCAAGCTAGCTCCGCCACTGGCGCCGGGCAAGTCTCCCGATTTTGCGCCGCTGATGGCGCTGGTGCAGGAGGCTTCGATTTATGTCGAGATGGGCGATGCGCGCACCGCACTGGCGGCCCTGTCGCGCTATCCCGCGCAGTCGGAGGCGTTGAGCAAGATCGATTCGGTATCCGTGATGAGTCATTACATCAATGAAGCGGTGGCGTGGGAAATGCAGGGAGCGCGCGCCAAGGCTGATGCGTTGCTCGATAAAATTGCCCGCATAAACGACGGCAAGTCGGCCGAGGTCATTGGCACCAACCCCGAATATCGTCTGCGCGCCGTGCAGATTGCGACCTGGCGCGGCGACTACGCTCGCGCCAAGGCGCTGCTTGCATATCAGGGCGGCAGTTTTGGTGCGAGCGCAAAGTATCCGGCCGCGTTCGACGAGGAATTTGTCGCCCTTAACGTTGCGGCAGCCGATCTGCTGGCGCTATCAGGCGACTTGAGCGGGGCGGTCTCGACCATAGACCAGACGCGTACATTTTTTGACCGGCACGCGAAAGCTGCCGACTATCCCTTCCTGGCCGCGATGTTGCGTGCGACTGCTGGCCGCATCGCCTTGCGGCGCGGTGACGCGACGGCCTGTCTTGCGCTCACCGGAGAGGCGCTGGAATTGCAGCGGCAGTATCACGCGCCGGCGGGTTTTTGGATCAAGCAGACTTCGCGTGACCGCGCCAATTGCGCAGGAACGGGTCGCGGCAGCCAACCGTCATGAACGATCCGGTGCGCTATCGCCGTCTGCTGGATTTGCTCGGCGACGCGCTCGATCAGAGGCTTGGCCTGATGCGATCACCGCAACCACCGCCACCATCGCGCGTGCAAAAAGTCGTTTGAACATAGTGCCTTCTGGTGACGCGTTGTACCGCTTTTGAATCGAGGCTAACTACAAACTCCAGCACCGGCGCGGCTTCCAGGCCGAAATGCGCTGGAAACGCACGCCGGTGGCGGGGTTCTGTTTTCGTGTAACGACTACGGCAGCAGCACCAGCCCCGCGCGCGACTTGGCCGCCGACACGTCCGCGGCACTGATGTCACCCGACAGATTCAGGTCGAACAGGTAATTGGTGCCCAGCGTCACATCCGCGCCGACCCGTGCCCGCAGCGCAGCGATATCGCCGGCGGTGACCATGCGCGTGTTGCCGATGTCGCCGAGCAGGAAGCCGACGTTGGTGGCGGCGTTGGTGGTGCCGTTGACGCCGGTCAGCGTGACCCGTGCGCGGCGGTTGTCGGTGACGCCGGTGAGCGTGACCCGGACCTCGTTGCTGGAGAAAGCAGCGGTGGCCTGGCCGAACGGCGTGACGCCGTCGGCAGCGAGCAACGCCGGCGTGCCCGCAGATGTGACCGGCCCGCTGAAGGTAAACACGATCAGGTGGCCGCTGCTGCTGGTGCGCGGCTCGACCTTGATTGGGTCGACAGCCTGCGGGCTGATGTTGAGCGGGAGGTTGAACGGGCCGGCTGCGCCATGCACCTTGCGCGAGGCCACGCTCAGCAGCGCCACCGGCGCGCCGGCCGATGGCATCACATTGACGGTGCCGGACGGCACGCTGGTACCGATGGCATTGGTCGCGGTAACGCTACAGGAATAGTTCACGCCATTGGTGAGGCCGTTGACGACGATCGGCGACGTGGTGCCGGTGCCGGTGAAGCCGCCGACGTTGCAGGTGGCGGTGTAGCCGGTGATGGGCGAGCCGCCATCCGATCCGGGTGCGGAGAAGTTGATGATCGCCTGGCCGTTGCCGGCGTTGCCGGCGCCGATGACGGGCGCGCCGGGTGCGGTCAGGATGATATTGAACGTCGCCGTCACGCTGGTTGCGGCATTTAGGGTCACGTTGCAGCCGCCTGTGCCGCTGCAGCCGCCGCCGCTCCAGCCGTTGAAGGTTGATCCGCCGGACGGCACTGCAGTCAGGGCCACCAGATTGCCGGCGTTGAAGGTGGCGCTATTGTTACCGATCGCGGTGTTGATGCCGGCCGGGTTCGAGGTCACGTTGCCGCTGCCGGTGCCGTCGCGTATCACGCTGAGCAGGAAGCTGCCGGCATTGACGGTCTGGTTCAGGTTGGCCGAGGTGCTGACGTCGTAGGTGGTATTGCCGGAATAGGCGGCGGTGATGACGCGCACACCCTGAGGCAGGGCATTGGTGGTGCATTGCGCGCTGTTGCCGATCATGGCGACCAGATTGCAACCGGCAATCACGTTGCCGCCATCGCGGAACGTGACCACGCCGGCGGGGGTGCCGGCACCGCCGGATACGGTGGCGGTGAAGGTGACGTTTTGTCCGGCAATGGAAGGATTGGCGGAGGCGTTGAGGGCGGTGGTCGAGGCGCTGAGCGTGACAGGCAAGACGACGTTGTCGATCCAGGCGCGGTCCTGGCAGTTTGTTCCACCAGGCGGCGGTGGATTGACTCCAGGGCTTCCGCAGAAAAAGTCGAGGCCATTTCGGTAGCGCCAACGCAGCGTGTGGTTGCCAGCTGTAATTTGCGTGCTGTAACTCAACCAACCGGTCTCGCCGCCGCTGGATGTAAATACTGCGACGTTGTCGATCATAAAATCAAACTGGCCATATCCGGGGTAGCTTGATACCCGGTAATCGAATGAGACTGTGCCTGCCGGAAAAAGTGCGGAGTATTCCAGATCCGCATTGACGTCGACGTCAAATATGACTGCCTCAACTCTCGGAGACCGTAAGCAAGCCACGTCTACACCATTGCAGTCGGAAGCCACCGTCCACGCGCCGTTAGCCATGCCGGGCGCAACATAACCGGTTGGAAAGGTGCCTCCGGGTGGCCATGCGGCACCAGGTTCGGTCAACTGAACTGTCGCCGTTGTCAGGTTACCGAGAAACACGCCTGTTGCGCCGGACGGATTTGAAAGTGATACGTTGAAGGATTCGATGCCTTCGGTTACGCCGTCGTTGACTAGCGGAATAGAGATGATTTTCGCCGCGTTGTCGCCGCTTGCCCAGTTCAATGTCCCGCCAGTCCCTGTGTAGTCGAAGCCGGCCTTTGCGGTGCCGGGTGTGATGGTGTAGCTGACTGAAACGTCCCCGGCCGACCCATTCAGGCGATTGACGGTGAGGCTCGCCGTCCCCGCTGTTTCGCTGGCAGTGTAAGTCAGCGCGGAAAACTGGATCAGGCCTGGCAACCCGCCTGAAATGGTCTGCGTCTTTACATCCTGGATCACATTGCGCATGTTGTTCATCGACAGCGCGTTATCTGCCGAGCCAGCAACGCCACAAAACTGGGGTGTACTGCTTGGGGTCTGGCGGCAGATGACATTTGGATTGGAGAATTTGAGGGTCACCGGATCGAAGTAACTCATGATCGTGCCCATGTTGTTGGTACTGCTGGTAGTGCACTGCGGCAGGTTGCTTGGCCCGCAGCCACCGTTGGCGGCTGGCTGGTTGGGATCGCAGGTAAGCAAGGTACTGGCGCAAAAATAGTGGCCGAATGAATAGGGAAAAACCGTTGTGCCAATGGTGCCGTTGCCCTGCGCGGCGGCGGTAGCGCGGTCATGCGCATTGCCCATGTTGTGGCCCAGTTCGTGAATGAAGACCGAATCGCAGCCGATCACGCATCCGGTGGTCACTGAGTACATACGGTTAGCCGCGGGTGAAA
>CAYQKN010000181.1:3764-6828 GCA_964417885.1 uncultured Burkholderiales bacterium | reverse complement strand
TCGACAGCACCTCGAGCGTCAGCGCCTCGCGCTCCATGGTGATGTTGCCGTCCGGGTCGGCCGTGGTGCCGCGGATGATGCCGACGTGGATCGGAAACGCGTGATAGAAAAGGTACTCTTCGCCGCGTACCGTCATCAGCTCGACCAGTTCGTCGGTGGTGCGTGCGTTGAGCTTGCCGCCGCCATGGCGCGGGTCGACAAAGGTACCGAGGCCGACCCGCGACAGGTGCCCCGGTTTGCCGGCGGCAATGTCGCGGTACAGGTGGGTAATGACGCCCTGCGGCAGGTTGTAGGCTTCGATCTGGCCGCCGATCGCCAGCTGCTGCATTTTTGGTACCAGCCCCCAGTGGCCGCCGATCACGCGCTTGACCAGCCCGGCGTGGGCCAGATGGTTCAGTCCCCGGGTCTGGCCGTCACCCTGTCCGGCCGCATACACCAGGGTGAGGTTGCAGGGGTGGCCGATGGCGGGCATTTCGTTGTCGCTCGATTGCCACAGCTGTTCCAGCGCGATCGCAACCTCCTCGGCGAAACCGATGCCGATGAAACCGCCGGTGGCCAGCGTGTCGCCGTCGCGAATCAATCGCACCGCTTCCGCGGCGCTGACCAGCTTGCCTTCGCCGCGCGCGTGAACCGTGGGACGCGCGCCGGACGGGTTCATCGGGCGGCTTTCTGCGGACCGGTACATGCAACGCCTGGACAGCAAACTCCAGCACCGGCGCGCCTTCCCAGCCAGTTTCGGCCTGCAAGGCGCGCCGGTGCTGGAGTTTCACTCATGGGTGACGCGCGGTCATCACGGCGTCAGGCGATCAGGATCCGGTCGAAATCGACGCCGCGCTCAACGTAATCCACCAGCTTGACCGTCTTCGGACTGCCGTGTCCGGGGTGGAAAATATCAATGCCGCGGCCGCGCTGGGCAAACGAAGCGGGCACCACCAGGGTCTCGGGAATCTTCAGCGCGTCCATCGGCGGCAGGCGGAAGCCCTGCACGTAATGGCCGCCGCCGCGGGTACGGGTGTCGGCGGCGCGCACCGCGGTCGCCTCGGGTTTGCCGGGCAGCATCGCCATGGTGGCGAAAATCTGGCCGTCGAGTTCCTCGGACAGTTCGCGCACCACACCCAGATAAAACGTCTCCTGCTTGCCGATGTTGATGCCGACCAGTTTGCCGATGGCCACGCCGTGCGAGGAATTGGCCGGCCGCAACATCCGCAGGAAGCCGCGGCTTTCGTCGACGATGCCCCACTTCTCGGTGCCGTAATTGAATTCCGCATAGCGCGCGCGCACGGTCGCCTCCGACACCTTGCCGAACATCGTGATGTCGTTCATTTCCTGGCGCGTCAGTTCGCGCTTCACATCCGGCTGCTCGAACAGGTCACCCGACATGAAGAAATGCGTGGCCGAAATGCCGAAGGTCAGCTGCGCCACTTTTTCGTCCGGGATGGTGGCCGGCGGCCGGCTGGAGAGGCCTTCGCACCACAGCCGGTGCAGGCGGACGAGCTGGTCACGCGCATCGGCCGCGCTCCACTCGGCGGGCAGGTCCATGGTGACCGGGTCCTCGCCCTCGGCGAGTTTCTTGATCCGGCGCCGCAGCGAGCGCGACAGGTCCTCGATCTGCAGGAACCGGATGTGCTCGCCCGGGCCGACACCGACGGTAAAGGCGCAGCCGGCATTGGACAACAGGTCGACGGCGCAAACCATGCCCTGCGGGTTGGCAACACCTTCCCGGTCAATCGTCACTTTGTGGCCGAAGCGCTTCAGCACCGCGTCGACAAAATCGATCTGCCGCGGGGTCAGCTCATAAATGTTTGCCGACTGGCCCAGCAGTACGGCGGTAAAGGCGTGCAGCACGGTCGAGTGGCCGTCGGGCGAACCGACCGAGTCCTTGACCTTGCGCGTGGTCAGCCCGCGCGTTTCCGCCTCGATCCACTGCAGGTGGAGGCGCATCCACAGCGCCGGGTCGAAGCGACGGTAGATGAACCCGGCAATGAGCATCTGCAGACCGATGTAGCGCATGATCCGCTGCACGATCAGCGCGGCATGCGTGGCCAGCGGGCTGTCCTCGCCGGCGGCGTCGGTCCAGCAGCGGCGGTAGCCCGATTCCATCTCGGTGAGAAGGGTGCGTGAAACCATCCAGGCGGCATTGTCGCCGTGTGCCAGCGGAATGGTCTTGCCGGCGTAACGCGCGCGTTGCTCGGTCAGCAGGAAGGCGACCTTGTCGCGCATCAGCTCCATGCAGGTCAGCCGCTCCAGCGGGACGAATTCGGGACTGCGGTTGAGGATTCTGAGCGAATCGAGAATGTTCTGCTGCGCCTGCGCGATATTGGTCAGCGGAATCGACTTCAGCCACTCTTTGCAGGTGCGGGCATCGGTAAAGAACAACGAGCCCGGCTTCGAATTGGGCGCGGTTTGGATCGCCATCTACATCTCCTGACATTTCCCCGGCGGCGGCCGTCTGCAGCCACCCGGCGCATCATTGACAGCAAACATTGCCACCTCGGCAACGACTAGTCCGGCTTGAGTGCGCGAGTAACCGCCTGTTCCCAGTCTGAATCGACACCGGGACGGCGGCTTTTTGTGACTGATAGTTTACCAAGGCCGGCAGCAGAAGCGAGCGTTACCGCCCAAATCGGCCTGGGAAAGGCGATATCGTCGGCAAACCGCGGAATCACGTGCCAGTGCAGGTGCGGCGTCAGGTTACCCAGGCTGGCCAGGTTCATCTTGTGCGGCGACAGCGTGGCTCGCAAGGCTTCTTCCACCCGGTATACCGCCGACATGAACTGCTCGCGCTCATCAGCCGGCAGGTCCGTGAGTTCGCGGACATGACTGTTCCAGATCACCCGGCAAAAGCCGGTAAAGGCCTCGGCCTCATCGCCGGTCACCGCCACCACCCGCCATTTTTCGCTGCGAAACAGCACCCGGCCGCCGTCTCCATCGCACAGCTCGCATCCAGCCGCGTGTTTCACATCCGTCATTACGGTCGTCCTCAGTATGGCTGGCGTACCAGCTGCTTGGTCTGGCTGGTGCCGGCAAACGGCCCCGCGGTGAAGTTGTAGGTCATGGTGGCGTT
>CAYQKN010000181.1:0-3664 GCA_964417885.1 uncultured Burkholderiales bacterium | reverse complement strand
TCGCCGGCCCACCACATGTCGCCGACCTGCAGGCCGGGCGCATTGTCGACCGGCCCGAACGACTGGCGCTGGATCGACTTCTGGCCGGCGATGCCGTTGATCACGTACTGCAGCGACGCGGTCGACGGGCTGGTATAGCTGATCGAGATGGTGCCGACCGCGCCGCCGGCGTTGAATTGCGCCGGATTGTAGGCGTTCAGCGGCGATGAGGTCGGCTTGGCCAGCTGCCCGGAAAAAGTGGTGAAGTCGGCATTCCAGCTGCCGCCCGGCATTGCATACCAGAGTGGTTTGCCGGTGGCGTCGTAGACGAACAGCACGTTGAACTGCACGTTGCCGTGCTGCTGCACCGTCATGCCCCAGCCGTTTTCGGCGGTGCCGCCCCACCACAGGTCACTGTACACACCGGCGCCGGAGACGCCGGCGATCGACAGCATCGAGATCTTGTTGACCGCGCTGTTGCTGTTGGTGATCCACATCACGTTGTTGGGACCGACCACCACGCCGATCGGCGCGCCGCCGGCGCTGGGCAGGCGGTATTCGGTGATCTGGCCGGTGGCGGTGCTGACGCGGCCGACGCGATTGGCGCTGCTGGCGGTATACCAGACCGCGCCGTCCGGTCCGGCGACAATGCTGAGCGGAGCAGCGCCGCTGCGCGGCAGTGGAAACTCGGTCATGACCCCTGCCGGCGTAATCCGGCCCACCCGGTTGCCGGTCAGCTCGACGAACCAGAGGTTGCCGTCCGGGCCGGTGGTGATGCCGCGCAGGTTGTTGCTGGCCCACGGCAGGGCAAAGCGGGTGAAGGAGCCCGACGGTGTCAGACGCCCGATCGACAGGGCGCCCGAGTCGGTAAACCACAGGTTGCCGTCGGGGCCGAGGGTGATGCCGCGTGGCGATGCATTCGCCCAGGGAATGTCGAATTCGCTGATCACACCCTGTGGCGTGATGCGGCCGATTTTGCCGGTGCCGATTTCGGTGAACCAGATATTGCCGTCCGGCCCGGCCGTGATGCCGCGCGGCTGGCTGCTGGCAAGTGGCAGGGAAAATTCGGTCACGGCGCCCTGCGGCGAAACGCGGCCGATCTTGCCGGCGTCGAGTTCAGTGAACCACATGTTGCCATCCGCGCCGGCGACGATGTCGAATGGATTGCTGCTTGCCGTCGGCACCGCGTATTCGGTCACCTGGCCCTGCGGCGTCATCCGCGCCACCCGGTTGGCGGACGGCTGCGTATACCAGTAGCTGCCGTCCGGCGCGCGAGCGATGTACTGCGGCGCCGAGCTGGTGCCCGCCTTCTGCTCAGTGATGGCGGCCGAGGCGTAGGCATAGCCGGCCAGCGAGACGCGGTAGGTGCGGCCGTCGCTGGCGGAGAATTGCATTTCACCGCTGCGCACACCGGTGGCTGCGGGATTGAAACGCAGGCTCAGCACACAGCTGCTGTCTGGCGCGAGCGAGCCGGCGCAGGTGCTGGCGCTGACCGAGTAATCAGCGCCGCCCGACACCACCGCGGCCGCGCCGATGCTGAGCGGCGATGCGGACAGATTGGTGACCTTGAGCGCCAGGTCGGCATTCGGCCGCCCGGTATCGGCATCCTGGAAACCAACCAGCGTGGCAACGCCAACGGATCGATCGCGTGTGGCGCGCAGCGCGGCGGCCGCATCGACGATACCGGCGCCGCAGGTGCTGGTGGTGCAACTGGCGTCCGGAAACGGGCGCGCCGAGCCGGCCAGTATCCCGGTCACCGCGGCGGCATCGAGTTCGGGGCGCAATCCGGTCATCAGCGAGACGATGCCGCTCACCACCGGTGCCGCCAGGCTGGTGCCCTGGGTGCCGACCACGGTCGGCGCGGCCGGCACCGTGGTGCCGGTGTTGTCCAGCGCCAGCAAGTCGCTGCCGTCACCACCGGGCGCGGCGATGTTGACGCGGCTGCCGAAACTCGAATACGACGCCTTGGCGCCGCTGCGGCCTATGGCGGCGACGGCGATCACCCCCGGGCAGTCTGACGGCGTGTGCTCGGCGCTGGTGTTCTTGTTGCCGGCCGACGCGACGACGATCTTGCCGGCCGCGATTACCTGGTTGATGGCATTGCGGTAGGTGTTGCTGCAGGACCCTTCCGAGCCGAGGCTCATGTTGATCACCTTGGCCGGGGTCGGGTTGTCCGGCACGCCCGACACCGGCAGGCCGGCGGCCCACAGCATGGCGTCGGCGATGTCGGAGGACATGCCGCCGCACTTGCCCAGCGCCCGCACCGGCTGGATACGCGCGTTCCAGTCGATGCCGGCCAGGTCGCGGCCGTTGTTGGTCGCCGCACCGACCACGCTAGCGACCCCGGTGCCGTGCCATGATGAGTTGGCCACCGTGCAGGTGCTGAACCGCGTTTCCTCCTTGTCGGCACTGGTCAGCCAGTCGCCCGGATCGCTGGCATCGGCATCGCGGCCGTCGCCGTCGTTGGAGACCGCCGGCTCGGTGATGAAATCGTAGCCCGCGACCAGTCGCGGCAGCAGGTCCGGGTGAGCGGTAAAGCCGGTGTCGATCACCGCCACCACGCTGGCGCCGCTGCCGGTGCTGATGTCCCATGCGCCTGCGGCATTGATTCCGCCGAACACGTCGTTCAGGTGCCATTGCGCGGCGTATTGCGGATCGCTGGCCGCCAGCAGCGGATACATGCGCTGGTCCGGCTCGGCGTATTCAACCGCCGGATTGGCGGCAATACGCTGCGCAATGGCCGCGACGTCGTCCAGCGGCAGCGCGCGCGCGAGGCCGAACACCTGTGCGCCGGTTGCCATCTCGCGCACCCAGGTCAGTTCCGCGCCGGCGGCAAAGGCCATGTCGCTCAATCCACGCCGGCCCTCGGGACCGGCGCTGCCGGCAACGCCCGCACTGCGAAATTTGACGATCAGCTGGTGGGTCGTGTCCTGGACCGGGCTGACGGCGGCTGCGCCGGCAGTCGCCGCGCCGCCAGCCATGGCGATCCATAGCGCGACTGAGCAGGCGAGCCGTGATGGAGAGAATACTTTGCTCATGCAGTTTCCCGTGAGGTCAAGAAAGGCAGTACTGACGGCGATCTGCCGCTGCCCGGCGCAGCCGTTGAGAGTCGGCGGCACGCCAATCGTTCCACGTTAAAGCAGCACGCGCTCAATGCCGCCATGGTTGGCGCGTTCCACATACTCCGCCATCCAGTTTTCGCCCAGTACGTGTTTGGCGATCTCGACCACGATGTAGTCCGCGGTGGTGCCGCTGTCGTTGTTGAAGCGCGACAGCCCCTGCAGGCAGGACGGGCAGGACGTCAGCACCTTGATGTCGCCGCCGAAGCCGTCGGCGCGCAGGCGGTCCGCGCCTTTCTCCATTTCCTCTTCCTTGCGAAAGCGGACCTGGGTGGAGACATCCGGCCGCGACACCGACAGCGTGCCCGACTCGCCGCAGCAGCGTTCGTTCTGTTCGATGGCGCTGCCCATCAACTGGTTGACCACCTTGAGCGGCTGGTAGGTCTTCATCGGTGAGTGGCAGGGGTCGTGATACATATAACGCGTGCCGGTGACGCCTTCCAGCCTGACGCCCTTTTCCAGCAGGTACTCGTGGATGTCGAGCAGGCGGCAGCCGGGGAAGATTTTCTCGAACTCGTACTTCTGCAGCTGGTCCATGCAGGTGCCGCAGGAAACGATCACGGTCT
>CAYQKN010000180.1:3008-6913 GCA_964417885.1 uncultured Burkholderiales bacterium | reverse complement strand
AGCCGGTCGCGGCGGCGCCCGGCCAGCACCACCGACCAGCCGTTGGCCAGCAGCGTCAGCGCGCTGGCCTTGCCGATGCCGGAACCGGCACCGGTGATGATGGCGATGCCGGGCGGTGGCGCGGTTCGGGTCATGGTTTGCATGGCATTGGCTTTCCGGCGACAGGCGCCTGTTCATCGATCGTTCAATGCGGCAAGCGGAATGGCTTGCAGGTCCGCGTTGCCCGCATGGTTGCCGCGCCCGCCGCCAAACACCAGCACTGGCGCGGCGTTCGAGGCAAAAATGGCTGGAACGCCGCACCAGTGCTGGTGTTTCATCTCTCAAGCCTCACCCGACTGGTCCTGCGGCTGGAGCATGGTGCGCTGCAGATAGCCGTCCTTGCGGCTGCGCTTGAGCCCGGCGGCAAAGGCCGGAAAATCGAGCCCGTAGCGTTTCTGCATCGCCTTCGCCTGGCCTTCGATCCAGCGCCAGCGCGGCTCGAAGGCCGCGTCGCGAAACGCGAACAGCAGGTAATTGCCGTCGCTGGCGATCGGCAGCACGATCACGTTGCCGCCGAACACCTCGGCGATCATCTCGACGTGCGCCTCGCGCTCGGCCTTCGGCCCGACCATGTTGGCCACCATCGCGCCCCGCGGCGCCAGCGCGTCACGCACGTTGAGGTAGAAGGCGGGACTGCAGACCGATGCCGAAAAACCGTGGCGGTCGAATGCGTCGATCATCACCACGTCCGGATGGAGATCGCGATCGCGCAGGCACTGGTCGAGGTAGGCAAACGCATCGCCCTGCACGATGCGCAGCCGCGCATCGTCGGCCGGCAGCAGGAACTGGTCGCGGAACGCCAGCACGTCCGGATCGATCTCGACCGCCGTGATGCGCGCCTGCGGCAGGTGGCGGTAGCAGTACTTGACGAGCGAGCCGCCGCCCAGCCCCAGCATCAGCAGCTGCTGCGGCTGGGGGACAAACAGCAGCACCGCCATCATCTTGCGGGTGTAGTCGAATTCGAGCGCGTCGGGGGCGCTGAGGCGCATGCCGCTTTGCGTATGCGCGCGGGTGAAATACAGCGAGCGGATGCCGTCTTCCTCGATCAGGAACGGCCGGTCGTAACTGCCGTCGAGAACGCGCGCCAGCAGCTGGCGGTGATCGCTACCGTCCGGCTCCAGCAGGCGGATGACGCCGCCCTCCTCCTCGAACGGATTGGGCAGCTCAAGCATGCGACGGCGGGACAGTGGGGCAACCAGACAACGCCGGCATCAGACCAGCACCTGCCGGGTTTCGGCGAGAAAGCGCTGGATCCGGTCATCGAGCTGCTGATCGATCAGTTGCGCCGGCCGCCGGCCGCGCGGGCACGGCAGCCGCGGCGTGGTGCCGAACACGCGGCAGATCAGCGGCCGGCTGGCGTAGACCGTGCAACCGGATTCACCGAGGTGCGGACAGGACAGGCTGTCCAGCGCCGCCGCGCGGATGGCATCGCTGAGCGGCGGCAGGTCGAACATTTCCTCGCTCGAGGCCGTCACCGGCCCGCAGCAGTCGTGGCAGCCCGGCACACAGTCGAAGTCCGGAATGCGGCGACGGAAGAAACGGATTTTTTGCAGGTTGCCGGTCACGGGCGACGGCCTTTGGCATGCGGGGAACGCTAGTTTCGCATCTGCCGGTCGCGCGTGCTGAGGCGCTCCTGCACCGGCCCCTTCTGGCCCGGGTAGCGGCCCGACTTCGGCTCCATCGTGGCGAGATCCCAGTCCGCCTCGACAAACGCGGCCTGGGTCGGCTTGTGCGCCGGATAGGCGCTCACTTCCTTCTCGTCGTCGATGATCCTGCCGCGCCCCTCGGCGATGAAGAACAGCACCCGGATGTCGTCGCCATCGCGATCCCAGGGCCGCGCGCCGGCATGGGCAAGGATGTGGGTTTCAAGATCGCGCGCCGGCATCACCGCGACCCCCGCCGGCCATGCCACCGGCTTCGTCATCCTGATCAGTTTCGCGCGCGTCTCGCCGTAGCGGCCGAACATCGGCAGCGGATTGCCGAATTTGTCGACCGCGATATTGTCCTTCTCGTAATACTCCAGGTCGCCATCGCCGCCCAGCATCATGAACGGCAGCCCCGCGTCGGTCGACGGTCCGCCGCGCATCACGTTGCCGACCGCGCTCATCTGTCCGTTCTGGTACGGCTGCGCGCCCCACTCCAGCGCCATCAGGTTGTAGTGCATCGCGCGCTTGCCGGGGTCGTAGATCAGGTTGTTGATCACGCTGCCGCGCACGCCGCCCTTGAACAGCGGATTGCGCTCGACGTTGTGCGCCCAGACATTGCGGTAGAACAGGATGTTGGTGACGTTGTCGTGCACCAGCGAGCCTTTCGAATGCTCGCCCTTGGGATGGCTGGCATCGGCCAGACCTTCGGCGGCGAGATTGTAGGAAAACGTGATGTCGTGCGAGGTATTGGCGCGCCACTCGTCGGGGGTATTGCCCTTGAAGCGCGGGCCGGAGGAGGACATGTTTTCGTCGATCGCCCAGCTGAAGGTGCAATGGTCGACGATCACGCGATGGGCCGAGACGGTGTTGAACGCGTCCGGCTCCCAGCCGCTGCGCTTTGCCTGCCCGTCGACACCGGTGCGGATGCGGATGTGGCGCACGATCACGTCGTGGGTGCGCACGTCGAGGCCGGTGCGGATCAGCGTGATGCCCGGCGACGGCGCGGTCTGGCCGGCGATGGTGAGGAACGGCTCGCGCACTTCCAGTTCCTTGCGCGCCATGTCGATCACGCCGCCGACTTCGAACACCACGATGCGCGGCCCCTTTGCTTCAATCGCCTCGCGGAACGAGCCCGGCCCGTCGGCGTTGAGGTTGGTGACCCGGATGATTTTGCCGCCGCGTCCGCCGGGCGTCTGCGCCGCCCAGCCGACCGCGCCGGGAAAGCTGGCGGACGACGGCGTGGCCGGCTGCGCGGCGGCGAGCGCGGCATAAAACAGAAAAGCAAAGCAGGACAGCGGCGACAGTTTGCGCATGGCGGGTTTTCCTCCTCGCGGAAAGGTGGTGAGCGTGGCCGGGATGTTGTGGCGGCCGTTGCCGGCCGGCTCCCATGGCGTTACCTTAACCGAGGTAACGATTTTCCGGAAAAGGAAACACGCGGCGCACCGGCGGCGGCATTACGCGTCATTGCCGCCGCGGATTTTGCGGAACAGCAGTATCAGGGCCAGCAACACGAGTTGCGACACCAGCAGCGCCTCCCACCCCTGCGCCAGCGCCAGCATCACGATGATCGACACCGACACCGACGCCAGCACGTAGACAGCGGTCGGCGCTTTCTGCCTCACCGCCAGGTGATAGAACAGCGCCGCGGCCGCCATCGCGATCCAAAGTTCGGCATTCAGGTTCATCGCCGCCGGCCCGGACTTGACGCCATCGCGCACTTCATCAGCGGCTGCCGCGTGCGCGCAGTTCCTCGTTGATCAGCGCCGTCAGCTGCTCGAAGCCGAAGCTGGGCAGCGGCCGGCCATTGACAAAATATTCGGGCGTCTTGGTGACATTGAGCGTGCGCGCATCTGCCACATCCTGGGCGATCACCCGCGCCACTTCCGGCGCCATCATGTCGGCACGCAGCCGGTCCATGTCGAGGCCGAGGCCGCCGAGCTGCTGCAGGGCCAGCTCGATCTGCGGCGTGTGATTGGGCGCCCACGCGTCCTGGCTGGCCAGCAGCGCCTCCAGCGCCGGCCAGAACTTGTCCTGCTTGCGGGTGGCTTCGAGGGCGGCGACCACTTTGTCGGAGCCGTTGTGGAACGGCGCATAACGCACCTTGAGGCGAATCTTGCCGGGGTTGGCCGCCATGATCTGCTTGACCCGGGGATAGAACGCCGCGCAGGTGCCGCAGGCCGGATCGAGAAACTCGACGATCACCACCGGCGCCTCCATCGG
>CAYQKN010000180.1:0-2908 GCA_964417885.1 uncultured Burkholderiales bacterium | reverse complement strand
CGGAATGGTCAGGAAGCCGAACCACTCGATCACCTTCTCGCTGCACGGCACGCCCTGGGTGCAGGGACGGATGCGCTCAGGGATCACGCCTGCCACCAGCAACTGGTGAAACGCGGCGACCAGCCAGCCCGGCACCGCCAGCGCCAGCGCGTAGCGGGAAATCCGCGCATCGTGCGGGAACAGGCCGAGCGGCAGGATCAGCGCCAGCGGGAACATGAAAATGCGCTGGTACCAGCACAGCACGCAGGCTGGCAGGTGCATGACCTCGCCCAGAAACAGCGCGCCCAGGGTCGAGGCGGCGGCGATCAGCCAGGCGACGAACAGCAGGGTCCAGGCGTGGCGGCTGATGGCGGGGTCGGGTGGCGCGGCAGGTGTCATCGGCCATCACTATACCGAGCAGGGCCGGGTGTGGCTATCGGCGCCACCGCGGCGATGCCGGCCGCCGGCGCGGATTCGTCGCGCACCGCCGGCGAACGCGCGATACTGGGAGCCCGCATCCACAAGGCCCGCCGCATGAATCCCGCAAAAGTCAGCGCCCTGCTCGATACCCTGAAAGCCGCCTGCAGCCGGCAGTTTCGCTTCAACCCGCGCCGCGTCGCGGCCGGCATGCGCTACGTCGGCACCGAAGGCCACGGCGCCGCCATGGTGCACGTGTTCCGCGATTCGCATACCCATTCGCAGATCGAGCTCAAGTCGACCGTGGCCACCCTGCGCGAGCATCACGGCGAGAAGGCGCACTGGACCGAGGAAGAGAAGGCGCGTTACCGGCACACCGACGCGGAAATCGATGCCGAGGTCGCCGCCAGGCAGGCCGCGCTCGACTACACCCGCGGCTGCGCCCTGTACCGGGATCACCGCGAGCAACTGCTGGCGCACTACAAGGGCTGGCCGACCTACCAGCCGGGCGGCGCCACGGCGCGCGAGACGGCGCGGGCGCTGATCGACACGCTGACCGCGGCCGGCGATGCGCGTCTCGCCGAGTTCGCCGAAAACATGCACACCCGGGACGCCGATGAACTGGCGCACCTGCTGCTGGCGCCGTGTCACCTCGAAGTCGAGGAACACGCCAGACCGGCCGCCTGAAAAAAACAAACCGGCCGGCAACGGCGCCTTGCGCACCGTTGCCGGCCGGTCGTGATGTCGGGCCGCCCGTTGCGGGGCAGCGCGCGTCAGGAGACCTGCTGGATACCCGCGAGCAGCCAGCCGTCCTTGCCGCCGGCGGGCTTGGAAATGTTCCAGACTTCGATGAAAGCCTCGGCCGGTGCCTGGGCCGATTCCTTGATGGTGCCGGTGAACCTGACACTGGCCAGGTGCTCGTTGCCGATCACTTCGATTCCCAGCAGTTCGGCATCGAGCGTCACCACATCGGTCATGTTCGGCGCCGCGCCGCGTTCGTGCATTTGCAGCTTCAGTTCACCGAACATCTCGGGGGTGGTGAAATCGCGCAGGTCCGCGCTGTCGCCCTTG
This sequence comes from uncultured Burkholderiales bacterium, assembly GCA_964417885.1. Lineage (GTDB taxonomy): Bacteria > Pseudomonadota > Gammaproteobacteria > Burkholderiales > Usitatibacteraceae > UKL13-2. The sequence goes on along the minus strand of CAYQKN010000180.1, from coordinate 1,441 downwards.
TCCCAGGCTGCCTGCAGGCGGATGAAGTAGGACTTGGCGCTGCGCAGGAAGGCCGGCACATCGAAATCGGCCGGTACCGACCAGGTCGCGGCATCAGTCTGGGCAGGCGACATGACCGGATCCGTGCGCTGCACGCCGATGCCGGAGCCGATTTCCGGCACCCGGAACGGCGTCGACGAATTGGCCGGCGACGGCGGCGGCGAATCGGCGGCCTGCGGCGAATAACCGCCGGCGTAGGCTGCCTGCGGCGCGGCGGCGCCAGACTTGCGCGTCACCAGGCGATAGATGAAATAGGCAGCGAGGCCGAACAGTCCGAGCATCAGCATGGTGCTGATGAAGCTGGCCATGGCGCCGCCGATGCCGAGATTGGACAGCAACGCGCCGAGGCCGAGGCCTAACAGCGCGCCGCCGAGCATGCCCTTCCAGGCCGAGGCGGGCTTGGGCGGGATGGCGGCCGGCGCGGCTGCGGCCGGGGTGGCGGCAGCCGGTGCGGCGGGCTTGGCCACATCGGTCTTCTGCGCCGCCGGCGCATCGCGCTGGACATTCTGCGATTGCTTGCCGGTCGAGCGTGCGCCGCCGAGGCGACGCGCCGCATCCGCGTCCAGGGCAACGAGCGAAGCGGCAAACAGCATCACGGTGATAAGCAGTTTATTCATGTGGCATCCTTGGGTTGGGTTCCGGCGTAATGCGCGATCATAACGTCGTTCGACCGGAATTCGTCGATTTCATTCAACCGGTCAGATGGGGCGGCATGTCCGGATTTCAAACTCCAGCACTGGCGCGGCCTGCAGGCCGAAAATGGCTGGAAAGGCTCGCCAGTGCTGGGGTTTGTCATTTGCCGCAACCTGTCGTGCTATGTTCAAGCTTGTGAAAGACCCTGGACAATCCCGATGCCGCCACCCTCCAGCCTGATCATTCGTGCCGGCCCGAAAGCCATCGCCACCATCCGCCAGCACGGTTTGCAACCGGCGCAGGTCGCGGTGGTGCCCGGGGCGGCCGGCGGACCGAAGGCGCTCGGCATCATCGGCCTCGACCACGCGCTGTTCGGCGACTGGCTGCCGCGCGCGCCGCGCGTGCGCGACCTGATCGGCGTCAGCATCGGCGCGTGGCGTTTCGCCGGCGTGTGCCGTGGCGACATCACAGCCGCGCTGAAGGATTTTGGCGACATCTATGTCGGCCAGACCTACCCGCCGCGCCCGTCGACCAAAATGGTCAGCGAATCCGCGCACACCAATACCCGCCAGCTGCTGGGCGGGCGCGAGGCCGCGGTGCTGTCACACCCGCACTACCGGCTGCACGTCATCGCCACCCGCGGGCGCGGACCACTTGCCGGTCAATCGAGCCTGCGCACACCGGCCGCGTTCGGTGTCGCGGCGCTGGTCAACGCCTTCGGCCGCCGCCACCTGCGCCACCTGGCCGAGCGCATGTGGTTTCACGATCC
>CAYQKN010000179.1:5579-6935 GCA_964417885.1 uncultured Burkholderiales bacterium | reverse complement strand
GGTTGTTCCACTCGTTCCAGACGAAGTAGCCGATGCCGGTGCCGCCGACCAGCATTTCGGCTGCGACGATCACCAGCCAGGCAATGCCCATCGAGATGCGCATGCCGGTGAGGATGGTGGGTGCGGCCGCCGGCAGCACCACCAGGAATGCCTTGCGCAACACGCCGACTTCCAGCGTCCGGGCCACGTTCAGCCAGTCGCGCCGCACGCTGGCCACGCCGTGCGCGGTGTTGATCAGCATCGGCCAGATCGAGCAGATGAAAATGACGAAGATCGACGAGGTGGCCGAATCCTTGATCGTGTACAGCGCCAGCGGCATCCAGGCCAGCGGCGAGATCGGCTTCAGGATCTGGATGAACGGATTGAGCGCGCGATGGAACAGCGGCGACATGCCGATGACAAAGCCGAGCGGAATCGCCACCAGCGCCGCCAGCAGGAAGCCGCCCAGCACCCGCGCCAGCGACCAGCCGATCTGGATGCCGATGCCCTTGTCGTTGGGACCGTTGTCGTAGAACGGATCGCTGGCGTGCTTCCACATCGTGGCGGCGATCTGGCCCGGGGTCGGGATGCCATCCGCCTTGGCGGCGCCCGCGCCCATCAGCCTGGCGTACTCGCTGTCGGCGGCGGCCACCGCCTCCTTCGGTACCGTCGCGGCGTGCCAGACCACCAGCAACACGCCCAGCATCATCAGCGACAGGATGGCGGCGCGCACGCCGAGCGACTTCATCATGGCGTCGCCCGCCTAGGCCGGCAGCTTCTTGATCTTGAAGCCGGCGAGGTATTCCTCCGGCTTGCTTTCGTCAAAGGCCTTGCCCATGACGATGATCTTTTTTGCCTGCTTGTCAGGCACCGGCATACCGATTTCCTTCATGCGTTTTTTGGCGTCGGTCAGCAGGTACACCTTGTCGACGATCTCCTTGTACTTCACGTCTCCCTTTACATAGCCCCAGCGCTTCATCTGCGTCAGGATCCACACCCCCATCGCGCTCCACGGCACCGGGTCGAAATCGATGCGGCCGGGCACGTTCTTCACGCTGCCGAGGCCGTCGGCAAACTTGCCGGTCAGCACCTGTTCGATCACCGTCACCGGCTGGTTCAGGTAAGCGGTCGGCGCGATCGCGTTGGCGATGGTGGTGCGGTTGGCCGGGTTCATCGCCATCTGCGCCGAATTGAGCACGGCGCGATACATGGCGGCGAACGTATTCGGGTTCTCCTTCACCCATTCGCTGCGCACGCCGAACGAACAGCAGGGATGTCCGTCCCAGATTTCACTGGTGAGAATGTGGATGAAGCCGACCTGGTCGTACACCGCGCGCTGGTTGAACGGGTCCGGCCCGAGGAAGCCGTCGATGTTGC
>CAYQKN010000179.1:0-5569 GCA_964417885.1 uncultured Burkholderiales bacterium | reverse complement strand
CGGCGCGCAGGTTGGCGACCATCTCCGGCGGCGGCGTGACGCGGATCTGGATGTCCTTGTCCGGGTCGAGGCCGTGCTCGGCGACGTAGTAGCGCAGCAGGAAATTGTGCATCGAATATTCAAACGGCACGGCGAACACCATGCCTTTCCATTTCTTCGGATCGCGCTTGTCCTTGTGCTTCACCGCCAGCGTGATCGCCTGGCCGTTGATGTTCTGGATTGTCGCCACGTTCATCGGCATCGCCGCCGCACCGGCGCCGATGCTGATGGCGATCGGCATCGGTGCCAGCATGTGCGAGGCGTCGTATTCCCTGTTCAGCATCTTGTCGCGGATCAGCGCCCAGCCGGCGGTCTTGACCACGCTGACGTTGAGGCCCTGTTTTTCGTAGAAGCCCAGCGGGTGCGCCATGATCAGCGGCGTGGCACAGGTGATCGGGATGAAGCCGATTTTCAGATCCTTCTTTTCAAGCGGCCCTTTCTCCTGCGCCATCGCGGTCAGCGCGCCGATCGGCATGACGCTGGCAATGGCGCCGAGCGCGGTATTGGCGCCGACCGCGCGGATGAAATCGCGCCGGGCGGATTCCTGCGGGATCAGCGCATTCAGCGCCGCCGCCTGGATGGTGCGGCTGTGCAAGGTCTCGATATCGGGAACCGCCGCGTCATGTTCCGCCTGCGACCCATGGGCGCCACAGGAGCACCCCTTGAACGGCCGGCTGGCATCGAACGGATCGGTATTGAAGATGGACATGGCGGCGATTCCTCAGGAAGTTGGCGGGACTGAGGACATCGTTTGCAGAGACCGTGCCAAGGACGGGTATGAATCGTTTTGATGCGCCGCACGCTCTGCGAAGGCGCGCAGCGGTCGCATCGAGGCGCATTGATGTCGTGCCTAGGTGCGCGCAACTGGTGCGGCGCGGGCGACTTTGCACACAATTGGTGCCCGCCCGGCGCCGCACGGAGGTGGGGGGTGTGGCGGCAGGCGAGGAGCAGCTGCGCCTGCCGGGGTTGCGGCGCTCAGTGGTGATGCCGCCCCGTGTCCTTTTCCTGCGCGATCGCCTCGACCTTCACCACCACCGGTTTTTTGTCAGCGCCCTCAAAGGTCAGCGTCAGCGGCACCTTGTCGCCCTTGGCGATCGGTTTGGCGACTTTCATCAGCATCACGTGCATGCCGCCCGGTTTTAGATCGACCGTCTTGTTGGCCGGAATGTCGACGAACTCCATCGCCTTCATCGACATCACGCCATCCTTCATCGTCATGTTGTGCAGCTCGACCAGGCCGGCGACCGGGCTTTCCGCCTTCACCAGTTTCATCGGCTTGGCGGACTGGATATGCAGGTAGGCGCCGGACACGGTGGCGCCGGGTGCCATGCTGCGGACCCACGCGTCGGTGACGACAGGCTGTGCGGCGGCCGGCAGCGCGGCCATAACGGTGGCGAACAGCAGGCCGGAACAGTGGGGCTTGAACGACATGGTGGTTACTCCTTGGTTGGGTTCAGGGTGGTGCAGTTCAGTCCGGCGGCGGCGGCCGGGATCGCGCTGCCCAGTGGCTGGCCGCCCAGGTGCGCGATTTCGCCCAGCAGTGGCGCGTTGATCAGGCGTTGCAGGGTGGACAGGTTCTCCGCGTAGGCGTTCATCGGCTCGCCTGGCGTATTGGCGATCCAGCCGGCCAGCGTGAGCCCGCGCGCGGTGATGGCCTCGACCGTCAGCAGCGCGTGGTTGATGCAGCCGAGCCGCATGCCGACCACCAGGATCACCGGCAGCAGCAGCGCCTGCGGAATCAGCGCCATCGATTCGCTGTTGGACAGCGGCACCAGGAAGCCGCCGGCGCCTTCGACCAGCACCACATCGGCGCGGGTGCGCAGTTCGAGGTAGGCGGTCTGGATCACGCCGATATCCGGTTCCACGCCTTCGTGCGCGGCGGCAATGTGCGGGGCAATCGGTTCGTGGAAGCAATACGGATTGACCGCGTGCAACGGAAACGGATGGCCGGCCAGTGCCATCAGCATGGCGACATCCTCGTTGAGCGCCATGCCGTCGACGTCGATGGTGCCGGCGGCGACCGGTTTCATCGGCGCGACGCTCACGCCCTGCTTCAGCAGGCCGTACATCAGCGCGCCGGTGGCGAAAGTCTTGCCGACGCCGGTATCGGTACCGGTGATGAAAAAACCGCTCATGATTTGTGCAGCATGCGCTTGAATTCGGCCAGGTCGATCTGCTGACGGCCATCGACCGTCTTGCGCTTGCCGAATTCAGGCTTCCAGGCGTGGCCGTAAACCACCTCGTAGGTGGCCGGCAGGCGGCCGTCCCGGCGGAAACGCTCATACGCATCGACCATCCGCTGCCAGCGCTGCCGGCCCATCAGGCCGGTCGAGCGCCCCGGCAGCACGTTGTGTGCGCCGATGCCCTTCAGTTCACGCAGCAGCGGCTTCAGCTGCTCGTAAGTCAGGGTGACGATCTCCTGGTCCATCACCGGATCGGCAAAACCGGAGTGAACCAGGATGTCGCCGATGTCGTGCATGTCGGGAAAGGTATTGACGTGCGGCGCATCGTCCATCGCGCGGAACGCGGCGCGCAGTTCCTTCAGCGTGTCCGGGCCGAAGGTGGTGAACATGAACAGGCCCTGCGGTTTCAGCACCCGGTGCACTTCTTTGGCTACCTGTTCCGGGTCGGTCCACTGCATGGCGAGGTTGGACAGGGCCAGGTCGATGCTCTCGCCGGCCAGCGGCAGCGCCTCGGCGTCGCTGCAAACGTATTCGCGATCGTGCCGCCGGCCCAGCATGCGCTTCAGTAGCGAGGTGCCGGCGGATTTGTCGCGCGCGACCCGCAGCATGTCCGGCGCGATGTCGAGGGCGATCAGCATCGCGTCGCGATATTGCTCGCGCAGCTTCTGCGTCGCGTAGCCGGTGCCGCTGCCGATATCGAGCACACGCTGCGGCGCGAGCTTGACGTACTGCAGTCGCTCGAACAGGCGGTCGCCGATTTCTCGCTGCAGGAACGCGTGCTCGTCGTAGCGGACGGCGGAGGCGCCGAACGACTGGCGCACGGCGCGTTTGGCGGGAAGGGATGGTCGGGAGGCGTTCATGCGGCGAGGAAGGCGGTCAGGTGATCGACAAACACTTCGCGGTGCGACAGGAACGGCGCGTGCGCGGCGTGCTCGATCAGGCAGTAGGTGCTGTCGGGCAGGTGGTCAGCCAGCCACTGCGCCGACGCGGTGGGCGTGAGCGCATCGTGGTCACCCTGCAGCACCAGTGTCGGGGTGGCGATGTGCGGCACGATGGCGCGGATGTCGCTGACCCGCAGGATGTCCAGGCAGGCGGCGAGGCTCTCCACCGGCGGCGCGCCGTGCGCACCGACCGCAACCTGCAGGGCGCGAACCACCTCGCGCATGTCCGGCTGGTACAGCGCCTGCAGCGCGAGGAAATTGCGGATGGTGGCGAGGTAGTTGGTCGCGAGGCGCCGGGAAAAGTCCGCCAGCACTTCGGGCTTCTTGCCGTTCGGCCAGTCATCGGCGGTGACGAAACGCGGCGTGGCGCACACCGTCACCAGCTTGCCGACCCGCTGCGGGTAGCGGTGCGCCAGCGCCAGTGCGGCATGGCCGCCGAGGGACCAGCCGAGCAGGTGAGATTGTTGCGGCATGGCGTGGGCGATCGCGTCGACCATTGCGTCCAGGCTCGATACCGGCGCGCCGTGCGAGCGGCCGTGGCCGGGCAGGTCGATGAGGTGCAGCGTGAACTGCCGCGCCAGCGGGTCACGCAGTCCGTTCCATACCGCGCCGTTGAGACCCCAGCCGTGCAGCAGCGTGAGGTTCGGCCCGCGGCCGACCACATCGACGAACACCGTCATGCGCGGCCCTTCATGACGGTTCGCGCATCAGGATGTTTTCCAGGTCGGTGATGGCGGTGATGAGGTCGAACAGGTCGTCGGCCGACATCGCCGCCGACAGCGACACCCTGAGCCTTGCGGTGCCCGCCGGCACCGTCGGCGGCCGGATCGCGGGCACAAACATGTGGCGCTCGCGCAGCGCCTCGGCAAACGCCAGCGTGGTGGCGTTGGCGCCGATGATCACCGGCTGGATCGCGGTCTGCGAAAACGGCAGCCGGGCGTAGTGCAGCTTGAGCGAATCGGAGAAAAAATCGATCAGCGTGCGCAGGTGTTTCAGCCGCTCACGGTCTTCCTGCATCACCTCCAGGCTGGCCGCCATCGCCGCGGCGATCGCCGGCGGCGTGGCGGTGGTGAAGATATAGGTGCGCGCGGACTGCAGGATCCACTCGACCACATCGTCACCGCCGGCAACGAAGGCACCGTAGCCGCCGGCCGCCTTGCCCAGCGTGGCCATGTAGACGATGCGTTCGCGGCCGTCCGCCTTCAGCAGGTTGAAATGTTCCAGCGAACCCTTGCCGCGATAGCCCAGCACGCCAAAGCCGTGCGCGTCGTCGATCACCAGCAACGCATCGTGCTTGACCGCCAGCTCCAGCAGTTCAGGTAGCGGCGCGATGTCGCCGTCCATGCTGAACACGGCGTCGGTGACGATCAGTTTGCGGCCGCCCGGTTTGGCGTCGGCCAGCATCGCCGCCAGGCGCGCAAGGTTGCCGTGCGGGTAGCGCTTGAAATTGGCGCGCGACAGCAGCGCGCCGTCATTGAGGCAGGCGTGATTGAGCTTGTCGGCAAAAATGCTGTCGCCACGTCCGGCCAGCGCGGTCAGGATGCCGAGGTTGGCGGCATAGCCGGAGGAAAACAGCAGCGCCTTCGGCAGCCCGATGTGGTCCGCCAGCTTTTCCTCCAGCTCGTGGTGCGCGCGCATGTGGCCCGAGACCAGGTGCGAGGCGCCGGCACCGAGGCCGTAGCGCTTCAGCGCACGCATCGCCGCCTCCACCACTTTCGGATGATTGGCGAGTCCCAGGTAATCGTTGCTGGCGTAGGACATCATGCGCTGGCCGTCGATCACCATCGACGTATCCTGCGGCCCGTCGACAATGCGCCGCACCCGCAGCTGGTCGGCTTGCGCAAGTTCGGACAGGAGCTGGTTGAAATCGGACAGGGACATGGGTCGGTGAACGGTGCGGGATCGAAAACAGGTCGATCTGTCAATGAAACACAAGCACTGGAGCGGCTTTCCAGCCACTTTTGCCATGGAAGCCGCTCCAGTGCTTGTGTTTCATTTACAACTTGCGCAGCGATGGCGCAGGCGGACGGTGTATCGGCTAAATCGGTGAAATTCCCAGCCGTTCGAACAGCGAACGATCGCGATCCACATCCGGGTTGCCGGTGACGAGCAGTTTCTCGCCATAGAAAATCGAGTTGGCGCCGGCCAGGAAACACATTGCCTGGGTCGCTTCGTTCATCTCCTGCCGCCCGGCCGACAGGCGGACAAAACTTTTCGGCATGGTGATGCGCGCCACCGCGATGGTGCGGACGAACTCGGTCCAGTCGATCGCGCCCGCTGCGCCGGCTGCCTGCATTTTCTGCTGCAGCGGGGTGCCTTCGACCTGCACCAGGTAATTGATCGGCACCGATTCCGGCTGTGTTTCCATGTTGGCCAGCTGCGCGATCAGGCCGGCGCGCTCGCGGC
>CAYQKN010000178.1:2558-6940 GCA_964417885.1 uncultured Burkholderiales bacterium | reverse complement strand
ATGTCCAAAGGCTCGCCGTTCAAGACCATCGCCGCGATGATGCTCGGCTTCGCGCTGGCCGCGGTGGGGCTGGACACCGTCACCGGACAGTTGCGCCTGACGTTTGGCTACACCGAAATGCTGAAAGGTTTTGATTTCCTGATCGCCGTGATCGGCCTGTTCGGCATCGGCGAGATCCTGCTGACGATCGAGGAAGGCCTGGCATTCAAGGGTGCCGAGGCCAAGATCAAGATGCGGGTGGTGATCGACACCTGGAAGCAGCTGCCCAAGTACTGGAAGACGTCGCTGCGGTCCTCGGCCATCGGTTGCTGGATGGGCATCACCCCCGGCGGCGCAACTCCGGCTTCGTTCATGGGCTACGGCGTGGCGAAAAGCATGTCGCCCAATGGCGCCAACTTCGGCAAAGGCGAAATGGAAGGCGTAGTGGCGCCGGAAACGGCGGCGCACGCTGCCGGTACCGCCGCCTTGCTGCCGATGCTGACCCTTGGCATTCCCGTCTCGCCCACCGCCGCCGTGCTGCTGGGCGGCCTGGTGATCTGGGGCCTGCAACCGGGGCCGCTGCTGTTCCAGGAGCAGAAGGAGTTTGTCTGGGGCCTGATAGCCTCGATGTACCTCGGCAACATCGCCGGCCTGATCGTGGTGCTGACCACGGTGCCGTTCTTTGCCGCCATCCTGCGCATTCCGTTCTCGATCGTGGCGCCGGTAATCCTGGTGATCTGCGCCATCGGTGCCTACACCGTGCACGGGTCGATGTTCGATGTCTGGCTGATGGTCGGTTTCGGCGTGGTCGGCTACATTTTCAAGAAACTCGACTATCCGCTGGCGCCGCTGGTGCTGGCACTGGTGCTGGGCGACCGGGCCGAGGATGCGTTCCGCCAGTCGATGCTGATGTCGCAGGGAAACATGTCGATCTTCTTCGCCAACGGCCTGGTCGGCGGCATCACCGCGCTGGCGATGCTGATGCTGTTCTGGGCGCCGCTCAAGGGCGTCATCGCCAAGTTGCGCGGCCGCTGAGCCGCAGGAGGAATCGACATGCCCGTTATCACCATGACGCAGGAAATGGCCACCCTCGGCAAGGACGTCGCGCTGGGGGTGTGCGAAGCGCTTGGCCTCACGCAGGTCCGGCACGAGGTCGGTGACGTCGTCGCCGGCAAGATGCACGTGAAGAAAAGCCTGATCCGGCGCCTGCGCGAAGGCAAGGCCAGCACCATCGAACGCTGGGCCGCGGACGAAAAGACGATCTCGATTTTCACCGCCGAAGAAGTGTTCGACCTTGCCGTGCGCGGCAACGTGCTGATTCGCGGCTGGGGTGCGACGCAATGGCTGCGGCCGGTTGCGCACATTCCCGGCATCAAGGTCTGCTCGCCGATGCCGCTGCGGATCAAGCGCCTGATGGCGCGACTGGAGACCGACGATGAATCGCTGGCACGCAAGGAAATCCGCGTCGACGACGCCGCCCGCGCGACCCGCATGTCGGAACATTTCGATGTGACCTGGGGCGATCCCTCGCTCTACGACCTGACCGTCAATACCGAGCGGGTGTCGGTGGCGACCTGCGTCGACCTGGTCGTCGCGCTGGCGAGGAGCCCCGAGTTTGCCGAAACGCCGGCATCGCGCCAGCACCTGCTGGACCTGGCATTGGCGGCGCGGGTACGCGCCGCGCTGCGCGCCAATCCCGACACCTCCGGTGTGGACGTCATCGAATCGGTCACGAATGGCGAGCTGGTGCTGTCGGGAATCGTCACCGACCAGGCGGAGCGCGAGCGCTGTGCCGAGGTGGCGGGCAAGGTGGCCGGCGTCACCACCGTGACCAACCAGCTGGCGGTGATTGCCGGCAGTCTCGGCGGGCGCATTTTTCCCGGCGGACTCACGCGCTAGCCGGGCGGCTAGCGCGCCAGAATCGCCTGTACCTTGCCTTTCTGCTTGAGGCGCGAAAGCGTCTCGGCCGACAGGTTCAGGTGCGACGCCAGTTCCTTCATCGGCACACGTTCATACAAATCCGGATGCTTGCGCAGAAAACGCTGAACCCGACCGGCCGCATCGAGCAGATGCAGCGTGATGGTGTGCGCCATCACTTCCGACATCAGGTGCATCACCTCGTACTCAAAATCGTCCTTGGCGGACGGATGCTTGTCGAGAAACTCGACCCAGGCTTCCATCGGCAGCTGCGCCACGCGCGCCTTGGTGACGGCGCGGATGGTGTACGGCGCCGGCGTGCGCAGGCGCCACGCGGCATAGCTGGTATCCATGTCGTCCTCTTTCGAAAAGCGCAGGATCATTTCCTTGCCCTCCTGGTTCGACACCACGCGCTTCAGGATGCCGTCCAGGATGAAGTATTGCGCCATGTCGTGGTCACCCTGCCCCAGCAGCAGGTCGCCCTTCTTGTGGTCGGTGATCGTCAGGTGCTTTTCGAGTTCGGTGAACGCGCGCGGCTTCAGCGTGCGCAACACGATGTTTTTGGCAAGCTGGTTACGGATCAGCTCGCGTTGAGGGTGAGAAATGAGCAAGGTCATGATGTTTTGGGCGATCCGGTTTTAAGCTATTGACGGGAATCAAGGCGCTACCATTTTGGCATTTTTTATCATGCGTCTGCACAACTGAAGAGCGGCTGTTTTCAGGTATTGACCAAAATCAAGAATATTGGCGGTCGCGGCGATTTCCGCGGCCGGCAACCACCAAACAGTTTCAATTGACGCCAAGAACGCGAGGCATCCCAGCATGACAACCGATGCACAATCCGCAGCAACGACCGATGGTTTTCACCTGGTCATCGATGCCCTGAAACTCAACGGGCTCAACACCATTTATGGCCTGCCCGGCATTCCGATCACCGACCTCACGCGCAAGGCGCAGGCGGAAGGCATACGCGTCATTTCGTTCCGTCATGAACAGAACGCCGGCAACGCGGCAGCCATCGCCGGATTCATCACCGGCAAGCCCGGTGTCTGCCTCACCGTCTCGGCGCCGGGCTTTCTCAATGGCCTGACCGCGCTGGCAAATGCCACCACCAACTGCTTCCCGATGATCCTGATCTCCGGCTCCAGCGAACGCGAGATCGTCGACCTGCAGCAGGGCGATTACGAGGAAATGGACCAGCTCGCCATCGCCAAGCCGCTGTGCAAGGCGGCCTTTCGTGTGCTCCACGCCGAGGACATCGGTGTCGGTGTCGCGCGCGCGATCCGCGCCGCCGTATCCGGCCGGCCGGGCGGCGTCTACCTCGACCTGCCGGCCAAATTGTTTTCCCAGAGCATGGATGCCGAGGCCGGCAAAAAATCCCTGATCAAGGTAGTCGATCCGGCGCCACGCCAGATTCCCGCGCCGGACGCGGTGCAGCGCGCCATTGATCTGCTCAAAAGCGCCAAGCGCCCGCTGATTCTGGTGGGCAAGGGCGCGGCCTATGCGCAAGTCGATGCCGACATCCGCGCGCTGGTCGAGAAAACCGGCATCCCCTATCTGCCGATGTCGATGGCCAAGGGCCTGCTGCCCGATACGCATCCCCAGTCGGCGTCGGCCGCGCGCTCCTACGTATTGACCGAGGCCGATGTGGTGCTGCTGGTCGGCGCGCGCCTCAACTGGCTGCTGTCGCACGGCAAGGGCAAGACCTGGGGCGGCAAGGATCACAAGGCCTGGGGCGGCCAGAAATTCATCCAGATCGATATTTCGCCGACCGAAGCCGACAGTAACGTGGCAATCGCCGCGCCGCTGGTCGGCGACATCGGTTCCTGCGTATCGGCGCTGTTGGGCCACATCGATTCGAACTGGGCCAAACCGCCTGCCGAATGGCTCACTGCCATCGCGGAGCGCCGCGACAAGAATGTCGCCAAGATGGCCGAAACGCTGGCCAAGGACCCGGTGCCGATGAATTTCCACAGCGCGCTCAACGTGGTGCGCGACATCGTCAAGGCCAACCCGGATGCGATGCTGGTGAACGAGGGCGCCAACGCACTCGATTTCACCCGCAGTATTGTCGACATGTACAAGCCGAGGAAACGCCTGGATGTGGGTACCTGGGGCATCATGGGTATCGGCATGGGCTTCGCGGTGGCGGCGGCAGTCGAAACCGGCCTGCCGGTGATCGCCGTCGAAGGCGACAGCGCGTTTGGTTTTTCCGGCATGGAAGTCGAGACCATCTGCCGCTATCACCTGCCGGTATGCGTGGTGGTGATGAACAACAACGGCGTCTATCGCGGCACCGACGTGAACCCCACTGGCGGGCCGGATGTGGCGCCCACGGTGTTCGTCAAGGGCGCGCGTTATGACAAACTGATGGAAGCCTTTGGCGGCGTCGGGGTGAATGCGACCACGCCGGCAGAATTGAGAAAGGCGATGGAAGAAGCGATCCGTTCGCGGAAGCCGACGCTGATCAACGCGGTCATTGATGA
>CAYQKN010000178.1:1208-2458 GCA_964417885.1 uncultured Burkholderiales bacterium | reverse complement strand
GGTGTACGTATTCTCGACATGACGCATGTGCAAGCCGGACCGACATGTTCCCAATTGCTGGCGTGGATGGGTGCGGACGTCATCAAGTTCGAGCCGCCGCAGGGCGATGCGACGCGCGGCCAGTTGCGCGACGTACCGGGCGCGGACAGCCTCTACTTCACCATGCTCAACTGCAACAAGCGCTCGATCACGGTCAACATGAAGAGCGCGGAAGGCAAGCAGGTGTTTGTCGACCTGCTGAAGAAGTGCGACATCATGATGGAGAACTTCGGCCCCGGTGTGCTTGAGCGTCTCGGTTTCACCTGGGAAAAAATCCACGAGATCAATCCGAAGATCGTGGTCGGCTCGATCAAGGGTTTTGGCTCCAGCGGTCCTTACGCCGAATTCAAGGCCTATGAAAACGTGGCGCAGGCGATGGGTGGCTCGATGAGCACCACCGGCGTGCCCGATGGCGCGCCGTTCGTGACCGGCGCGCAGATCGGCGACTCCGGCACCGGCCTGCATCTGGCCATCGGCCTGCTGGCCGCGCTGCACCAGGCCAACCGGACCGGCGAAGGGCAATACGTCGAAGTGGCGATGATGGACGGCGTGATGAATCTGTGCCGGGTGAAATTCCGCGACCACCAGCGCCTCACGCGCCAGTCGCTCGCCGAGTACTCGGTGCCGACCTACCAGGGCATGGGCGACGTGCCGCGCGCCGGCAATGACTCGGGCGGCGGACAACTGGGCAACGCCATTCACTGCAAGCCGCACGGCGCCAACGACTGGCTCTACGTGGTGGTGCAGGAAGCTGTCTGGGTGGCGCTCGCCAACCGTATCGGCCCCGACGTGGGCGTGCCCGAGCTCGCCAACGATCCGCGTGTCTCGACCATTGCCGAGCGGCGCAAGAACCAGGCGCTGGTGTGGGCGTTGCTGAACAAATTCGCCGAGAAATACGACAAGCGCGAACTGATGGCGATCCTCAATCCGCTGGATGTGCCCTGCGGTCCGATCATGTCGACTACCGACCTGGCGACCGACGAACATGTGCGTGGGCGGGAAATGTACGTCGAGCTCGACCATCCGCAGCGCGGCAAGTGGTGGAACGTCGGCATGCCGATCAAGCTCTCGGCCTCGCCGGCGAAGATCGAGCGCTCGCCGCTGCTGGGCGAACATACCGACGATGTGCTGACCAACGTGCTGGGATACGACGCGGCCAAGGTTGCGGCGATGAAGGCAGCCGGTGCGTTCTCGGCGCCAGCGAAGAAATA
>CAYQKN010000178.1:0-1108 GCA_964417885.1 uncultured Burkholderiales bacterium | reverse complement strand
CAGGATTTTGGCAAGGCAGTACTGGAAGCGTTTCTGGCACGTGGCGATGAAGTCGCCGGCGTGTTCTGCGCGCCGGAAAAGGAAGGCGCCAAGCCGGATCCATTGCGCGTCGCCGCGCAAGAGAAAGGGCTGAAAACTTTTCAGTTGCCCTCGCTGAAAGGCCCGGATGCGGTGCAGGCGATGAAGGACCTCAACGTCGATATCGGCATCATGGCGTTCGTGCTGCAATTCGCGCCGCAGGATTTCGTCAAGGTCCCCAAGCACGGCACCATCCAATATCACCCGTCGCTGTTGCCGAAATATCGCGGCCCGTCGTCGATCAACTGGCCGATCATCCGCGGCGAAACCGAAACCGGCCTCACCATCTTCCGGCCCAACGACGGCCTCGACGAAGGCGAAGTGGTGCTGCAGAAAAAAACGCCGGTGAGCGAGAACGATACGCTGGGCACGGTCTATTTCGATCGCCTGTTCCCGATGGGCGTGGCGGCGATGCTCGAGGCTGCCGACCTGGTGGTGGCGGGCAAACACACCGAGACGGTACAGGATGAATCGCAGGCGAGCTACGAGGGCTGGTGTCGGGCCGCCGAGGCGAAGATCAACTTCAACAACCATGTCGACTACGTGCACAACCTGATTCGCGGCTGCGACCCGGCGCCCGGCGCCTGGACCACGCTGGCCGGCAAGAAGGTGCAGCTGTTCGGCAGCAAGAAACACCTGGTGCGCACCTTCGGCGCGGTCAAGGGCAAGCCGGGTGAAATCACCTCGATCACCGACAGCGGCATGTTCATCACGGCGCAGGGCGGGCAGGTCGAAATCGCCAAGGTCAAGCACGAGGATGGCAAGAAAGTATCGGCTGCCGAATTTGCCGCCGCATTCGGCGCCGCCGCCGGCACCATTCTGGGCAGTTAACCGGCAGCGCGTTGCGCGAATCCTGCCAAATCAAGCCGTTACGCCATGCGTAGCGGCTTTTTTCTGCCCCGAATACGGTAGTGAGACGGGTTTCCTTTTCCGTTACAATCGCTGCATTCGATAGTTCTCGCCGCGCTCGCGGCAAGGGGAGAGAATGAAAAAGGCTGGATTCTGGACCAAGGACTGGTTCTTTGGCGTC
>CAYQKN010000177.1:2769-7034 GCA_964417885.1 uncultured Burkholderiales bacterium | reverse complement strand
GAATACCAGCCATGAGGTCAGGCGCGATCCGCGATTGGAAAACCAGACGCATGTTACCTGCCGGCGCGCATCCGCGCCGGCGGCGCACGCGTGTTGAAAGGCCGGCGCGGCAGGTGATACACTTTCGTGTAGCCGTCACTACATCAAACGCGGCACACGCGGTTGTCCGGCTGCCGGCAGGCGCGAGCATGCCGGTGCCACGACCGCCGCCATACCTGTTATTCCCGCAGATTTTCGTCCCCACCCCGCGCGGCGCGCCAGCGTCGCGCCGCCACGGTTGCCAACATGAATCCATCCGCTCCACGCCAACTCCTCCTGCCGCTGTGCCACCGACCTGGTCGCCGCCGGCTGGCGGCCAGCGCCTGCGTCTCCCTCGTCCTGCTGTCGGCCTGCGGCAAGGGCGCCGACCCGGCGGCCGGCGCCGCGCCGCCGCCGCTCGCGGTCACGCTGCTGAAGGTGGCGCCGCGCCAGGTGCCGCTGCTGGTCGAGGCGGTCGGCCGCACCGAAGGATCGAAGGAAGTCGAGGTGCGCTCGCGCGTCACCGGCTTTGTGCAGAAGCAGCTGTTCGCCGAAGGCGAGGCGGTGCGGGCCGGGGTGCCGCTGTACCGCATCGAGCGCGCGCCGTTCGAGTCCGCCCTGGCGCAGGCCCGGGCGACGCTCAACCAGGACCGTGCCCGACTCGAACAGGCGCAGCGCGAACATGCCCGCCTGCAGCCGCTGGTACTGAAAAAAGCCATCAGCCAGCGCGAGGCCGATGACGCTGCCACCGGCCTGAAACAGATCGAGGCCGCGGTGCAGTCTGCCGAGGCGCGGGTGCGCGATGCCGAACTGAACCTGTCCTACACCGACGTGGCGGCGCCGATCGCCGGCGTGACCGGCCGCTCGCTGCGTTCGGAGGGCAGCCTGGTCAATGCCGGCACCGACAACAGCCTGCTGACCACGCTGACCCAGACCAATCCGATCTGGGTGCGCTTTTCGCTGTCCGAAGCCGAGCATGCCGCGCTGCGCGGCAATGCCAGCAAGCGCGCCGAGGTGCGCCTGCTGATGGCCGATAACCGCGAGTATCCGGCCCGCGGGCGGCTCAACTTCGCCGGCTCGACCGTCGACAGCCGGCTCGGCACGGTGCAGCTGCGCGCCGAGTTCGCCAATCCGGACCTGGCGCTGCTGCCGGGACAGTTCGTGCGCACCCAGCTGGTGGTCGGACTGCGCGAGGCGATCGTGGTGCCGCAAGGCGCCGTGGCGCAAAACGACCAGGGACGCTTCGTCTGGCTGATCGGCCCCGACGGCAAGGCGCTGCGGCGCAAGGTCGAGACCGGCAGCTGGATCGGCAGCGACTGGATCATCACCGACGGACTGCGGGCGGGCGAGGAAGTCATCGTCGACAACCTGGTCAAGCTGCGTCCCGGCGTCGCGGTAAAGGCGGAATCCGCGCCCGCGCCGGCCGAACCCGCCAAGAAGAACTGAGCGAGCGACATGAATTCACGCTTCTTCATCGAGCGCCCGGTCTTCGCCGGCGTGATCGCCATCATCATCGTCATCGCCGGCCTGATCTCGGCGGTGCTGCTGCCGATCGCGGTCTATCCGGAAATCGCCCCGCCCACCGTTACCGTCACCACCTCCTACCCCGGCGCCAGCGCGGAAACACTTGCCAAGACGGTGGCCGCGCCGATCGAGGAACAGTTGTCGGGGGTTGAGAAGCTGGCCTTCTTCAGCTCCAGTTCCTCGTCCAACGGCACCGTCACCATCACCGCCACCTTCGAGGTCGGCACCAATGTCGACCAGGCGGTGTTCAACCTGAACAACAAGGTGCAGCTGGCGCTGCCGCGCCTGCCGGACGAGGTGCGCCGCAGCGGCGTGACGGTGCAGAAGCGCTCCAACGACATCCTGGTGGTGGTGTCGCTGGTGTCGCCGGACAACCGCTTCGACACCCTGTACCTGTCCAACTACACCTCGATCAACGTGGTCGACGAACTCAAGCGCATCCCCGGCGTCGGCGATGTCAATGTGTTCGGCGCGCGCGACTACTCGATGCGGGTATGGCTGAAGCCGGACCGGATGGCGCAGCTCGGCATCACGCCGGGCGAGGTGGCGACGGCGGTGCGGGCGCAGAACAACCAGTACGCGGCCGGCAAGATCGGCGCCGAGCCGGCGCTGCCCGGCCAGGCGATCGTCTACACCGTCACCGCCAGCGGGCGCCTGATCGAGGCCGAGCAGTTCGGTGAGATCGTGGTGCGCGCCGGCGGGCCGGGCGGCGCGCTGCGGCTGAAGGACATCGCGCGCATCGAGCTGGGCGCGCTCAACTACGACACCTCGAACACGCTCAACGGCAGGCCCAACATCGGCGCGGCGGTATTTCTCCAGTCCGGTGCCAACGCGCTCGACGTCGCCAATGCGGTGAGGAAGCGCATGGACGAGCTCAAGGCCGGCTTCCCCGAGGGGGTGCAGTACGCGATTCCGTTCGACACCACGCGCTTCGTCGAGTCCTCGATCCGCGAGGTGATCATCACCATCCTCGAGGCGGCGGTGCTGGTGATCCTGGTGGTGTTCATGTTCCTGCAGACGGTGCGGGCGACGCTGATCCCGATCATCGTGGTGCCGATCTCGCTGATCGGCACCTTCGCCGGGCTGTGGCTGGTCGGCTTCTCGATCAACACGCTCACCATGTTCGCCATGGTGCTGGCGATCGGCATCGTGGTCGACGACGCCATCGTGGTGCTGGAAAACGTCGAGCGCCTGATGCGCGACCGCAAGATGGCGGCGTTCGAAGCCTCGGTCGAAGCGATGCGCGAGGTATCCGGCGCGGTGGTGGCGATCGTGCTGGTGCTGTGCGCGGTGTTCGTGCCGGTGGCGTTCCTCGGCGGCATCGCCGGCTCGATGTACCGGCAGTTCGCGCTGACGGTGGCGATCGCGGTGGTGATCTCGGGCTTCATGGCGCTGACGCTGACGCCGGCGCTGTGCGCCATTCTGCTCAAGAGCGGCGACCACGATTCGAAATTCTTCCGGCCGTTCAACCGCGGCTTCACCTGGCTGACCGAGCGCTTCATCGGCAGCGTCGCCTTCACCCTGCGGCGGCGCGTGTTCGCGCTGCTGGCGTTCCTCGGCGTGATCGCGCTGGCGGTGCTGCTGTTCCTGCGGCTGCCGGGCAGCTTTGTGCCGCCGGAGGACCAGGGCTACCTGTTCGGCTCGGTGCAATTGCCGGATGGCGCCACGCTGGAGCGCACCATGAAGGCCACGGCGCAGCTGCAGTCGCTGCTGGCCGATCACCCGGCGATCGAGAACGTGCTCGTCATCAACGGCTTCGACCTGATCGGCGGCGGCAACAAGACCAACGCCGCGACCATGTTCATCCCGCTCAAGCGCTGGGAGCAGCGCACCGAGACCGCGCAGCAGGTGGCGGCCGACATCATGAAAAAAGGCGCCACGCTGCGCGACGGCCAGGCCTTCGCCTTCAACCCGCCGACCATTCGCGGCATCGGCCAGGCCGGCGGCTTCGAGGTCTATGTGCAGAGCCGCGTCAACCCCGATCCGAAGCGGCTGGCCGAGGTGATGCAGGGACTGATGACGGAACTGGCGAAGAGCCCGGCGCTGACCGGCATCAATTCGTTTTACCGGCCGACCACGCCGCAGCTGAAGGTGGAGGTCGATCGCGAAAAGTCGATCGCGCTCGGCGTGCCGGTGTCGGATGTGTTCGAGGCGCTGCAGGCGACCATGGGCACGCTGTACGTCAACGACTTCAACAAGTTCGGCCGCACCTATCGCGTCAACCTGCAGGCCGACGCGCGCTACCGCGCCAAGCCGGAAGACCTGGGCAATGTCTTCGTCCGTTCCAATACCACGGGCGAGATGATTCCGCTCAAGGCCGTGATCACCACCGGCAACCTGACCGGGCCCGAGCAGCTGGAGCGCTTCAACGGTTTCCTTGCGGCCAAGGTGCTCGGCGCGGGCAGGCCGGGGGTCAGCTCGGGTGACGCCATCCGCGCGGTCGAGCAGGTGGCGGCGGGCTACCTGCCGGAGGGCTACACCATTGCCTGGACCGGCCAGGCGTTCCAGGAAAAACGCGCCAGCAATGCCTCGTTCTTTGCCTTCGGCTTCGCCATCATCATGGTGTTCCTGATCCTGGCCGCCCTGTATGAGCGCTGGCTGCTGCCGACCTCGGTGCTGCTGGCGGTGCCGTTCGCGGTGCTGGGCGCGGTCGGCTTCGTCACGCTACGCGGCATGGAGAACGACATCTACCTCATGCAGCACATGACTCGCGCCGTCATGGG
>CAYQKN010000177.1:0-2759 GCA_964417885.1 uncultured Burkholderiales bacterium | reverse complement strand
GGCCAAGAACGCGATCCTGATCGTCGAGTTCGCGCAGCAGGGCTACCTCGACGGCATGCAGCCGGTCGAAGCCGCGCTGCAGGCGGCGCGGCTGCGATTCCGGCCGATCATCATGACCTCGCTCGCGTTCGTGCTCGGCGTGGTGCCGCTGGTGTTCTCCAGCGGCGCCGGCGCCAGCGCCCGACGGTCGATGGGCAGCGGCGTATTCGGCGGCATGATCATCGCCACCTTCGTCGCGACCATCTTCATTCCGCTGTTTTTTGTCGTCACCAGCCGCTCGCGTCACAAGCCGGGCTCACCGATGGAACAGGCGGCCGAAGTCTCGCCGGCCGGGGAGCAGGAACGATGAAAAATCGATCGCTGTTGACGAGGGTTGCCGGACCCGCGCTGGCCGCGTGCGCGCTGGCCGCCGCCGGCGGTTGCGCGCTGGGCCCGGACTACCGGCGCCCGGCGTTGGAGATGCCGGCCGCCTATCGCGACGAAGCCACGCTGCCCGGTCAGGCGGTCGCCGCGGACTGGTGGACGCTGTACAACGACGCCGCGCTGAACGAACTGGTGGGGCAGGTGCTGGCAACCAACAGTGACGCGCGCATTGCCGCTGCTCAGGTGGACGAAGCCGAGGCGGTGCTGCGCCAGGTCAACGCCGGTTTTTTTCCGCAACTGGACCTGGGCGGTGGCGCCAGCCGCTCGCGCGTCAGCGCCGACACCGACGTGCCGCTCAACGCCAATGCACCGCTGATCCGCAACGATCGCCGGCTGACGGTGTCGACTGCGTTCGAACTCGATTTCTGGGGCAAGCTGCGGCGCGGCTCCGAAGCTGCGCGCGCGCAGGCGCTGGCCAGCGCCTATGGCCGCGAGGTGGTGCGGCTGACGCTGGCCGGCACCACCACCCAGGCCTGGTTTTCGCTGCGCTCGCTCGATGCGCAGGTCGCCGCGCTGCGCGACAGCGTCAGGACGCGCGAAGAATCGCTGGAGGTGGTGAAGAGCCGCGCCGCGGCCGGCTATGCCTCCGACCTTGAACTGAACCAGGCGGTCGGCGCGCGCGCCGATGCGGCCGCGCAGCTGACCGAATTGCAGCGGCAGCGCAGCGGCGTCGAGAACCTGCTGGCGGCGCTGTCCGGTCGGGCCGAACTGCGCGTCGCGGCCGGCGACATCCGCGACCTGCCGCTGCCACCGCTGCCGCCACCCGGCCTGCCGTCTGCCCTGCTCGACCGGCGGCCCGATATCCGCGTGGCCGAGCAGAACCTGGTGGCGGCCAACGCGCAGATCGGCGTGGCGCGTGCCGCGCTGTTTCCGACCATCTCGCTGACCGGCAACTACGGCGGCCAGAGTTCGGCCCTGCAACACCTGCTCGACAGCGGCGCGCGCATCTGGAGCGGCGGGTTCGCATTGAGCCTGCCGATATTCGATGCCGGCCGCAATCTGGCCCGCGTCGACCAGGTCGAGGCGCGCCGGCAGCAGGCGCTGTTTGCCTACCAGAAGGCGATCGCGGTCGCGTTTCGCGAAGTGGCCGATGCCATCGTCAACACCAGCCAGTCAGCGCGGGCCGAAACCGATCTCACCCTCCGCCGCGACAGCGCGCGCAACTCACTGGAACTGGCGCGGCTGCGTTACCAGTCCGGCTACAGCGGCTACCTGGAGGTGCTCGACGCGCAGCGCACCGCCAACGATGCCGAGCTGGCGCTGGCGCGCAACCGCCAGTCGCAGCTCGCCTACAGCGTCGATTTTTTCAAGGCGCTCGGCGGCGGCTGGACCGCGCCGGCCCGTCCCGGATCATGATGCCCACCCGCAGTACCCGCGAACCCGTCGCCAGCCCCGGCAAGCGTGACCTGCAGCGGGCGCAGCGCTGCCAGCGCTTCGTCGAAGTGGCGGAGCGGCTGTTTCTCGAACGCGGCTTTGCCGGCACCAGCGTCAATGAGGTGGTGCGGCTGGCCGGCGGTTCGCTGGCCACGCTGTACGCCGAGTTCAGCACCAAGGAAGCGCTGTTCGAGGCGGTGATGAGCCGCCGCACCGCCAACCTGTTTTCCCACGCCCCCGCCGCACGGCACGGCAAGCCGAACCTGGAAGCGGAGCTGCGCACGCTGGCGAAACGCTTCCTCGATCACATGCTGACCGCCGACGCGCTGGCGGTCTACCGCCTGGCGGTGCACGAGGGACCGAAATTTGAATCGGTGCGCCGGGCGGTGCTGACCAACGGGCTGGATACGTTCCTCGCCCGGCTGGCAGGCTACTTCGCCGCCCTGGCACAGGAACAGCGGATGCAGATCGATGATCCACACCGCGCTGCGGCCGATTTCCTCACTCTGGTGCAGGGCCAGTTGCGCATCGTCGCAGCCTGCGGCGCGGGTGAGCAGATCACCGCCCGGCAACGCGCCGATCAGGTGCGGCATGCGGTGCGGGCGTTTCTGCGCATCTATCCGCCGGCCTAGCCAATACGGCGATGCGGGAACTTCCCGTTGCGCCTGCGGGACGGCGAGCATCGGCTGCCCAAACGATGCACGTCGCAGTGAATTGCCAATGTTGAAAACCAAACTCAAGCACTGGCGCGGCTCCCAGAGCAAAAAAGACCGTGAAGCCGCACCAGTGCTTGAGTTCAATCGCCGGCACCAGCAGACCGCCACGTTCCGCACACCGGCGACACCCGGACAAAAAAATCCCCGCAGGATCGCTGCGGGGATTGAGGTTGCGCCTGGCGTACAGGCGTCGGGAGATTCGCTGGAGGCTATTTGAACGAGTACGACACGCTGCCGAAGAACAGC
>CAYQKN010000176.1:0-7142 GCA_964417885.1 uncultured Burkholderiales bacterium | reverse complement strand
CGGACTGGATTCCAGCCCGGCGCAACCCTTGTGGTTGTTCGCTGGAATGACGAATCTTGGTGGTTTAAAGAAGTTCCCGAATATCAAACCCCAGCACCCGCGCGCCTCACAGGCCAAAACAGGCTGAAACACCGCACCAATGCTGGCGTTTCAGTTTTTGTTATCCACCCGGCGCTTGATCAACACCGGTTCAATCGACACCGTGTGCGCGGCATCACCGATGAACACATGCCCGTCCTGGATGGTGGCGTTGATCGCCATGTTGCGATCGACCAGTGCCGCCATTGATTGCGTGGCCTCGGCCGGCAGGTCGATGATGTCGAGGTTTTCCAGCCGTTCCAGTGCCGCCTGGTTGGCGTTCCACCAGATGCCGGCGCCGCGACCGCCGTAGGTCACCAGCGTCACCTGCCGCGCGCGTCCCGATGCCTTGCGCAGCAGGCGCTCGTCGGGCAGGCCGACGTCGATCCAGTGCTCGATGTTGCCGGTCAGGTCTTTTTTCCACAGTGTCGGCTCGTCGTCGGCCGACAGGCCGCGGCCAAACTCCAGCGACTCGCCGGCATACAGGGCAAAGGCAAGCAGCCGCACCATCAGCCGCTCGCTGGTTTCAGACGGATGCCGGGCAAGGGTCAGCGCATGGGTGGCGTAATAGCCACGGTCCATGTCGGAGACGGCAAGCTCAACCTTGTGAATCGTTGCCTTGAGCGCCATCGACTATTTTTTCGCCAGTGCCTTCTGCAGCAGCTCCGCCGTCACGTCGTTGAGCGTCTTGCCGTCGGCCTCGGCCTTCGCCTGCAACTGCTTCACCAGGTCGCCGTGCAGCTTGACCGCGAACGGCACCAGCCCCAGTTCCTGGTCGCGCTTGCGTTGCTCGCGCTTGTCCAGCGGGGCGGCCGATTCCTTGCCGAAGCGGCCGGGAATCGGCGCCTGTTTCATGTTGCCGGCTAGTTTCTTGGCCTTGTTTTTTTCGAGGTCGGTTTTCTTCATGCTCATGCTGTTTCCAATCGGTGGTGGATGCCGCATTCTACCCGTGTGCCTCCCTGCCACCCGCGCCGGCTGGCCGCCGCGCGGTAACATGACGGCATGGGATCAAGAGAAACCTGGGAAATCCTCAGCTACGTCGTCACCGTGGTCGGCCTGCCGCTGGCGATCGCGGTTTTCCTCTGGGAGCAGCGGCGCGAACGGGAAAGCGCGGAAGAAGAGGAGTACCAGCTGCTGGCCGACGCCTACAACGATTTCCTCAAGGTGGTACTGGCCAATGCCGACCTGCACCTGCGCTCCAATCCGCCGGTCGACAACCTCACCGCCGAGCAGGAAGAACGCATGCTGCTGATTTTCGACATGCTGATATCGCTGTTTGAGCGCGCCTATCTGGTCGCCTACCAGCCCGACATGGGCAGCGCCGAGGCGCGACGCTGGAACTCGTGGGACGACTACATGCGCGACTGGTGCCGGCGCGAATATTTCGTGCATCGCCTACCGGAATTGCTGCGCGGCGAGGACCCGGCGTTCTCGGCCTATATCCTGCGCATCGCCGCCGAGGAAAGTCCGAACGCGTCTTCGATCATCACCGGCGCGGCCCGCTAGCGCACCCGGCGATCAGGGCTTGCGACGCTGCCGGTGCGCTTCAGCGTTGGCGGCGAACACATTGCCGCGTTTGCGTGTCTGCGCGCTGGCTGATTCGCCGGTCTTGGCACCGGTCTTCGCACCGGTGCGCGGCCCGCCCTTGGCGCCGGCACGCGGCTTGGCCTTGCCGGCCGGCGTCGCGGTCCACGGAGCGGCGGCCTTGCCGCCGGTCGCGCTCTGCTGTTTTTTCTTGGCTGCCTTGTCGCGCGCCAGTGCCACGCGGGCTTCGGCCTTGGCCACCACCTCGGCCGGGTCCGGCGCCAGCACGGTGATGCGCATGTCGCCAAACTGCACCACCTGGCCGGGACGGATCTTGCAGCGCTTGCGCAGTTCCTGCTGGCCGTCAACCTTTACATTGCCCTCGGTGACCAGCGCGCCGCCGGCGCCGCCGCTGGCCGCCAGGCCGCAGATCTTGAGCAACTGGTTGAGTTCGATGAATTCAGTGGTGATGCGGTAGTCGATGGCTTGCATGGTATTGCTTTCCCCGGGGATCAGCCTGCAGTTTACGCGATGCCCCGGCGCTTGCGCCGGAAGCAGCCCGCCGCCGTCGGGGTCAACGGATGGCGGGCGGTGAGACTAACTGCCACCTAGCCGTGGTTTCGCAGCACTTTGAGGAACACATCCCCATAGCGCGCCAGCTTCCGCTCGCCGACACCGCTGATGGCGCCGAGCTCGGCCTCGCTCTGCGGCCGGTGCAGCAGCATTTCCTGCAGCGTCGCATCATGAAAAATCACATACGGCGGCACGCCCTGGTCTTTTGCCAGCGCCATCCTCGCCTCGCGCAAGGCCTGCCACAGCGCCTCGTGCTGCGGCGCGATGGCGTTGCGCTCGACGCTGCGCGTGGCCGGTTCGCGGCGCGATCTTTTCGCCTTCACCGCCGCCTGCACCCGCAGCGTGACCGCCTGTTGGCCCTTCAGCACCGCCTTGCTGGCGGCGGTCAGCTTGAGCCCGCCGTAGCCTTCGAGGTCGACCGCGAGATAGCCGGTGGCGGCCAGCTGGCGGAACACGCCGCGCCACTGCAGTTCGGTCAGGTCGCCGCCGACGCCGAAAGTCGGCAGCCGCGTGTGACCGAACTGCTGCACTTTTTCGGTCGATTTGCCGACCAGCACATCGACCAGGTGCGCCACGCCGAAGCGCTGCCCGGTGCGGTAAACGCACGACAGCGCTTTCTGCGCGGCGGTGGTGCCGTCCCAGGTGTCGGGCGGATCGATGCAGTTGTCGCAGTTGCCGCAGGGCCGGTCGCGCTTCTCGCCGAAATAGGCCAGCAGCGTCTGGCGACGGCAGCGGGTCGATTCGCAAAAGCCGAGCAGCGCGTCCAGCTTCTGCCGTTCCAGCCGCTTGCGCTCCTCGCCGGCGTCGCCGCCATCGACCATCTGCCGCAGCAGCACCACATCGGCCATGCCGTAGGTCATCCAGGCCTCGGCCGGCAGGCCATCGCGGCCGGCGCGGCCGGTCTCCTGGTAATAGCCCTCCATGCTCTTCGGCAGATCGAGGTGCGCGACAAAGCGCACGTTGGGCTTGTCGATGCCCATGCCGAAGGCGATGGTGGCGACCATCACCACGCCTTCCTCGCGCAGGAAGCGTTTCTGGTTGGCGCTGCGGATCTCGGTCGATAGGCCGGCGTGGTAGAGCAGGGCATCGAAGCCGCGGCCGGCCAGGACCGCGGCCAGGGCGTCGACCTTCTTGCGCGACATGCAGTAGACGATGCCGGCATCGCCCTTGCGGCCGCCGAGAAACTCGAGCAGCTGCCGCTTCGGCTCGTCCTTCTCGATGATGACGTAACGGATATTGGGCCGGTCGAAACTGGCGACAAACTGGCGCGCATCCTGCAGCGCCAGGCGCTCGACGATCTCGCCGCGGGTCGGCGCATCGGCGGTGGCGGTGAGCGCGATCCGCGGCACCTCCGGAAAGCGCTCGTGCAGCACCGTCAGCTGGCGGTACTCCGGGCGGAAATCGTGGCCCCATTGCGAGACGCAGTGCGCCTCGTCGATGGCAAACAGCGCGATGTGCGACTGGCTCAGCAGATCGAGGAAGCGCGTGGTCAGCAGGCGCTCCGGCGCCACGTACAGCAGGTCCAGTTCGCCGTTGACCAGCGAGCGCTCCAGCGCGTTCGACTCGCGCGCGTCCAGCGTCGAATTGAGGAACGCGGCGCGCACACCCAGCTGTTGCAGCGTTTCCACCTGGTCCTGCATCAGCGCGATCAGCGGCGAGACCACGATCGCGGTGCCCTTGCGAACCAGCGCCGGGATCTGGAAACAGAGCGATTTGCCGCCGCCGGTCGGCATCAGCACCATCGCATCGCCGCCGGCGATCAGGTGCTCGACAATGGCCTGCTGCTCGCCGCGAAAAGCGGGATAGCCGAACACCGAGTGGAGGATTTCCTGTGCGCGCGATGACATGGCGCCATGATAGTGGATTGCGGCGGGCGCTCCGCTACTCGCGTGTCGGTTGCGGGCTAATCGTTCTTTCTTCTACTCAACTTGCCAGATTGCAAAAACTTCGGCACTGGCACAGCGCAACCCTTGTGCTTGTTCGCCGGTTCGACAGGGTTTAACGGAAGCTGCCAAGATCGAAGCTCGAGCACATCGCGGACTTCATGGCGATGTGCCGCGAGATTTATCTGGATTCCCCCACACAAATTCCCTGCGCGAACGCCGCGGCGCAAAAAACCATCGCCCTGCGCGAACGCCTACGGTGCGAAACGTTGAATATTTCGCGTGATCGTTGGGCCGCCGTTAAAGGTGTACGTAATTTTGCCAGTGCCATCGCTCGTACCAGACTGACTTGAGCCTTTCGAGAAGTTGAGGCTGGCAGTACCGACGGCGATAGACGACGTCGGTGTTGGTGGCGGGCTCGTAGCGCCGGGCGGCCGGCTTGCCTGTAGTAACGGCGCGCTTTTCGTGCCCACGCCAGACTCCCACGCAGGCTGGAACACGTACCACATTGGCTTGCCGTCAGGAGTGTAGGTGAACCACGCGGCCAGAATGTTATCCACTCGCGATTTCGCGTCATGCCAGACAAATAATCCCCAGCCAGAGTCGTTCGGGTCCCACCAATGGCCGGAGTAATCGAGCCATACGTACGGCGCGGCCTTCGCCACTCGGGCATCGACAACCGTAAGCGGAAAATTCACTACTGGCGACTGATCGACGCCGCCATCCAAGGGGGAGAAGTTGACCGTGACCGTGTAATTGCCGGCAGGCAACCTACCCAGATCGATTTCTTCGGCGGGAAATGATGACGTGCCAGTGCATAACACTGGCGTGAGGTCGCGCCGCCCCATCGTGACTACGATATTGTTCTGGGCCATCGCGACAGTATAGGGAGCCAGATAGGAAAAAAAGCGGCCGGTGCAGTTGTTGCCATGCGCCAGAGTTAGCCTCAAGTTATCTGCCGAGGTCGGGCTTGTCGGATAGATGTAGTGCCCATTGGGTATCATGAGTTGCGCATGGGCTACGCCGACCGTCGAAAGTGAAAAAAGCGCGGCCGAGGCCAACTTCAATAGCTTGTACATTTGAGTTTCCCGTCTAATTCAACTTATGCGCCGACGAATGCCGTCGTTGCCGTACCAGACCGTTCGGTTCGATAGCCAATCAGTGCGTTAGGCGATTGGCCCTTGCGCCGAGAAAGAAGGGCTGAAGGTGCCCGAACTCGCGTTTTTTTTGTTTTTGAGTTTCGATAATCACTCACGATTGTAGGCCGATACGCCGGCAATACTTGAGGCCGAGCGACGCGTAGGGGTTACCCTGGTGCCGCAACGTTCGTCGTGCGCGGAAGGCGCGTGGGATGACATGGAGAATTTCCGAGATGAAACTCCAGCACCGGTGCGGCTTCTGGCGTGAAAATGCCCGCAACGCCGCGCCAGTGCTGGAGTTTTGCCTTCGGCACGCTATGTATAGCCGGCAAATCGCCGTTTGTGGCGACGGGGCGGCATATCGAAAGAAGGGAGAAGCGCGGATAAATCCTGCAAAATAGCGGTGTGACGCACGCGTTTGCGCATGAATCGTGTGCGATCCTGAAATATCCCGCGCAGCACTCTCTGAAAGGACGTGATTGATGAAGCCAAACTACCAGTTTGAAAAACGCCGCAAGGAACTCGAGAAGAAGAAGAAAAAAGCCGAGAAAGAATTGAAGAAGTCGTCGGCCAACCCCGACGAGCAGCCACCGGCGGAACCGGTCGCGCCAACCGAAAGCAAGTAACGTCGCGGCCCGCGCCGGCGTGCTGGCCGGGCCCGCTGATCGTTCGCGGCCTGTCGTACCCGGGGACCTCATCATGAATGACACCGCCGCCACCACCCGCCGCGCCGCGGCGCCCGCCCGGTCTCCGGCCGCCCGCCATGCCGCGTCCGTCAATGGCGCCACCGACCTGCGCGGCGCCAGCAAGGTGCTGATTGATGCGGTAACCGGCGTCACCGGCATCGTCGAGGACATGCATCGGCACATCGCCCGCGTCGGCCCGATCGTCGGCAAGGCAAAGCCCGGCAACGCGCGCGGCATCTCCGGCCTGGTCTACAAAAGTGTGCGCGGCGTCACGCGTGCGGTGGGTTTTGGCCTCGATACCGCGCTGGGCCGGCTGGCGCCTCTGGTGCGACCCGGTACCACCTCACCGCGTCGCGAAGTGGTGCTGGCGGCGCTGAACGGCGTGCTGGGCGATTATCTGGAGCAGACCGGCAACCCGCTCGCCATCACGATGCGTTTTCGCCACCAGGGGCATGCCGTGGTTCTGGAGCGGGACGCACTCGCGGCCGATTTCGCACAATCCGGCGGCAAACTGCTGGTGCTGGTGCATGGCCTCTGCATGAGCGATCTGCAATGGCGGCGCGAACTTCACGACCATGGTGCCGCGCTGGCTTCGGACCTGGGATTTACACCGCTCTACCTGCATTACAACAGCGGCCGCCACATCGCCGCCAATGGCCGCGAGTTCGCCGCGCTGCTGGACCAACTGGTGCGGCAATGGCCGGTGCCGGTCAGCGAACTGGTGATCGTCGGCCACAGCATGGGCGGCCTGGTGGCCCGCAGTGCCTGTGAAGTGGCGCGGCAGTCGAAGATGGGCTGGCTTAAGCGCGTGAAAAAAATCGTCTTCCTTGGCACGCCGCATCACGGCTCGCCGCTGGAGCGCGCCGGCAACTGGGTCGACATGCTGCTCGGCGTCAGTCCGTACACCGCGCCGTTCGCGCGCCTGGGCCAGATCCGCAGCGCCGGCATCCAGGACCTGCGCCACGGCACCTTCATCGACGGCGACCTGCGCCGGCAGGGCAGCGAGGTGGTGCCGTTGCCGCGCGGCGTCAAATGCTTTGTCCTTGCCGCCAGCAAACAGGCGGCCGCCGGTCATGGCACGCGCATGAAGGGCGACGGCCTGGTGCCGGTCAACAGCGCGCTCGGACGGCACAAGGACGCGGCACTGACGCTGTCCGTTCCGGCTGCACGGCAGCATGTCGTGTTCGGCATTGATCACTTCGACCTGCTGAGCAGCGACGAGGTCTACCGGCAGTTGCGCGGCTGGCTCGAAAACTAGC
>CAYQKN010000175.1:0-7165 GCA_964417885.1 uncultured Burkholderiales bacterium | reverse complement strand
GCAGGGGCGACAGCCACTATTTCACGCCCCGTACGGCACCCAGATATTCTTCACCTGCGTCGCCTCGCGCAGGACTTCATCCACATCCGGCAGAGGCCCACCCGCCGCCATCACCCAGGTGCGTTTCATGTTGGCGGCGCTGGCTTTCTGCACCGCGGCCTGGCCATCGGTTGAGCCTGCGTACCAGATGGCGTCGACGTCGTCGTGTTCGCTCAGGGTCTTTGCCAGTTCGTCGCGCTGGCCGGTGACGATGTTGACGGTGCCGTGCGGCACGTCGGAGGTTTCCAGCACCTGGTAGAGATCGGTGGCGCTGAGCGGGTGTTTGGGTGAGGGCACGATCACCAGCGCGTTGCCCATCGCGAGCGCGGGTGCGGCGAGTGCGGCCAGTGCCAGCAGCGGGTGGTCATCCGGCATGACGATGGCGAGCACGCCCATCGGCTCCGGCATCGCCAGCGTGACGTTGCGTTGCGGCACGCCGTGGATGCGGCCGTCGTATTTGTCGGCCCAGGCGGCGGCGGTGAAGAGTTGTTCGATTGCGGCTTCGACTTCAGCATTGGCGTTGGCCAGTGTTGCACCGGTCTGCTGGCGGATGCGCTGGGCGAATTCGTCGCCGCGGGCGGCGAGGTTTTCGGCGAGGTAGTAGAGGATCTGTGCGCGGTTGTGCGCGGTGGATCGGGCCCAGCCACCAGCCGCGGCGCGCGCGGCTTCAACAGCGTTGCGGATGTCCTTGCGATTGCCGGCGCCGACTTCGCCGATGATTTTCTTGTCGGGCGAGGTGATGGTGAGCGAGAGGCCGCCGTCGGGGCGGGCTTGCTTGCCGCCGATGAACATCTTGGCGGTGCGGTCGATGGTTGGGACCAGGGACAACGAAACCGATTTTATTGCAACTTTCTTGGCGGATGCCCTGGAATCCTTCCCCTCTCCCCCTGCCCCTCTCCCGTGAACGGGTGAGGGGAGTTTCGTGCCCGGCTTGTGCTTCACATATTCGTAGAGCCCCTCTTTGCCGCCTTCGCGGCCGAAGCCGGATTCGCGGTAGCCGCCGAAGCCGCTGGCAGCGTCGAACTGATTGGTGCTGTTGATCCAGACGGTGCCGGCTTTGACTTGCGTGGCGAGGTCGAGTGCGAGATTGATGTCCTCGGACCAGATGCTGGCGGCGAGGCCGTAGCGCGTGTTGTTGGCGAGCTTGACCGCTTCTTCCGGCGTGCGGAAGGTCATCGCGGCCAGCACCGGGCCGAAAATTTCGACCTGGGCGATGGTCGAGGCGGGAGCGACGTTGGTGAACAGCGTGGGCGGGTAGAAGCAACCTTCGCGCTTGCTGCATTCGGCGGCCCAGCTCGGCTGCCACATGGTGGCGCCCTCGTCCGCGCCCTGCTTGACCAGCGCGGCGATCTGCTTCAGTTGCACCGGTGCGACGATGGCGCCGATGTCGACCGCCTTGTCGAGCGGGTCGCCGACGCGCAGCTTTTCCATCCGCGCGCGCAGCTTCTTGATCATCTTGTCCGCGACCCCTTCCTGCACCAGCAGGCGCGAGCCCGCGCAGCATACCTGGCCCTGGTTGAACCAGATCGCGTCGACCACGCCTTCGACCGCGCTGTCGAGGTCGGCATCGTCGAACACGATGAAGGGCGATTTGCCGCCCAGTTCCAGCGACAGTTTCTTATGCGTGCCGGCGGTGGCCTGGCGGATGATGCGGCCGACGTCGGTGGAGCCGGTGAAGGCGATCTTGTCCACGTCCGGGTGCTCGACCAGCGCGGCACCGGTGCGGCCGTCGCCGGTGATGATGTTGACCACGCCCGGCGGCAGGCCGACGGAGGCGCAGATTTCGGCGAACAGCAGCGCCGTGAGCGAGGTGAATTCAGCCGGTTTCAATACCACCGTGTTGCCCATCGCGATGGCGGGGGCGATCTTCCAGGAGAGCATCAGCAGCGGAAAATTCCACGGGATGATCTGGCCGACCACGCCCAGCGACTGGTGATCGGGCAGTTCGCGATCCATCAGCTGCGCCCAGCCGGCGTGATGGTAGAAGTGACGCGCGACCAGCGGGATATCGATGTCGCGCGTCTCGCGGATCGGCTTGCCGTTGTCCATCGTCTCCAGCACCGCGAACAGACGCGAGTGCTTCTGGATCTGGCGCGCGATGGCGTACAGGTAGCGGGCGCGGATGTGGCCGGGTGTTTTGCTCCAGCCGGGGAATGCCTTGCGCGCAGCCTTGACCGCCGCGTTGACGTCGGCCGGCGTGGCCTGCGCAACGCTGCCGAGCTTCTTGCCGGTGGCCGGGTTGATCGAGTCAAACCACTCCTTGCCCGACGGGTTCTTCCATTCGTTGTTGATGAAGAGTTGGAATTTTCCGTCGTGCTCGGCGATCCAGTCGAGCGCGGGTTTCGCGGCTTCGGGGGCGGCGCCGTAAGCGAGGGTTTTGGTGAGTTCTGCGACTTTCATCTTTATGGTTCTTTCCGGGCCTGTTGCTGGAGAGGTGTTGCGTTTCGCTGTTGCCGCTTTCTGTTCTTCGACGCCGTTTGCTGTTCTTCGACAACTTCATTTACTGCAACTTCTACAAACTGTCGTCCCGGATTTAGTCCGGGACCCAAGTTTTGTAGCGTGCTGCGTCAGACAAATTCGCTGCTGCCGCTTTTCGTTCTTCGACGACTTCATTTACTGCACCTTCTTCAAACTGTCGTCCCGGATTTAGTCCGGGACCCAAGTTACGTAGCGTGCTGCAACAACCAAACTTGGGCCCCGGACTAAATCCGGGGCGACAGTATTGCTTCGACCTCTACCGCGTTTCAAATTACAGGATCGCCTCGTAAAGATCATCCCACGCCGGATTTTCCGTCTGGACCAGATTCACCTTCCAATCGCGCCGCCACTTCTTGATCTTCTTCTCCCTCTCGATCGCCGACTTCACATCCTCGTGCGCCTCGTACCACACCAGCCGCCCCAGATCGTGCTGCTTCGAGAAGCCCTCGACGAATCCGCCGCGATGTTCGTAAATCCTTTTCACCAGATCCCGCGTCACACCAACATAAAGCGTGCCGTACGGCTTGTTGGTGATGAGGTAGACGTAGTACATGCAGCTTTCAGTCTTCTCAGCTTTGGTTCGTCGATGAACTGCCGATTCGTTTTACTGCAAACCTCTTCAAACCGTCGTCCCGGATTTAGTCCGGGACGACAGGTTTCAATTTTGAAACGCTAACCGAGAGGTTGATACTGCATCGACGCATACCGCCCATAGGCGTAATGCTCCAACTGCCGCTCGATATCGTTGATCAGCGCCGAGGCCCCGATGCGGAACAGATGTGGCTGCAGCCATTCGTCGCCCAATTCCTCCTTCATCAGGATCAGCCAGTCCAGCGCCTGCTTGGCGGTGCGGATGCCGCCGGCTGGCTTGAAGCCGACGCGTACGCCGGTCTGCTCGTGGTACTGGCGGATGGCGCGCACCATCACCAGCGATCCGGCCAGGGTGGCGTTGGTCGGTTCCTTGCCGGTGGAGGTCTTGATGAAATCGGACCCGGCCTGCATGCAGACGATGGAGGCGCGCATGATGTTCTTCAGCGTGCCCAGTTCGCCGGTGGCGATGATGGCTTTCATGTGCGCCGGGCCGCAGGCTTCGCGGAAGGCTTTGACTTCGTCGTAGAGCGCGCGCCAGTTGCCGTTCAGCACATGCTCGCGCGAGATGACGATGTCGATTTCGCTGGCGCCGTCTTTCACGCTGGCCTTGATCTCTTCGAGCTTGAGCGGGAACGGCGTGAGGCCGGCGGGAAAGCCGGTGGAGACGGCGGCGACCGGGATGCCGCTGCCTTTCAGCGCCTCGACCGCAGTGGCGACGAAGGCGTGATAGACGCAGACGGCGCCGGTGTGCAGCGGTTCGCCGTAGCCGATGTCGGCCAGCAGTTCGGGGCGGATCGGCTGTCGCGCCTTGGCGCAGAGGCGCTGCACCGTGCCCGGCGTGTCGTCGCCCGACAGGGTGGTGAGATCGATGGTCTTGACGGCGTGGATCAGCCACGCGGCCTGGTGATCTTTCTTGACCGTGCGGCGGGTGCCGAGGGTGGCGGCGCGGCGTTCGACGGCGCTGCGGTTGACTCGCACGTCCTTGACCGCGCCCAGCTCAAATTTGGTACCGGGATTGCGGCCTTCTTCCTCGCTGGAATGAGGGGCGCCAGAAACATTCAGGTGGGTGACTTTGGCCATGGTCGGCAGCCTGCGCAGGTGGGTGGAGTGGGTCGGCAAAATTATACGCGCGGGGCCATGGCTGCGCTATATCCTGACCAGACGGTCAGGAATGATCAAATGTGAACAATGGTTCGCCGCGGCAAAAAAGTCAAAATAGGGGCTTCCCCTAGAGAAATAAAAAGTAGTAAATTCATCAAATGACAAATCGCCGCATGTTCGTTCTCGCGATGGGATTGGTACTGGCTGCAGCGCCGCTGCTTTGGCTTGACCTGGACCCCCAGGCCGGTGAAAAGCTGTTGCGCTGGACCAGCAAGCAGCCAGCGTACTCGACGCAGTTGCGCTGAGCCTGCCTTACCGCTCCAGCATCGCCTTGAGTTCCGGATCGATCACCGGTTCGGGAGTCACCACCACCACGCGCTGCTGCGCGGAACCGTTCGTTACCGCTTTTTCCGCATCGCGCATCGCGTCGCGCGCCAGTTCATAGAATTTTTGCAGCGCGATTCCCGGCACGTGCTGGCACACGCCGCAGGCGACCATCGGGCTGCGCTTTTCGCCCGGCGCGACTTCAAACGGGCTCTGCTCGAGTACCTGGTGAATGCGGTGCACCACTTCCTCGATGCGGCCGTTGTCGCAGAAGCCGACGGCGAACAGGTGATCGTTCCACCGCGCCACCCAGTCCGAGCGGCGCACGTTGAGGCTGAACAGGGTGGCGACGTGCTGCAGCAGCGCGTCGACGCGGTCATTTCCGTGGCGTTCGCCGATCTCGGCGATGCCATGCAGGGAAAAAAACGCGAAGTGGAATTTCATCTTGCCGCGCTCGGAGCGGGCGGCGTCTTCCAGCAGCCGGCGTTTGCCGGCGCCACGCGAATAGAGTCCGGTCAGCAAATCGTCGTCGACGGCGCGTTTCAGTTGCGTGGATTCGAGCTCAGTGCGCTTGCCGATGTAGTCGGCATCGCGCATCAGCTGGCCGACGATGTCGTGACCGTCGCTGGGCAGCACCGGCACCGGGCGGCGTTCCAGGTAGGCCCGCAGCGCCTCGGCGGTGGCCTCGACCGGCTGCAGGAAATATCGCATCGAGACATAGGCGGCGACCCATGCGCCGAGGTTGAAGCTTGCCACCAGCAGCAGGATGCCGGCCTCCAGCGGGCTGTCGAAGGCGAGCTTGACCGCGATATAGAACACCAGGGTCAACTGGGTGCCGACGAACAGCACCAGCCCGAGCTTGCGCTCCAGGTGGTCGCGTACCCAGGGAATGGAATCGAGGAGGCGGTAGAACTTCACGAATCGGGCGAAGGGGGAATGAGCGGACGGCGATATTTTTTTGATTATGCGTCAGCGTTCCACCGGCTGCCATGGCCCAAATCAAATAACCGGCAGGTTGGCACCGGCTGTCTTCCACCATCCTACGCGCGGAAAGGGAGACGATTATTCCGCGTCGGCCTGCGCAATGACCCGCTTGATGACGTCGAAACTGAAGCCGCGCGACTGCAGGAAGCGGATCTGCTTGGCCTTTTCGTCCGCATCGGCCGGCGGGGCGCGAAACTTGCGCATCCAGATCGCACGCGCCTGTTCGAGTTCGTTGGCTTTCAGGTCCGGCACCAGTTGGCTGATGGCGTCATCGGTCACGCCCTTGCTGCGCAGGGTCTGGATCACACGGCCGGCGCTGTACTTGGCCGACAGGCGCCGGGCGGCGCCTTCGGCATAGCGGCTCTCGCTGAGAAAGCCCTGCGCGGCGCACCAGTCGGCGGCAGCTTCGACTTCCGCCTGGTCGAATTCGCGCGAGACGAGCTTGTTGACGAACTCGGCACGGCTCAGGTCCCGGCGCGCGATCAGAGCCAGTGCACGCGACAGCAGTTCACGGTTTTCCGGCTTGACGGGTTCAACCTCGGTGACTGCGGCCGACTGGTTCACGTCAGTACTTGCGCGAAAAGCGCCAGCCCAGGCTCTGGCAATGCATGCACACCATGCCGAGGTGCCAGCCGGTGCCATGGCAGCCGCCGCAGGCC
Source organism: uncultured Burkholderiales bacterium (assembly GCA_964417885.1). Taxonomy (GTDB): domain Bacteria; phylum Pseudomonadota; class Gammaproteobacteria; order Burkholderiales; family Usitatibacteraceae; genus UKL13-2. The sequence continues at coordinate 989 of CAYQKN010000175.1, read as the reverse complement.
TGCCACTCGGACTGGCCGGCGGAGGATTGCATCACACCAGGACACGGCCGACCCTGCGCGACGCGCTCGCAGCGCTCGTTGATCGCATCTGCCTTGAAGGAGAACGCCGAACAACGGGTGCATACCGCCACCGGGTGCTTCGCCCGTGAGCGGGCGATCGGCCGTGGACGCGCGAACGCCGGTGCGCAAGGCTCGTGCCGCGCATACAGCGTATTCATGAACTCATTGGTTTGCATCGCCCACCCCTCGCTTCAGAATAAAAAAGGACCGCCTTGTTCAAGATCACTTGCTTCCAGCGGTCCAACCATCGAACCGTTTTCGGCCATCGCCAGGACGGCCGCTCCCGCCACCGACCATGCAAGGCCGTGGTGAGTTTTCAATTGCGGTGTTACCGGGCCGATCCGGCTAGCGGCGCACTGCCCTCACCGGCCTGTCAATGCGACCAGCCGCGGGGGTTACCGGCCCGTCATGCCGGCGCATGGGCGCCGCCATGCCGTAACCGGGTGCGTTGCGCGGAAGGGCTTATTCCTCGACTTCTTCGCTGGCGTCGCTGCCGCCACCCGGCGTGCCGTTGACACCGACCGCTTCGCGAATGCGCGCTTCGATTTCCTTTGCCATCGCCGGGTTTTCCTTCAGGAACTTGCGCGTGTTGTCCTTGCCCTGGCCAATTTTCTCGCCCTTGTAGGCATACCAGGCGCCGGACTTGTCGACGATCTTGTGGATCACGCCGAGCTCGATGATCTCGCCCTCGCGCGAAATGCCTTCGCCATACAGGATGTCGAACTCGGCGATGCGGAACGGCGGCGCGACTTTGTTCTTGACCACCTTGACGCGGGTTTCGGAACCGATCACTTCCTCGCCGTTCTTGATCGAACCGATGCGGCGGATGTCGATGCGCACCGATGCGTAGAACTTGAGCGCGTTGCCGCCGGTGGTGGTCTCGGGGTTGCCGAACATGACGCCGATCTTCATGCGGATCTGGTTGATGA
>CAYQKN010000174.1:0-7178 GCA_964417885.1 uncultured Burkholderiales bacterium | reverse complement strand
GTGATCGCCGCACTCGCGAAAGGCTGCACCAGACAGTCTGTCGCATCGGCACCGGCAGCCGAAGCCGCAAGACCGAAGGCGACGAGCCAGAAGACAGGACGTTTCACGACACGGGCGATTATTGCTATCCCAAGCGCTTGATCAGGCTCGACGTATCGAGTCGTCCGCCGCCGGCCTGCTGCACATCGGCATAGAACTGGTCGACCAGCGCCGTCACCGGCAGCCGGGCGCCGTTGCGCTTGGCTTCTTCGAGGCAGATGCCGAGATCCTTGCGCATCCAGTCGACCGCGAAGCCGAAGTCGAATTTGCCGTCGATCATCGTGTTGCCGCGATTTTCCATCTGCCAGCTTTGCGCAGCGCCCTTGCTGATCACTTCGAGTACGAGTTTGGCGTCAATGCCGGACTTCTGCGCAAACGCCAGGCCTTCGGACAGCGCCTGCACGAGGCCGGCGATGCAGATCTGGTTGACCATTTTGGTGAGCTGACCGGCACCGGCGTCGCCGATGCGCACCAGCGCCTTGGCGTAAACATTGAGCACGTCCCTGGCGGCGTCGAAGGTAGCTGCGTCGCCACCGCACATGATGCCGAGCTTGCCATTTTCGGCGCCAGCCTGCCCACCGGAGACCGGCGCATCAATGAAGCCTTTGCCTTGCGCTTTCGCTGCCGCAGCAAGTTCACGTGCGAGTTCGGCCGAGGCGGTCGTGTGATCGACGAGGATCGCGCCTGCCTTCATTCCGGCGAGTGCGCCGTCGTCGCCGTAAACGACCGAGCGCACGTCGTTGTCGTTGCCGACGCACATCATTACGATGTCGGCACCGGCAGCGGCTTCACGCGGTGTCGCGGCAGACGCGCCTCCGTGGCTTGCAGCCCACTTCGCGGATTTCTCCGCGTTGCGGTTGTAGACGGTAACGTTGTGGCCGGCCTTTTGCAGGTGGCCAGCCATCGGGTAGCCCATTACACCCAGACCAAGAAATGCCAGTTTCATCGCGGATCTCCAATATCTTGTTTATCAAAACGAAGCTTCATCAAGCAGATGGCGAGAGAAAGCAGGAAGGTGACGGCGTTGGCGACGATGATCGAGACAGCCCCGAGCATGACGCCGTAAATGAGCCACAGGAAGGTGCCAGCACAAAACACTGCGACCATACCCCATGAAAGATCGCGTGCCGATTTCGTGGTCCAGATCTTCCATACCTGCGGCACGAATGAGGCGGTGGTGAGCGTGCCGGCGAAGAGGCCGATGGTTTCGTGATTCATTGCGTGTTGTGTAGGAGCGACTTTGCCGCGACCTGTTTGTTGACGTGCAGAAGGGGGCGCGGCATAGCCGCTCCTACAGGGCGGCTAGCCGCATCTTCGCCAGCGCAATCTCGGCGCGCACGCGCTCCGGCGCAGTGCCGCCAATATGTTTACGCGCTGCGACCGAGCCTTCAAGCGTTAATGAGGCGAACACATCCTCAGTGATGACCGATGAAAACGCCTGCAATTCCGCCAGCGACAAATCCGCCAGATCAACGCCCTTCACTTCCGCCGCTTTCACCGCGCGAGCAACGCATTCGTGCGAATCGCGGAACGGCACGCCTTTGCGCACGAGGTAATCGGCGAGATCGGTCGCCGTTGCAAAACCTTCACTCGCCGCTGCACGCATCTTGTCGGCTTTGACGCGAATGCCGCCGATCATGTCGGCGTAGATGATGAGCGTCTGCGTAATGGTGTCGACGGTGTCGAACAGCGGTTCCTTGTCTTCCTGATTGTCCTTGTTGTAGGTCAGCGGCTGACCTTTCATCAGCGTCGTCAGCGCGACGAGATGACCCTGTACGCGCGCCATCTTGCCGCGTACGAGTTCGGCGACGTCGGGGTTCTTTTTCTGCGGCATGATCGAGCTGCCCGTGCAGAAGCGATCCGCGATGTCGATGAAGCCGAAGCGCGGGCTCATCCACAAAATCAGCTCTTCGCTCATGCGCGACAGATGCATCATTGTGATCGTGCAGGCGTTCAAAAACTCAATCGCAAAATCGCGATCGCTTACCGCATCGAGCGAATTGCGACACACCGCATCAAAGCCCAACGCCTTCGCTGTCATTTCGCGATCAATCGGGAAGGTCGTTCCGGCCAGTGCTGCTGCGCCGAGCGGTGAGCGATTCACACGCTTGCGGCAATCGAGAATGCGCTCATGATCACGCGCAAACATTTCGACATAAGCCATCAGGTGATGCCCGAGCGTCACCGGCATCGCCACCTGCAAATGTGTAAAGCCCGGGAGGATGGTGTCGGTGTGCTGTTCCGCCAACGCAACGAAGGACTGCTGCAGTTTGATCAGCAGGTGCGCGATCTGGTCACACGCGGCGCGCGTGTACAGGCGCACGTCGGTGGCCACCTGGTCGTTGCGCGAGCGGCCGGTGTGCAGGCGCTTGCCGGCATCGCCAATCGCGGCGATCAGCCGCGACTCGATGTTCATATGCACGTCCTCGAGGTCGACGCGCCAGTCGAACGTGCCGGCTGCAATGTCGGCCGATATCGCCGCCATCCCGCGCTCGATGTCGGCCAGGTCGCCGGCCGCGATGATGCCCTGCCTGGCCAGCATCCGCGCGTGGGCCAGCGAACCCTCGATATCCACCGCGGCCATCCGCTTGTCGAAGGTGACCGACGCCGTGAAGCGCTTGACGAGTTCCGATACCGGTTCGGAGAAGCGGCCGGAAAAATGTCCGCCCGCGTGGCCGGCGGGGGATGTCTGGTCGGTTTTGTCGGACATGCGGCGTTGTCTTTCGGCGGCGTTTTCGCTCACAATCGAGCTTGGGAAATAAAAACCACAGTGCGGATGGTCGCAATCCAATGGCGGGCGACGCGCGCAGAAGCGGCTCAATCAAGGACATGCGTAACAACAATCCATGCCCCATTTGTCCCGGTCGGTTTCGATCGGAGGCGCTTCGGTGACGAGTATAAAGCATCACCCCGCCGAGCTTCCCGCCGGTTTCGCCGACGCGCCCGTGATCCTCGCACCGACCGCACGGCTGCCTAATTTCTGCAACCTGGGCATCATGCTGCGCCTGCTGCTGGTGGTGAACCTGCTGTGTGTCGCCGCCGCCGTGGTGCGCAGCGACGGCCACGACCTGTGGCAGCAATTCCTGCTGATTTCGGTGGTCGCGCAGCCGGTCGTGATCCTGTCGCTGCTGGCGACCTGCGCCTTGCGGCCGCTGCTGACCAGGCTGGGCTACTGGCAGGGCGTGGCGGTCATCTTTGCCCTGGAGGCGGCGATCGCCGCACTGTTCTGGTCCCTGATCGAACTGCTGCTGCCGTTCTCGCAGCCGCTGGTACTGTGGCAGTACGCGTTTTTCTTTTTGTTTGCCACCAGCGTGGTGCTGCTCTATTTCGACCTGCGCGCCCGCTCGCTGTCGCCGGCCCTGACCGAAGCCCGGCTGCAGGCGCTCCAGGCGCGCATCCGGCCGCACTTCCTGTTCAACAGCATCAACGCCGTGCTGTCGCTGATCCGCGCCGAGCCGCGCCGGGCCGAGCGCATGCTCGAGGACATGTCCGACCTGTTCCGGGTGCTGATGGCCGACAACCGCAAGCTGGTGCCGCTGGCCGACGAGCTGGAGCTGTGCCGCAAGTACCTGGATATCGAGCATATCCGGCTGGGCGAGCGCCTGCAGGTGAAGTGGAATGTCAGCACCATGCCGCAGGTGGCGATGGTGCCGCCGCTGATCCTGCAGCCGCTGGTGGAAAACGCCGTCTATCACGGCATCGAGCCGCGCGACGGCGCCGGCGAGCTGCGCATCGACATCGAAACCCGCGGCAAGCAGTTTGTCATCCGGCTGACCAATCCCTACCAGAGCGGATCGACCCACGTTTCCGGCAACCGGATGGCGATCGCCAATATCCGCGAACGGCTGCAGTTACACTTCGATGCGGAAGCCAGCCTGAAAGCCGAGGTCAGCGCCGACAGGTACATCGTCACCATCACCATGCCGGTCGAAAAACAGGACATCTAGCCATGACCCAGCCCGCCCGAATCCTGATCGTCGATGACGAGCCGCCCGCGCGGGCGCGACTGCGCGACCTGCTGGACGACTGCCGCGAGCAGTTTCCGCTGCTGATCGCCGACGAGGCGGCCAACGGCATCGAGGCGGTCGAGCGCATCAGCCAGGGCGGCATCGATATCGTCCTGACCGACATCCGCATGCCGGGCATGGACGGGCTGGAACTGGCCCAGCATGTCGCCCGGATGGAGTTGCCGCCCAAACTGATTTTCACCACCGCCTATGACCAGTACGCGGTCAAGGCCTTCGAACTGAACGCCGTCGACTACCTGCTGAAGCCGATCCGCCAGGAGCGGCTGCTGCTGGCGCTCGGCAAGGCGAACACGGTCAAGCCCGCCGACGCCGATGCCATTGCCGGTGCCGCCCAGTCCCGGCGTCGCCACCTGTCGATTCACGAGCGCGGCAAGATTGTGCTGGTGCCGGTCGACGACGTGCTCTACCTGCGTGCCGAGCTCAAGTACGTCACCGTCCGCACGGTACAGAAGGAATTCCTGCTGGAAGAGTCGCTGACCCGGCTGGAGGAGGAGTTCGGCAACCTGTTCACCCGCATCCACCGCAATACGCTGGTGGCGACCAAGGCGGTGTCGGGCTTCGAGAAAGTTGCCGACAGCGGCAGCGAGGACAATGACGGCGGCGGCAACCACTGGGTGGTGGTGATCCGCGGCGTGCCGGAGAGACTGCCGGTCAGCCGGCGACAGCAGCACGTCGTAAAAGAGTTCTGACGCCGGCCCCCCGGCGAATACGCCATGCAGGGCTCGATCATCACCAATCTGCTGTTGCCGGCTGCGCTGGGCGTGATCATGCTCGGCCTTGGCCTGTCGCTGTCGATTGCCGATTTCACCCGCATCGTCCGCTATCCGAAAGCGGTGCTGGTCGGCCTGTTCATCCAGATGTTTGTCCTGACCGGCGTCTGCTTCGGCATCGCGCTGCTGTTCCGGCTGCCGCCGGAACTGGCGGTCGGCCTGATGCTGCTGGCTGCGTCGCCGGGTGGCGCCACGGCCAACATCTACAGCCACCTGGCGCACGGCGACGTGGCGCTCAATATCACCCTGACGGCGATCAATTCCGCGCTGTCGCTGCTGGCGCTGCCGTTCATCGTCAGCCTGTCGCTGCAGTTTTTCATGGCCAGCGACCAGTACGTGCCGCCGCCGTTCCGGAAAATCGTCGAGGTCGGCGTGATCATCCTGGGTCCGGTGATGATCGGCATGTTCCTGCGCTCCCGCTTCCCGGCACTGGCGGCGCGGGTGGAAAAACCGATCCGCCTGTTTTCCGTCCTGCTGCTGGCGGGCCTGGTGTTTGCCGCCATCGCCCAGGAATGGAACACGCTGACAAAATACTTCGCCGTGGTCGGCGGCGCCTGCCTGGTGTTCAATCTGCTGTCGATGGCGGTCGGCTACGGCGTGCCGCTGGCGGTGAAGCTGCCCGACAAACAGGCGATCGCCATCGCGATGGAAATCGGCATCCACAACGGCACCCTGGCCATCTTCATCGCCCTCAACGTGCTGGGCAGCAGCACCATGTCGATCCCGGCGGCGATCTACAGCCTGTTCATGTTCGTCACCGCCGGCCTGTTTGCCTGGTGGGTCAGCGGCCGCGTCAGGGATTGAGGGGTGGGGCGGTGCGCGCGCGCAGCCAGCCCGACGCACGACCCTTCAGCGCCAGCGCCGGCTTCTCGATCAGGTGCCACGATCCCCAGGCCACCACCGACGTCGCGGCAAAACTGGCGGCGAACAGGGCCCACGGACCGATCGCCGGCGAAAGCCAGACCAGCGTCTGCTGGATCGGGAACGCGTAGACGTAGAGCCCGTACGACACATCGCCGATGCGCCGCGACACCGGCAGCCGCAGCCGCGGATGCTGCGCCAGCCACAGCGTGGTGTAGGCAATGGTGATGCACACCAGCAGCGAACCCGGCGGCTGGTTCTGCTTCAGCACGACGATCAGCAACAGCAGCGCCGCGACCACTGCGCCGTGCAGGGGGATGCGCTCGCGCAGCGTGAACAGCAGCATGCCGAGCAGGAAGCAGCGCACAGCCGGCGCATACATGACCGAATCTATATACGGAATGCGCGTGACCAGTTCGGCGTCCAGCGACAGCAACGCCAGCAGGCCGCCCAGTGCCACTGCTGCCAGCCACGGCCGCACCAGCAGCGTGGCCAGCCCGGTCAGCGCGACCAGCACATACATCATGGTCTCGGCCGGCAGGGTCCAGATCGAGCCGTTGACCGCGTTGGCATAGGGGTTGGTGACGAAGGCGCCGGGCAGGTGGTAGCGCAACTCGAAGATCAGGTTGCTGCCGAGATAGTCCCGGGTGAGCGGATGGCGCAGATAGTCGGCCAGCGGCAGCGTGGTGACCAGTGCACCAACCAGCAGGCCGAACACGATGCAGGCGACAAAGGCCGGATAGATGCGCAGGAACCGCGCCTCGATGAACGCCAGCAGGTTGCCGCGCTGCACATAACTCTGTGAAACCAGGTAGCCGCTGATGACAAAGAACATCCAGACGCCCAGCGCGCCGCCATTGATCGAACCGTAGGTGATGCCGGCGATCGGCTCATCGGTCTTCAGCGTCAGCGACCAGCTGTGCGAGATGATCACCAGCCCCGCAGCCAGGATGCGCAGGGCGTCGAAGTTGTTGTCGCGTTGGGCGCCGGCATCACTGGCGGTGGCAGTCATGGTGCGCATGATACCGGCGTGGCGGGCGAGCCCGCGTCCCCCGTCGACGGATGACGGGGGAACGGGCGTTGGCTCAGGCCTTTTCCTTCAGCTTGGCAAACGCCGCCGCCATCGCGCCGCCCGCTTCGGCCGGCGCATGGCGCGAACCGGATTGCGCAGGGCCCCTGCCCGGAGAGCCAGCACCAGAGCGGCCTGCAGCGGCATTGCCGCGGAAAGGCGCGCCAGTGCTTGAGTTTGAGCCGGTGCCTGGTTGGGATCTTGGCGTGGCGCTGTCGTTGAGGCGCATGGTGAGCGCGATGCGCTTGCGCTTCTCATCGACTTCCAGCACCTTTACCTTGACCACGTCGCCGGCCTTCACCACCTCGCGCGGGTCCTTGACGAATTTCTCCGACAGCGCCGAGATGTGGACCAGGCCGTCCTGGTGCACGCCGATATCGACGAAGGCGCCGAAGGCGGCGACGTTGGTCA
>CAYQKN010000173.1:0-7192 GCA_964417885.1 uncultured Burkholderiales bacterium | reverse complement strand
CCGGCAATGCGCCTGACGATGACTTCGCGTTCAAGCTGGCGCAACTCGTCGGCGGACAGTCCATCCGCCCACTGCGCAGCGGCGAGAAACCGGCCGAGCGGCGTTCCCGCTTCTGCCGCGGGGCCGGGAGCGGATGGCGGAATGTTGCACTGCAGGTCCGAGATTGTCATTGCGATGACAACTATACACGGCGCATTTTGGCTAGACTGGTCAAAACGCAATGCCGCAGCCGTCCATTTTGCGACTGGCGCAGCGGCAGCAGAATCATCACGAGGAGGAGAGACGATGCCCGTCAGTTCGGCGTCGGTTCAGGGTTCGGCCACGGCATCGACGGCGGATGCCGCGTTGACCACGTTTCCGCGCCTGCTGCTGCACCACGCCGCGGTGCGCGGCGACCGCCCGGCGATGCGCGAGAAGGATCTCGGCATCTGGCAGACCTACTCGTGGACGCAGGTGCTCGACCAGGTTCGCGCGCTGGCCGGCGGCCTGGCGGCGATGGGGTTCCGCCGCGGCGACAACCTCGCCATCATCGGCGAGAATCGCCCGCGCCTGTACTGGGCACTGACCGCGGCGCAGTCGCTCGGCGGGGTGCCGGTGCCGCTCTACCAGGATGCGGTGGCGCAGGAAATGGTGTTCGTGTTCCAGAACGCCGACATCCGCTTTGCCATCGCCGAAGACCAGGAGCAGGTCGACAAGATGCTCGAGATCCAGCCGCAATGCCCGGCGCTGCGGCACATCGTGTTCGATGATCCGCGCGGCATGCGCAAGTATCACCAGCCGGCGGTGACCAGTTTCGACCGGCTGCTGGAACTCGGCCGCCAATTCAACGAGGATCATCCCGGCTATGTCGAGGCTGCGATCGCCGAGGGCCGACCGGCGGACATGGCCGCGCTGTTTTTCACCTCCGGCACCACCGGCCTGCCGAAGGGGGTGGTGCTGACGCACCAGGCGATGATCGCCACCGGCCGCACCTACTGCGAATTCGAGGGGCTGGGCGAAAACGAGGAACTGCTCGCCTACCTGCCGATGGCGTGGATCGGGCAGAACCTGTTTTCGTACACGCAGTCGATGGTGGCGGGGTTCTGCGTGTCGTGTCCGGAATCCTCCGATACCGTCATGATCGACATGCGCGAGATCGGCCCGACCTACTATTTCGCGCCGCCGCGGGTGCTCGAGGGGCTGCTGACGACCGTGATGATCCGGATGGAGGATGCCGGCGGACTGAAACGGCGCGCGTTCCACGCCTTCATGGCACTGGCGCGCCGGGTCGGCAGCCGGGTGCTGGATGGCCGCGAACCGGTCAGCCTGCTCGATCGCCTCGCCTACCGCCTCGGCGACCTGCTGGTCTACGGGCCGCTGCGCAACAGCCTGGGCATGAGCCGGGTCAAGGTGGCGTACACGGCCGGCGAGGCGATCGGCCCGGACCTGTTCGTGTTCTATCGCGCCATCGGCATCAACCTGAAGCAGCTCTACGGGCAGACCGAGACCACGGTCTACGTTTGCGTGCAACGCAACGGCGCGGTGAAGCCCGACACCGTCGGCCCGCCGTTGCCCGGGGTCGAGATCCGGCTGAAGGATGACGGCGAAATCCTGGTGAAAACGCCCGGCCTGTTCGAAGGCTACTACCGCAACGACGAGGCGACCCGCGAGGCGAAGGATGCGGACGGCTGGTTTCATACCGGCGATGCGGGATTTTTCGATGCCGACGGCCACCTGAAAATCATCGATCGCGCCAAGGATGTGGGGCGGCTGGTCAATGGCACGCTGTTCGCGCCCAAGTACCTGGAGAACAAGCTGAAATTTTTCCCCAGCATCAAGGAAGCGGTGGCGTTCGGCGACGGCCGCGATCATGCCACCGCGATGATCAACATCGACGTCGAGGCGGTCGGCGACTGGGCCGAACGTCGCAACCTCGGTTACTCCGGTTACACCGACCTTGCCGCCAAGGCCGAGGTGGCGGCGCTGGTGCGCGGCTGCATCGAACAGGTCAACCTCGATCTTGCCTTCGATCCGCGGCTGGCCGGCTCGCAGATTCACCGCTTCGTCATTCTCCACAAGGAGCTCGATGCCGACGACGGCGAGCTGACGCGTACCCGCAAGGTGCGGCGGCGGATCATCGCCGACAAATATGCGCGCATCGTCGAGGCGCTGTATGGAGCGGATCCCACCGTGCAGGTCGAGGCCCAGGTGAAATTCGAGGATGGACGCAGCGGCACCATCCGCGCCGACCTGCGGATCACCGACGCGCGTGTGTACACGCCGGAAGAAGCCGCGCAAATGGCGCGGAAGGCCGCATGAGCGCCGCCGCCGTGCCGGCCGGCCCCGGCTCAGCGGCCGCCGCCCCGGCACCAGGCCGCCGGATCGGCGAGGTGATCCTCGCGGTCGAAAATATTTCGCTCGCTTTCGGCGGCGTGCAGGCACTGGCGGATATCAGCTTTGACGTGCGCGAACACGAGGTGCGCGCCATCATCGGCCCCAACGGCGCCGGCAAGAGTTCGCTGCTCAATGTGATCAACGGCGTCTACCACCCGCAGCAGGGCACCATCATGTTCATGGGCGAAAAGCGCCACCAGATGAACCCGCACAAGGTGGCGTCGCAGGGCGTGGCGCGCACGTTCCAGAATATCGCGCTGTTCAAGGGCATGAGCGTGCTCGACAACCTGATGGCGGGCCGCAACCTGCTGATGAAAACCGGCATCCTGCAGCAGGCGCTGTACTGGGGGGCAACCCAGCGCGAGGAACTGGCGCATCGCCGGCGGGTCGAGGAGATCATCGATTTCCTCGAAATCCAGGCGATCCGCAAGACGCCGGTGGGCCGGCTTCCGTACGGCTTGCAAAAGCGGGTGGAGCTGGGGCGGGCGCTGGCGGCGGAGCCGCGGCTGTTGCTGCTCGATGAGCCGATGGCCGGCATGAACGTCGAGGAAAAGCAGGACATGTGCCGCTTCGTGCTGGACCTCAACGAAGAGTTCGGCACCACCATCGTGCTGATCGAACACGACATGGGCGTGGTGATGGACATTTCCGATCGGGTGGTGGTGCTGGACTATGGCCGCAAGATCGGCGACGGTCTGCCGGACGAAGTGCGCAGCAACCAGGCGGTGATCGATGCCTACCTCGGGGTCAAGCACTGATGGGCGCGTTCATCGAAGTCGTGCTCGGCGGCCTGATGGCGGGGGTGCTGTATTCGCTGGTGGCACTGGGGTTCGTGCTGATCTTCAAGGCGTCGGGCGTGTTCAATTTTGCCCAGGGCGCGATGGTGCTGTTCGCGGCGCTGGCGTTTGCCCGCTTCGCGGAAAAAATGCCGATGCCGATCGCGTTCCTGCTGGCGATGGCGGTGATGGTGGTGCTGGCGATGCTGATCGAGCGGCTGGTGCTGCGTTCGCTGGTCAACCAGGACGGCATCATCCTGTTCCTCGCCACCTTCGGCATCACCTACTTTATCGAGGGCCTCGGCCAGCTGATCTTCGGCTCGGACATCTACCCGATCGATCTCGGCCTGCCGAAGGAGCCGAAGATCATTTTCGAGGACACCTTCCAGGGCGGCATCCTGATCAATATCGAAGACCTGGTGGCGGCGGTGGTGGCGGCGGCCCTGGTGCTGGGGCTGGCGCTGTTCTTCCAGAAGACCGCGATCGGTCGCGCCCTGCGCGCGGTGGCGGATGATCACCAGGCGGCACAGTCGGTGGGCATTCCGCTGAATCGGATCTGGGTGATTGTCTGGAGCGTATCGGGCTTCGTCGCGCTGGTCGCGGGCATCGTCTGGGGATCGAAGCTGGGGGTGCAGTTTTCGCTGACGCTGGTCGCGCTGAAGGCGATTCCGGTGGTGATCCTGGGCGGCTTCACCTCGGTGCCCGGCGCCATCATCGGCGGCCTGATCATCGGCGTGGGTGAAAAAGTGGCCGAGGTTTATCTCGGCCCGATCATCGGCGGCGGCCTGGAAAACTGGTTTGCCTATGCACTGGCGCTGGTGTTCCTGATGATCCGGCCCGAAGGCCTGTTCGGCGAACGCCACATCGACCGGGTGTAACCATGTTCTATCGCGAAAACGGCCAATTCAAAACCAGCTATGCCGAAGACCAGGGGCTGCTGTCGATCCGCCAGGATCGCTGGTTCATCTGGCTGGTGCTGGCACTGGCATTCGTGGTGGTGCCGGTGTTTGCCTCCGAATATCTGTTCAAGGCGATCCTGATCCCGTTCCTGATCCTGGCACTGGCGGCGATCGGCCTGAACCTGCTGGTCGGCTACTGCGGCCAGATTTCGCTCGGCACCGGCGCTTTCATGATGGTCGGCGCCTACGCCGCGTTCAATTTCGCGGTCCGCATCCCGGATCTGAACATCCTCGTGGTGTTCATCCTGGCGGGGCTGGTGACGACGCTGGTCGGCATGGTGTTCGGCGTGCCCAGCCTCAGGATCAAGGGGCTCTACCTGGCCGTGGCCACGCTGGCCGCGCAGTTCTTCATGGACTGGCTGTTCTCGCGTGTGAAATGGTTCACCAACGATTCGTCATCGGGTTCGGTCAGCGCGCCGACCGTCGGCGCCTTCGGCTTCAGCTGGGATTCTCCGCTGGAAAAGTACTTTCTGGTGCTGTGCATCGTGGTGCTGTTTGCGCTGGTCGCCAAGAACCTGGTCCGCTCCAACATCGGCCGCAGCTGGATGGCGACGCGAGACATGGACGTGGCGGCGGAAATCATCGGCATCCGGCCGGTCTACGCCAAGTTGTCGGCGTTCGCGGTCAGTTCCTTTTATGTCGGCATCGCCGGCGCGCTGTGGGGGTTTGTCCACCTCGGCTCGTGGGAGCCGCTGGCGTTCGACATCAACCGCTCGTTTTCCATGCTGTTCATGATCATCATCGGCGGGCTCGGTTCGATCCTCGGCTCCTTCCTCGGCGCCGCATTCATCGTCATCCTGCCGCTGGTGCTCAACCAGGTGCCGATCTGGTTCGGCATCCCGCTGTCGACGGCGACCGCTTCGCATCTCGAGTTCATGATTTTCGGCGCGCTGATTGTCTTCTTCCTGGTGGTGGAGCCGCACGGCCTGGCGCGGCTGTGGGCGATTGCCAAGGAGAAATTACGCATCTGGCCGTTCCCGCACTAGCGCGGCCGGACCGCAGGCAGCAGCAGATTGAAGGCCGCAGTCAGATTGAATCAACAAGAGCGAAAACGCCACAGCAGGGAAGTCGGAACACCACCATTTCAACCGCATCAACAGGAGGACGGACATGAAGGCACTATTGAAGTCGGCAGCAATCGCCTGCGCTGTGGGCAGCACCCTGGCGCCAGCCGGCGCGGCGGCCCAGGTCAATGAGCAATTTGTTCCGGTGCTGGCGTATCGCACCGGCGCCTATTCCCCCAACGGCGTGCCGTGGGCCAATGGCTTTGTTGATTACCTGAAACTGGTCAACGAACGCGACGGCGGCATCAACGGCGTCAAGATCACGTTCGAGGAATGCGAAACCGGCTACGCCACCGACCGCGGCGTCGAGTGCTATGAGCGGCTGAAGGCCAAAGGACCGACCGGCGCCACCGGCTTCAATCCGCTGTCGACCGGCATCACCTTCGCGCTGACCGAAAAAGTGGCGGCCGACAAAATCCCGCTGTTTACCACCGGCTACGGCCGGTCCGAATCGGCCGACGGCAGCGTATTCAAGTGGAATTTTCCGCTGATGGGCACCTACTGGACCGCTGCCGATATCCTGGTCCAGCATGTGGCAAAGAAGGGCAGCCTGAAGGGCAAGAAGATCGCGCTGGTGTATCACGATTCGCCGTTCGGCAAGGAGCCGATCCCGGTGCTGGAAGAGCACGCGAAGCGCCATGGCTTCGAACTGCTCAAGCTGCCGGTGACCCATCCGGGCGTGGAGCAGAAGGCGGCCTGGCTGCAGGTGCGCCAGCAACGGCCGGACTATGTTTTTCTGTGGGGCTGGGGCGTGATGAACTCGGCCGCCATCCGCGAGGCGATCAACGTCTCCTATCCGCGCCTGCAAATGTACGGCGTGTGGTGGAGCGCGGCGGAGCCGGACACGATGCCGGCTGAAATGGCGGCGAAGGGATACAACGGCCTGGCGATGCAGCATTCCAACGAGCGTACGGCCGGCGTGCACAAGGATTTGCTGCGGTTCCTGCACGACAAGGGCAAGGGCACCGGCGACAAGAAGGAAGTCGGCAATGTGCTGTACAACCGCGGCATGCTCTCGGCGATGCTGGTGGTGGAGTCGGTGCGCCAGGCGCAAACCAAATACGGCAAAAAGCCGCTCACCGGTGAGCAGGTGCGCTGGGGAGCGGAGAACCTCAACATCGACGCTGCACGCATCAAGGCGCTTGGCCTCGATGGTGTGATGCTGCCGCTTAAGACTTCCTGCCTCGATCACGAAGGCGCGCGCAAGGCCCGCATCCATACGTGGGACGGCACCACCTGGAGCTACACGTCGGACTGGTATGAGGCCGACAACAAGCTGCTGCGGCCGATGGTGGAGGCGCAGGCGAAGAAATATGCTGCCGAGAAAAAGATCACCCAGCGTGACTGCAAGAAGGAAAGCTGAGCCGCGCGGGCCTGGTGTGCCGGACGTGCCGCTGCAGACGGCGGTGCGTCCGGCCCGATTTCATCCAATCCATCCGGCGGCAGGTTTTTCATGAGCACAATGGCAACTCCCACGGCGTCCATCCTGCTGGCGGTCAACGGCATCGAGGTGATCTATAACCGCGTCATCCTGGTGTTGAAGGGCGTGTCGCTGGCGGTGCCCGAGGGCGGCATCGTCGCCATCCTGGGCGCCAATGGCGCCGGCAAGACCACCACCCTGCGTGCCATCTCCAACCTGCTCCGGGGCGAGCGCGGCGAAGTGACCAAGGGGTCGGTCGAGTACCGCGGCGAAAAGGTGCATCGGCTGTCGCCGTCGGACCTGGTCAAGCGCGGCGTGATCCAGGTGATGGAAGGCCGTCACTGCTTCGGTCACCTGTCCATCGAGGAGAACCTCCTCACCGGTGCCTACACCCGCAGCCAGTCCCGCGCGGAGCTGAAGGAGAGTCTGGAGAAGGTGTACGCCTACTTCCCGCGCCTGAAGACCCGCCGCACCTCGCAGGCCGCGTACACGTCGGGCGGCGAGCAGCAGATGTGCGCCATCGGCCGCGCGATGATGGCCAACCCGAGCATGGTGCTGCTGGACGAACCGTCCATGGGCCTGGCGCCGCAACTGGTGGAG
>CAYQKN010000172.1:0-7202 GCA_964417885.1 uncultured Burkholderiales bacterium | reverse complement strand
TTGTCGGTGTTGTCGATGGTGCCTTTCTTGATACAGCCAAGCAGATCGTTGTAGATGCCGTTGGTCTGGCCGAGGCGCACCGGCGTGTACAGGTCCGACAGCGCGGGGGCACGGAAGCCGGTGCCGTAGGAGGCGCGCACCAGGGTGTTTCTGGTCGGGGTCCAGCGCAGGCCGACCTTCGGATTGGTGGTGCTGCCGACGTCGTTGTAGTTGTCGTGACGCAGGGCCAGCTGCAGTTCGAGGTCGCGGCTGACCGGCAGGCTCAGTTCGCCGAACAGCGCGGCCACGTTGCGCGAACCGCTGAAGGCAGCGGCGGCGCCGTCACCGCGGATCTGCCCGGTGCGCAGCAATTCGGACGGGGTGAAATCGAGCTTTTCGCGGCGCGCTTCCAGGCCGACCGCCAGCGCGGCATCACCGCCGCCCATGGCAAACAGGGTGCGCGAGGCCTTGGCGTCGAACGAGGCGGTGGTGCCCTCGGAGTCACGCGCGTTGTCGCGGATCTTGGTGCCGTTCAGCAACGCGAGGCCGGTGGCATCGGAGGGGCCGAAGGGATTGATATTGCCGGTCAGGAAGGCGGCGTCGAAGGTCGAGGTCTGGACATAGCCATCAACGTAGGCGTCAATCACCGAACTCTTGCTGAAGTTGACCGCGGCGTCGTAATCCCATCCCGCCGCCAGCCCCTTGGCGCCGGCGACGATGCGCTGGGTGGTGGCCTCGACTTCGTTGGTGCGGCCGCCGGCTTCGGCCAGGCGCCAGTTGAGACGCAGCGGGCCGCTGATGTTGTTGGCCGCGGCCGCCGCGGTCGGGTAGTAGCGGCCGTTGGCCGGATAGTTGAGGTTGGTCACCGTCAGCGGGCTGATACGGTACAGGGTCTGGGTTTCACTGAACAGCGCCTCGGCGAACAGGGTGGTCACGTCGCTCAGGGCGAAATTGGCGCGGCCGAGGAACGACAGGCGCTCGGAGGCCGGGAAAATCTCGGTGTCCTGCATGTAGTCGTAATAACAGGCGCGTGCACCGACAAAGCTGCCGGCCGAGTACAGCGTGGCCGGCGGGTTGCAGGCCGGTGCGCTGGGGTTGATGCGCGAGCCGGCGGCACCGCCGCTGGCCGTGGTGCGGCGGAAGTTGGCCGGGTAGGTGTTCGAGCTGGCCACGTCGAGATTGATGTCGGGCTGGTAGGAGCCCTTGATCCAGTCGCGCTGGCCCGAGCGCAGGGTCTTGTTGTCCTGGTAATCCAGCACGCCGAAGACGTTGAAGCGGTCCTTGTTGATATCACCGAAGCCGCCGGATATGGTGAAGATGGTCTTGCCCGCGCCGCCGTTTTCGGTGTCGCTGGCGTAGGCCGACAGGTCGATGCCCTGGTACTCGCGGCGGGTGATGAAATTGATCACGCCGGAAATCGCATCGGTGCCGTAGACCGCCGAGGCGCCATCCTTCAGGACTTCGACGCGGTCGATCGCGGCTGACGGAATCGAGTTGAGGTCGACACCGCTGGCGCTGCCGGGCGAGGCGAAATTGGCCACGCGGCGGCCGTTCAGCAGGATCAGCGTGGATGACACGCCGATGCCGCGCAGGTTGGCGCCGGAAAAGCCGCGCTGGCCGGCGATGTCGGAGAAACTGGCGCCATCGGTCAGGGCGGCGGCATTGGCCGAGATCTTGGTCAGCAGTTCGGCCGCGGTGGTGGAGCCGCCGCGGACGATTTCCTCGCGGGTGATGACCTGTACCGGCAACGCGCTCTCACCTTCGATGCGCTTGATGGAGGAGCCGGTGACTTCGATCTTCTCCACTTTCTGCGCCGCCGGCACGGCCGGGTCGGCGGTCTGCGCCGAGGCGCCTGCCGCGGTCATCGCCAGCAGCGCCGATGCCACTGCGTGCGCCGCGGCCGTGCGGGCTGACGGGGAAAGGGTTTTCTGCTTGAGCATATTCATACGGACTGCACTCCCTGTGATGGCGACAGCGCGCCAGGTTGATGCGACATGGTGGATACCAGACTGCGACAGGACATAAACCCCGCCGGGGCGGACTTTGATCGATCGCAGTGTACGTAGTCGCATGACAAACAGAAGGGGGCAGGCGGGGTTCGGTCGCAAAGCTGCAACTTCGCGTCGCAACGCTGAAAAGTGACGGTCACCAAAGCCCGCGGCGGGTCCGGGCGCCGCGGAAAAAACCGCCTTATGGCATTGCGACAGGTTGTTACAGTTTCCTGGCGCCACCGTCGGCAGCCCGGAAAAGCTATGTCACACTGCGCGCCAATTCGCCTCTTGATCGTTCGCCACCCGATGATTCCCATGACACGATTGCTGATTCCGCTGCATCGCCTGGCCTGCCTGCTGCTGCTTGCCGTCGCGAGCCACGCCGGCGCGCAGGGCATCGCGGTGCCGATCGGCGGCGCGCTGAAGGATGACAACACCGAAGTGTGGTCGCGGCTGGTTGCGCTGGCAGGCGGCCCGGGCGCACGCTACGCCGTGTTCGCGACGGCTTCCGGCGACCCGGAGAAATCGGCCGCGGCCATCATCGCCACGCTGAACCGGCACGGCGCCGTGGCCGAACACATCCCGCTGGCGCCGCTGCTCAAGGGCAGCGATGTCCGCGCCGCTGCCCGCGACCCCGCCCTGATTGCCCGGGTCAAGGCCAGCCGCGGCATCTACTTCGCCGGCGGCGCGCAGGAACGCATCATCGACGCGCTGCACACCGCCGACGGCGAGCCGACGCCGATGCTCGATGCGATTCGCGACGTGTTCCGGCGCGGTGGCGTGGTGGCCGGTTCCAGCGCCGGCGCCGCCATCATGAGCACCACCATGTTTCGCGACCCGCCGGACAATCTCAGCATCCTCAAGTTCGGCCTCAAGCCCGGCCGCGACATCGACCGCGGCCTCGGCTTTGTCACCGGCGTGTTTGTCGACCAGCATTTCCTCAAGCGCGGCCGCTTCGGCCGCATGCTGCCGCTGATGGTCCAGGCCGGCTACCAGCTCGGCCTCGGGGTGGATGAAAACACCGCCGCCATCATCCGCGGCGACGAGGTCGAGATCATCGGCTTCAAGGGCGCGTTGCTGGCCGACCTCACCGGCGCCACCTCCGATCCTGCCCTTGGTGCCTTCAACCTGCGCGGCGCGCGCCTGACTTACCTGGACCGCGGCGATCGCTATCACGTCAAGACACAAAAATTGACACCGTCGGCGGAGAAGCTGGCGGGCAAGAAACTCGACCCCGCCGACGCCGGTTACGCGCCTTATCACAGCAAGGCGGACGCGTTCTATCCTGACGTGCTGGGCGACACCGTGGTGGCCAACCTGATGGCCACCCTGATCGACAGCCGGCTGGCGGAAATCACCGGCCTCGCCTTCCGCACCATGGCGAACGATGCCAGGCCGGAACTGGGATTCGAATTCCGCTTTCGCAAGGGGCCGGGCAGCGTCGGATACTTCAGCAGCGCCGGCGGCGGCGAGCACTACACCGTGAGCAACATCACCCTCGACGTGCAGCCGGTAACAATGGCTGCACCCCTCTACCAGCCTTACCGGGGCAGGGTTTCTGGGGCAAACTAACGGGTTGCCGTGACTTCCCGATACCTGACAAGAGGCTTTCCATGAAAAAAATGCATTTCCTGATTCCCGCCCTGCTCTGCATGCTGCTGCCGGCGCTGACCGCCCACGCACAGGACGGCCGCAAGATCCGTCTCGGCGTCGAGGGCGCCTATCCGCCGTTCAGCTCGATCGGCCCCGATGGCAAGCTGAAGGGCTTCGACATCGACATCGCCAACGCCCTGTGCGAGCAGATGAAGGTCCAGTGCACCATGGTGCAGCAGGAATTCGACGGCATGATCCCGTCGCTGCAGGCGAAAAAGATCGATGCGGTGGTTGCCTCGATGTCGATCACCGAGGAGCGCAAGAAGGTGGTCGATTTCACCGACAAGTACTACCGCACCCCGGCCCGCTTCGTGGCCAAGAAGAACAGCGGCCTCAAGATCGACGCGGCCGGGCTGAAGGGCAAGCGCATCGGCGTGCAGCGCACCACCATCCACGACCGCTTCGCCACCGATGTGTTCAAGGAGTCCGAGATCGTCCGCTACGCCAAGCAGAACGACGTGTTCCTCGACCTGGCCGCCGGACGACTGGACGGCGCCATCCTCGACTGGATCGCGGCCTCCGAAGGCTTCCTCAAGTCGCCGGCCGGCCAGGACTTCAGCTTCCAGGGCCCGATTTACGTCGACTTCAATTACTTTGGTGTCGGCGCCGGCATCGCGGTGCGCAAGGGCGATACCGCGCTGAAGGAAGATTTCAACGCCGCCATCAAGGCAATCCGCGCCAACGGCACCTACAAGAAACTGCAGGACAAGTACTTCACCTTCGACGTCTTCGGCAACTGATGGTCCGCGACTGACGCGCCGATGCTGCACGGCTACCTCCCCAATATCCTCGATGGCGCCACCGTCACGCTGACGGTGGCGCTGGCCTCGCTGGCGATCGCGGTGATGCTGGGACTGGCCGGCGCGGCGATGAAACTGTCGACCTCGCGCGCGGCCCGCTCGCTGGCCACGGTCTACACCACGGTGATCCGCGGCGTGCCGGACCTGGTGCTGATGCTGCTGATTTTTTATGGCGGGCAGCTGGCGATCAACGAACTGGCGCCGCGGCTGGGCTACGCCGGGTATGTCGACATCAACCCATTCCTCGCCGGCGTGCTGACCATCGGTTTCATCTTTGGCGCCTACCTGACCGAGACGTTTCGCGGCGCCATCATGGCGATCCCGGCCGGCCAGCGCGAGGCCGGCATCGCCTACGGCATGAGCGCGCGGCAGGTGTTTGGCCGCATCATTTTTCCGCAGATGGTGCGGTTTGCCCTGCCCGGCTTCACCAACAACTGGCTGGTGCTGATCAAGGCCACCGCCCTGGTCAGCCTGATCGGACTGCAGGACATGACCTACCGCGCCAAGCAGGCCAGCGCCGCCACCCGCGAGCCCTTCACCTTCCTGCTGTTCGCCGCCGGCCTGTTCCTGCTCTACACCTGGGTCTCGCACCTGCTGCTCGGCATGCTGCAGAAACGTTACGCGCTGGGCGTCAGAACGGCGGCGCTGTGAACTGCTGCGGGCATCGCCGATGCTGAACCTCGAGGTGATGTCGGGCAGCCTGCCGCTGTATGCGGCCGGCACCGTGGTGACGCTGAAGCTGCTGGCCGGCTCGCTGCTGGCCGGGCTGGTCCTGGCATTGCCGCTGTCGATTGCGCGCGCCTCGCCGCGTGCCTGGCTGTCGCGGCCGGTGTGGCTGTTCACCTATGTGTTTCGCGGCACCCCGCTGCTGGTGCAGCTGTTCCTGATCTATTACGGCCTGGCGCAGTTTTCCTGGATGCGCGACAGCGTCGTCTGGCCGTGGTTTTCCTCAGCCTGGTTCTGCTGCCTGCTGGCGTTCGCCCTCAACACCTGCGCCTACACCACCGAGATGCTGGCCGGCGCCATCGCCGCCACCCATCACGGCGAGCTGGAGGCGGCGCGCGCCATGGGCATGTCGCCGGTCACGCTCTACCGCCGCATCCTGCTGCCGTCGGCACTGCGCCGCGCGCTGCCCGCCTACAGCAACGAAGTGATCATGATGCTGCACGGCACGTCGCTCGCCAGCATCGTCACGCTGATGGACATCACCGGCGCCGCGCGCGACGTCAATTCGCGCTTTTACCTGCCGTTCGAAGCCTTCATCACCGCGGCGGCGTTTTACCTGGCGCTGACCTTCATCCTGGTCTCGCTGTTCCACCTGGCCGAACGGCGCTGGCTGGCGCACCTGGCGCCCCGAACCTGATTGCGACCCGACAATGAAAACGACAAGACATCCCCTGCTCTCCACCTACGTCGGCACCGCGCGCGACATCGTCAGCTTCCATTACGGCAGCGGCCGCGCCGGACAGAAAATCTACATCCAGGCGTCGCTGCATGCCGACGAACTGCCGGGCATGCTGGTGGCGCACCACCTGCGGCAGAAACTCGCGGTGCTGGAGGCGGCGGGCAAAATTGCCGGCGAAATCGTCGTGGTGCCGGTGGCCAATCCGGTCGGACTGGGGCAGAACCTGCTGCGCACGCAGATCGGCCGCTTCGAGCTGGCCACCGGCGAGAATTTCAATCGCCATTATCCGGCCCTGTACCCGGCGATCACCGCGCACCTGGACGGCAAGCTCGGCACCGACATCGATGCCAACCGCGACGCCATCCGCGCCGCCATGCACCAGGTGCTGGACGCAACCACGGTCGCGACCGAGCTCGACAGCATGCGCCTGACCCTGATGCGCCTGGCCTGCGACGCCGACGTGACGCTGGACCTGCACTGCGATTCCGACGCAGTGCTGCACCTGTATACCGGCACGCCGATGTGGCCGCAGTGCGAGCCGCTGGCGCGCTACCTCGGCGCCTATGCCACGCTGCTGGCGACCGAAAGCGGCGACAACCCGTTCGACGAGGCCTGCTCGCAGACCTGGTGGCAGCTGGAGGAACACTATCGCGGCAGTTTCCCGGTGCCGATGGCCTGCCTGTCGGTGACGGTCGAACTGCGCGGCCAGGGCGATGTCAGCCACGCGCAGGCGGCGGCCGATGCCGACAGCATCATCGCCTTCCTCACCTGGCGCGGCGTCATCGACGGCGCCGCCCCGCCGCTGCCCGATCTGAAATATCCGGCCACGCCGCTGGCCGGTTCGGCCGCGATCGCGAGCCCGGTCAGTGGCGTGGTCGCGTTCGTGCGCCGGCCCGGCGACTGGATTCGCGCCGGCGAGCCGATTGCCGAGGTGATCAATCCGCTGACCGATGAGGTCCACTCCCTGACCAGCGAGACCGACGGCGTGCTGTATGCGCTCGAGAACCGCTACTTCGCCACCGCCGGCATGCGGCTGGCCAAGGTGGCCGGCGCGCGCGCGTTCCGCACCGGCAAGCTGCTCAGCGCATAAGGACCGCGCACCCATGCAAAAACTACTGGTCGAGGACCTGCACAAGCGCTACGGCAGCCACGAGGTGTTGAAGGGCGTCTCGCTCAGCGCCAATGCCGGCGACGTGATCTGCATCATCGGTTCCAGCGGCTCCGGCAAGAGCACCCTGCTGCGCTGCATCAACCTGCTCGAGCAGCCCAACCAGGGCCGCATCACGCTCAATGGTGAAGCGATGCAGCTGGTGCCGGACCGCCACGGCGCGCTCAAGGCCTCCGGCCCCAAACAGCTGCAGCGGATGCCCTCCC
>CAYQKN010000171.1:5687-7526 GCA_964417885.1 uncultured Burkholderiales bacterium | reverse complement strand
GGCATTTCGGTCGGCGGCATGGTGGCCAACCGCAAGATGTTCGGCAGCCTGCTGGCCGGCGTCGATCACCTGCAGTCGACCCACAACCTCGAACACAATGCCTACTCGCCCGGCCTGCCGGAGTGGGGCGCGCATTTGGCCGATGAACTCGAGCGGCTGGTGGCGCTGCACGATGCCTCGACCATCGCGGCCGTGATCGTCGAGCCGATGGCCGGCTCCACCGGCGTGCTGTTCCCGCCCAAGGGCTACCTGCAGCGGCTGCGAGAGATCACCAAAAAACACGGCATCCTGCTGATCTTCGACGAGGTCATCACCGGTTACGGCCGGCTCGGCGGTGCGTTTGCCGCCGACGTGTTCGGCGTGCAGCCGGACATGATCACCTTCGCCAAGGGCGTGACCTCCGGCACGGTGCCGATGGGCGGCGTGATCTGCTCGGCCGAGATCCACGATGCCTTCATGACCGGGCCGCAGGGCGCGGTCGAACTGTTCCACGGCTACACCTATTCCGCCCATCCGCTGGCTTGCGCGGCCGGCATCGCCACCCTGCAGCTGTACAAGGACGAAGCCCTGTTCGAGCGCGCCAACAGCATGGCGCCGGTGCTGGCGCGCGCGGTGCAATCGCTGAAAGGCTGCAAGCATGTGATCGACCTGCGCACCTTCGGCCTGGTGGCGGCGATCGAGCTGGAACCGCGGGCGGGGGCGCCGGGCGCGCGCGCGTTCGAGGCGTTCCTGAAAATCTACGACAAGGGCGTCATCGTCCGCAGCGCGGCCGACATCCTGATCCTGTCGCCGGCCTTCATCATCGAGGAGGCGCAGATCGGCCAGATCGTTGATGTGATCCGCGAGGTACTGCCTGCGATTGGCTGAATCCCTGCCGGCGCGGGCGCTGGCGGTCTGGCTGCTGATCGCCGTGACCGAGTCGATCCACGGCATCCTGCGCGAGCTGCTGATGGTGCCGTGGCTGGGCGACGCACTGGCGCGGCGAATCGCGTTCTTCGTTGCCTGCACGCTGATCGTGTTGATTGCCTGGCTGACCTCACCGTGGCTGGCAGCGATTTCCCGCCGTCAGCAGCTGTGGGTGGGTGCCATGTGGATGGCGCTCATGTTTGCCTTTGAAGTGGGGCTCGGACGGGCGCAGGATATGGGCTGGGAGCGGATCCTTGCCGAGTACGATCTGCGCCGCGGCGGGCTGATGGCGTTTGGCATGTTGCTGTTGCTGCTGGCACCGATGATTGGTGCGGGGTTGCGGCGACGCTCTGGACGCCAATCGTGAATTCTGCAGTGCAAACTCAAGCACTGGTGCGCCTCACCGGCACTTTTTGGCCTGGAAGCCGCGCCGGTGCTAGAGTTTCAAAAGGGGGGGATCCAAAATACTCGTCATTCCAGCGTACAACCACAAGGGTTGCGCCGGGCTGGAATCCAGTCCGCCAATATGTTCAAAAGCTTGGATGGGACTGGGTCCCAGCCCAGCGCAACCCTTGTGGTTGTTCGCTGGGACGACACATTTTGGTAGTTTCACGATGTTTCCATTGCTCACATAACCACAACACCAGGAGAAATACATGAAATGGCTTCAACTCGCGCTGGCAGCGCTGCTGTTCGCACTTTCCGCCGGCGCGCACGCCGCATTTCCGGATAAGCCGATCAAGATCATCGTCGGCTTCCCGCCGGGCGGTCCGCTGGATACGCATGCGCGCCTGCTGGTGGACCAGCTGCAGAAAAACCTCGGCCAGCCGGTGCTGATCGACTACAAGCCCGGCGCCGGCGGCTCGATCGGCGCGGACTTCGTCATCAAGTCGCCGGCCGACGGCTACACGCTGCCGATGGCCCACCCCCGCC
>CAYQKN010000171.1:0-5677 GCA_964417885.1 uncultured Burkholderiales bacterium | reverse complement strand
CTACACCAAGAACATCTACCAGACCCTGCGCGATTTCACGCCGATCGCCCGCACCGCCCAGCAGCCGCTGGCGCTGGCGATCAACAATGATGTGCCGGTCAAGACCTTTGCCGAGTTCGTCGCCTACGCAAAAAAGAATCCGGGCAAGGTCAATTACGGCTCCGCCGGCAATGGCGGGATTTCGCATCTGGTGCCGGAAATGCTGAAAGACGCGACCGGCATCGACATGGTGCACGTGCCGTACAAGGGATCGGCGCCGGCCTTCACCGACCTGCTCGCCGGCCAGGTGCAGTTCATGGCCGAATCAATTCCGCAGATCACGCAGTACCTCAAGGCCGGCAAGGTGCGGGTGCTGGCGATGACCGGCAAGGAGCGCAACAGCGCCATCCCGGAGATTCCGACCATGGCCGAATCCGGCGTGAAGGATTTCGAGGTGGTCGGTTTCTATGGCGTGCTGGCGCCGGCCAAACTGCCGGCCGACGTGACGGCGCGGCTGACCGACGCCTTCCGCAAGACGCTGGCCAACGAAGAAGTGCGGACCCGCATGGTGCAGCAGGGCGCCGATCCGGCATACCTCGATTCGCCGCAGTTCAGCCAGTTCCTGCAGATCGAAACCGCGCGCTGGAGTGCCGCGGTCAAGAAGGCGGCGGTGAAGCTGGATTGAGCCTTCGCCGGGTGGCTGCCGGTTATGTGGAAATCGGGTATATTTCGCCATTATCAGGTGATTTGGTTATATAGCTCCTGACGCGTCATTTCCCCGTTTTCCCATTGACCGGCGACCTCCCGCGTGAACCTGCAGCAGATCCGTTATGTGCGTGAAATCGCACGCCACAAGCTGAACCTGTCCGCCGCGGCGGAAGCCCTGCACACCTCGCAGCCCGGCGTGTCGCGGCAGGTGCGTGAACTGGAAAGCGAGCTGGGCGTGGAAGTGTTCGTGCGCCAGGGCAAGCGGCTGACCGCGCTGACACCGGCCGGCGAGAGCGTGGTGCAGATCGCCAACCGGATCTGGGCCGAAGTCGAGAACCTGAAACGCGTCGGCAAGGAACACACCCACGCCGACCAGGGCAGCTTCGTCATCGCCGCCACCCACATGCAGGCGCGCTACATCCTGCCACCGGCGATCAAGGCGTTCATTGCCCGCTATCCCGACGTGCACCTGTCAATTCACCAGGGCAGTCCGCGCGACCTGGCCAACGGCGTCATTGCCGGCGAATCCGATATCGCGATCGCCACTGAAACCCTGGACCGCTACCCCGAACTGGTGACCCAGCCGCTGTACCGCTGGCATCACTGCGTGGTGGTGCCAAAAAACCATCCGCTGGCGGCGGAAAAGCGCCTGACGCTGGCGCGCATCGCCGCCTATCCGCTGGTGACCTACGATGCCGCCTTCACTGGTCGCACCGCGCTCGATGAATCCTTTGCCGAGGCCGGTGTCGAAACCAATGTAGTGCTGACCGCCATCGATACCGACGTGATCAAGACCTATGTCCGGCAGGGGCTGGGCATCGGCATCATCGCCGGGGTCGCGTTCGACGCCGAGCGCGACCAGGACCTGCTGGCGCTGGACGGCAGCAAGCTGTTCCCCGAGCGCGTGACCAAGCTGGCCTGGCGCAAGGGCACCTACCTGCGCGGCTACGTGCGCGATTTCATTGCCATCCTGTCGGCACACCTGCCGCCGCATTAACTTCCGACCATTCTGACTCCCATGTACTCCGACATCGAATCCTTCATCGGCAACACCCCGCTGGTCCGCCTGCAGCGGATCCCGGCGCGCGACGGCGTGGCGGCATCCAACACGCTGCTGGCGAAACTGGAGGGCAACAATCCGGCCGGCTCGGTCAAGGACCGGCCGGCGATGTCGATGATCAGCCGCGCCGAGGCGCGCGGCGAGATCAAGCCCGGCGACCTGCTGATCGAGGCCACCAGCGGCAACACCGGCATCGCGCTGGCGATGGCGGCGGCGATCCGCGGCTACCGGATGGTGATCGTGATGCCGGAGCATCTCAGCATCGAACGCCGCCAGACCATGCGTGCCTACGGCGCCGAACTGGTGCTGACGCCGCAGGCGATCGGCATGGAAGGCGCCCGCGATACCGCCGAGCAGTTGCAGAAAGAACGCAGCGGCCTGATCCTCGACCAGTTCGCCAACCCCGACAATCCGCTGGCCCACTACCTCGGCACCGGGCCCGAGATCTGGCGCGACACCGGCGGCAAAATCACCCACTTTGTCGCCACCATGGGCACCACCGGCACCATCATGGGCGTGTCGCGCTTCCTGAAGGAAAAGAACCCGGCGGTGCAGATCATCGGCGTGCAGCCGGCCGACGGCTCGAACGTGCCCGGCATCCGCAAGTGGCCCGAGGCCTACCTGCCGAAGATTTTTGAGCGGCCGCGGGTGGACCGCATCATCGAGGTGACCCAGGCCGCCAGCGAGGAGATGGCGCGGCGGCTGGCGGCGGAGGAGGGCATCTTCGGCGGCATTTCGTCCGGCGGCGGGCTGGTGGCGGCGCTGCAGGTGGCGAAGGAAGTCGAACACGCGGTGATTGCGCATATCGTCTGCGATCGCGGCGATCGATACCTGTCCACCGGCGTTTTTCCCGCCTGATGCGAAATTTCACCGGCCGGACCTGCCATGCATCAAAGGCGGGCCGCAGCTTAGGCGCTAAAATAACGCCCATGTACAGGTATCGCTTGTGGCAAGTCCCCGCCATCCTTGTGACGATGGTCATCATCGGCGGGTGTGGCACCATTAATTTTTTCCCGCAGAAGGCGGCCGAAAAGGCGGCGGACCAGGTGCTCGATGAGATCACCGCCGCGCGGCCCAAGACAGCGCCTGCCGAAGCGCCGCCGGCCAATGCGGTACCCGAGGTTTCTGAGAAACGTCCCGACAAGTCGCCATGATGAAACGCAACCTCCTTTCCCGATTGCTGCTGCTGGCCACTACCGGCTGGTTGCTGGCCGGCCAGCCTGCTGCCGCGGCGCCGGTCGAGACCGAGTTTACGGTCAGGTCGGCTTCGATTGACGCCATTGCAAAGAGCCTGTCGCTGCGCTATGCGCTGCTGACCGAGCATTTCGAGTCCGGCCAGATCGGTTTCACCCACGACGGCCTGATCGCGCTGCGCGAGCCCGGCGCGCTGCCGCAGGCCACCCGTGCCGCGCTGGAGCTGCTGGTATCCGAAGACAACAAGGACCGCGGCACCATGTACCGCGAAATCGCCCGCATCAACGGCCGGCCGGACTGGGAATCGAACCTGCGCGGCGTCTTTGCCGCGCGCTGGATCAGCCGCGCACCGCACGGCTGGTATTACCGCGAATCGGGCGGCCGCTGGGTCAGGAAACCCTGACCGCAGACGCGTCCCCCGCCATCCGGCGATTGCCTGCGCTGCCGGCTGCGCCGACCCTGAACTGGAAAATTGCCCGTGACGCCGATACTCGTTTTCGACATTGAAACCATCCCCGACGTCGCCGGGCTGCGCAAGCTGAACGACATCGCGGAGACGATGGGTGACGCGGCCGTGGCCGAACTCGCGTTCCAGCGTCGCCGCCAGGCCACCGGCGGCAGCGATTTCCTGCAGCATCACCTGCACCGGGTGGCCGCCATTTCCTGCCTGTTGCGCACCGATGAAGGACTGAAGGTGTGGTCGATCGGCAAGCCCGACGACGACGAGGCCACGCTGATCCAGCGTTTTTTCGATGGCATCGAACGCTACACCCCGCAGCTGGTGTCATGGAACGGCGGCGGCTTCGACCTGCCGGTGCTGCACTACCGCGCGCTGATCCACGGCGTCACCGCCGGCCGCTACTGGGACATGGGCGAGGACGACCGCGACTTCAAGTGGAACAACTACATCAGCCGCTACCACATGCGGCATCTCGACCTGATGGACCTGCTGGCCATGTTCCAGCCGCGCGCCACGGCAGCGCTGGACCAGATGGCGCAGCTGTGCGGCTTTCCCGGCAAGCTAGGCATGGACGGTTCCAAAGTGTGGGACGCGTTTCAGGCCGGCGATATCGGCGGCATCCGCGACTACTGCGAAACCGACGTGCTCAACACCTACCTGGTGTTCATGCGCTTCCAGCTGCTGCGCGGCGTGGTCAACAAGGCCGGCTACGACGCCGAGATGAAAGTGGTGCGGGATTTCCTGGCGGCCAACGCAGGGGCGGAGCACTGGCAGAAGTTTGCGGGGGAGTGGAAGTAGGGTGTCCATGCTGCCGGCTGACTCAAGCGAGATTGAATTATTAAACTCAAGCACTGGAGCGCAATTCCGGGCGAGAATGGCTGGAACGCCGCGCCAATGCTAGTTTTTGACATGCAAGTCGGGCGTCATGCAAGGCGAGTTCTTGCAATATAGCAATGCTACATTGCAAGACCTAACCCTTATGCGCATGACCCTGATGCGCATGTGTGACCCCGATGCGCATGACCCCGATGCGTTTATCGCCGAGAAATATGCTTACTCGCTTCGCTGGCTCGTATTCGCACCGCATCGTCTTTTGCGTTTGCTTCGCAGTTCTTCAACCAACTAACCCTGCCTTCATCAGTTCGCCTTGACAGATAGACCACCGCACGCAGCGCAACGGCCCTGGCAGCGTCGCCGCAGGCCTTTACTAGTATGTGCATCTCGCTCTTTGTCCCAGTTGCGCCAAAAAAAGCAATGGCATCTGCTCGTAGTTCAGCATTTTTATCCTGCAAGAATGGAGTGACAAACTGCTTTGCCTCTACTGGATACCGCGTGGCAGAGTTATCAAAGGCTTGAGCCAAGAATTGCGCCAATGCTATTCGAACCGATGGATTGCTGAGTGCACTCCATGGCGCATTTGGATACTGTTTTTTATCTCCAGCCCAAGCAATCACAACACTATCGAGAAACTCTTTGGTTAGTGGTTGGGCATACAGCCATGGAATCCATTCACTGCGAAGTTTCTCGTCGCTTGCTCCGTGAATCTTCTCAAAAAAACGCTCCGCCACAGGGTTTGCGAATGCGATATTTGATATTGAATTGAGTGTGACTACAACAAAGATCGAGCAAAGACATCTCATGATTTTTTGTCTAATTGAGGCGTTTCATTGACGCCAATAGTTTAAGTAAATTTGACGGGTTAAGGTGATTTGTTCTGGCGGTCGCGAGAACAAATCACGTGGACCCCTTAACGTCGCACGACGAAGATCGCAAACAAGTCGTAAGTTTGGGGTCACGTAAGTTTTGGGTCAGGTCCTGCAATGTAGCATTGCTATATTGCAAGACCCCGAAGCCGTGCCCTGATGCAACACCAACCTATCGGGGCGAGCTGTATCGAACCCGTGGCCCCTCGTTCGCTACCGACCCGTGGGTGCCCAGTCAGGTCCAGGTCACGGCCGTGGGCACGGCGACATTCACGTTCGCGGACGCCAATGCAACGCAGTTCGACTCAGTTGTGGACGGTTTTTCGCTGCGCAAACAACTGACCAGGCAAATATATGCACCGCCACCGAGTGTTTGCCGCCAGGCGAGGGCGCGCGACAAACGCCTGAGGTCAGTAGACAGCCGGCTAAGGGTTAAGAGGAACGGGCGCAGGACGAGCCCCGGCCTTCGGTGGTGATGCAGATTGGTGCCTGGCTCACAAGAAACCCACTAACATCTCCGGTGTTTGTCACTGCCGGAGACGTGTATGCGGGTTTACCTTGGTGTTCTGATCA
>CAYQKN010000170.1:987-7538 GCA_964417885.1 uncultured Burkholderiales bacterium | reverse complement strand
AACCGTAGCGGCCGGCGTGCAGGATCTGCAGCGCGATCTTGCCGCCGTCGGCGTGCACCGCATCGGTGACCACGCGGTGTTTGCGCGCCGAACCCGATGAGGCCAGCCGCGAGCCGAACGGCGACAGCCAGCCTTCGACATTGGGCGCGTAGCCGCCGGTGACCATCAGGCCGACGCCGCCGCGGGCGCGCGCCGCGAAATACGCGGCAAGCTTGGGGAAATCCCTGGCGCTGTCCTCGAGACCGGTGTGCATCGAGCCCATCAGCACGCGGTTCTTGAGGGTGGTGAAGCCGAGGTCCAGCGGCGCCAGCAGGTGCGGATAGGGGGACGGGGTCGATGACAAGGGGTTCTCCGGTTGCGGCGGCTGGCTCCCTGGCCGGGGAATGCGCCTGCTCAGTATTCTGGTGTCGGCCGGAAGAAACTATGCCACAGGCTCGGCGCTTTTCCCCAATGTCATTGCCCGCGGCGAGGCCGGCGGCTCAGCTGCGCGGTTTCTTCGAACCGCTGACCTTGGCCGGCAGCTTGTCGAGCCGGGAATAAGCCAGCAATTCGCGCACTTCATCGACCAGCACACGCCCGTTGCTGGCCATGCTGCGATATTCAAAGCGCACCGCGTGTTTCACCTGCGAGCTGTACCAGTAGACGGTGCGGGTGGTGCCGCTGTCGCCGCTCTTGCGCACTTTCCAGTCGGTGGCGCGCTCGACCTTGACCGCGCGCACCTTGCCGAAGGCGGTCTCGATCTCTTCCTCGCCCAGCACCTTGATGCGCAGGCTGATGTCGACGAAACGGTCGTCACCGGTCTGCTCGACGTTGGTCCCGCTCCAGGCCAGTCCCGGCGTCAGCGGAAACACCAGGTAGAGCGTCGACGGCGTGTAGGTGCGAAGCTTGTCGCCGATCATCTGCCGGACCGTGTTGCCGTTCAGGTCGGTCACGGTGCCGTTGTCCAGCGACACGCTGTCACCGGTCACCGCGATCACGTGCCGCTTGAAGCTGCGCGAGGATTGCTTGATGTTGTCGGTGAGCTTCCAGTGCCACTGGTCGCCGACCTCGAACACCGGCGCCGCACCCGGGCTCACCGATCGCGCCCGGCTGGACGGGGCCGGGGCCAGCCGCGCCGCCGGTGCCGGAGGCGGCGCGGGCGGGGCGGCACGCAGGTACAGCTCGCCCTCGAGCGAGGTGCTTTCCCACGGCGTCTGCAGCCCGGCCGATTCGGCGCGCACCGCCACCCGCACCTGTTTGAACGCATCCTCGATGCGCGTGCCGGGCTTGCCGAGGTTGGCCAGCAGGTGCTTGGTATAGAGGCCGTTGCGGCCGTTGCCATCTGCGGCAACCGAGCCGGGTGCGGTGGAAAATGCGACCACGGTGCCCGGCGGCGCGTCGATTTGTGCCAGGCCGGTATTGGTCAGCTTGAAGCGCGAGGCAAACGGATTGTTGCGGCAGGCATCGAGCACGATCACGTTGGTGTGGTTGCGCGCGCTGTCCATTTTTTCCAGCACCGCCTGCAGGTCGAGGGCGTTGTAGGACACCTCATCCTCACGGCCGATGTCGGCGTCGACCGGCACCAGGTAATTGCGGCCGCGCACCTGTACGCCGTGGCCGGCATAGTAGAACAGGCCCAGCGTCTCGCGGCCGAGACGGTCGCCGAATTCGCGCAGCGCACGATGCATTTCCTTGAGCGAGGCGTTCTCGCGCTGGATCACTTCAAACCCGGCCTGCTTGAGCAGGGCCGCCATGTCGGCGGCATCGTGCGGCGGATTGGGCAGCGGGTCGGAGGGGTAGGCGCCGTTACCGATCACCAGCGCGAGTCGCGGCAGCTTGCCGGCCTTGTCGGCCGGCGCCTTGGCGGGCGTCTGCGCCGCGGCGTGACAGGCCGCCAGGGCCAGCAAACCCGCCAACAGCCATCGCCTGTACCCACTCAACATACGCGCCTCCCGCCGATGCGCCATGGTATGCCAAAGTGCCGCGGCGGTCACCGGCCGGGCCGGGTTCAGCCGAGGACGCCGCGTGCCGCCGCTGTCGCCGCCCAGGCAAACAGTTTGTCCTCGGCCCACGGGGCGGCAATCAGTTGCACGCCGATCGGCAGTTCGCCATCGGCGACCGGCAGCGGCGCCGAGATCACCGGCAGGCCGATAAAACTGATCGGCTGGGTCAGCAGTCCGCCGCTGGCGGCGGCCGGCAGCTCGCGGCCGTTGAGGTTGAAGGTGGCGGTGCCGTGCGGCAGCGCCGGCCACGGCGTGGCGGCGGCGACCAGGATGTCGACGCCGGCGAAGGTCTCGCGCGCCTGCTGCCGGAACGCGGCGCGAAAGCGATGCGCCTGCGCCACCCAGGCCGCCGGCTGGATCGCCCCGGCCATCAGCCGGTGCGCGCGATCCGGCTCAAAATCGGCCGCGCGCGACTGCAGCCGCGCCAGGTGCAGCGCCCCGCCCTCGGCGGCGGAGATCATGAAGGCGGCCGCGCGCGCCACCGCGGCCTGCGGCCAGCTCACGCTGCGGCCGATGTCGAGCGCGTGGCAGAAGGCATCGAGCGCACGCTTCACTTCCGGCGAGGCGTTGTCGTCGAAATAGCCACCCAGGCGCGCCACCCGCAGCCCGCCCCCCGTGCCGCGCAACGCGTCCGCGGCGCGGCAGGCCGGGCGGTCGATCTGGTTTTCGTCGAGCGGATCGCGGCCCTGCAGCGCATCGAACACCAGCGCGAGATCGTCAAGGCTGCGCGCAAACGGGCCGACATTGTCGATGCTGGCGACGAACGGGAACGCGCCGCGCCGCGACAGGCGGCCGTGGGTCGGGCGCAGGCCGTAGATGCCGCAATACGATGCCGGCACGCGGATCGAACCGTTGGTGTCCGAGCCCAGCGCGACCGGCACGTCGCCCGACGCCACCGCCGCGGCCGAGCCGCCCGACGAGCCGCCGGCGGTGTAGCCGTGACGGCGCGGATTGTGGGTGGCGCCGTAGTGCCGGTTTTCGGTGACGAAATCGTAGGCGTATTCGCCCATGTTGGTGGCGCCGACGCAAATGGCGCCGGCGCGCTTGAGCTGCGCGACCAGGAACGCATCCTCGGTGGCCGGCGCGCGGTCGCGATTGATGCGGCTGCCGGCCAGCGTGACGTGGCCGGCGACATCGAACAGATCCTTGACGGCAAACGGCACTCCGGCCAGCGGCCCGGGCGGCTCGCCGCGCTGGCGCGCCGCATCGATGCGCTGCGCGGCCTTGCGCGCCTCGTCGGGCCAGATACCGGTGAAGGCATTGAGCCTGGGCTCGCTGACGGCGATCCGCGCGAGGCTTTGCTCGACCGCCTGCACGGCCGTCAAGTTGCCGTCGCGCACCGCCGCGGCCACGCCGACGGCGGAAGCAAACGATTCGCTCATGGCTCGAACCTTGACGGCGTCTCGACTTCATCGGCCGTCGGCACACTCATCACCAGCGCCGCCATGACGGACAAGCGGCCGAGATGGGTGGCCACGCCGGCGGCGGTGGCGGCATCGGCGGGCAGGCCGAGCGCCGGCAGGCCGGCCTGCACCATCGCATCGATATTTGTCGCGCTGTCAGCATTCATGGTGGCTCCGGTTCGGCAACGGCGGGGGTGGCAGTGTCTCAACTATAGCGAGATTCCCGCCGGCCGCCCATGCCGTCGGCGCCCAATCTGGTAACCTTCTTCGACCTCTCCACCACCGGTTTCCACCCTGCCCATGCTTGAAGAAATCTCGACTCCGCCGCGCCTGCTGATGGGCCCGGGCCCGATCAACTGCGATCCCCGCGTATTGCGCGCGCTGGGCACGCAGGTGCTGGGCCAGTTTGATCCGCATTTTCGCCAGTCGATGAAGGAGACGATGGCGTTGTATCGCCAGGTGTTCGAAACGCAGAACGAATGGACGCTGGTGGTCGACGGCACCGCGCGCTCGGCGATCGAATGCGTGATGGTGTCGCTGATCGAGCCGGGCGAACGGGTGCTGGTGGCGAGCTTCGGCCGCTTCGGCCAGCTGAAAACCGAGATCGCGCATCGTGTCGGTGCCGATGTGCGGGTGATCGAGGCTGAGTGGGGCACGGTATTCGCGCCGGAACAGATCGAAGCCGCCATCCGGCAGCACCGGCCGAAGCTGCTGGCGCTGTGCCAGGGGGATACCTCGACCACCATGCTGCAGCCGCTGGAGCAGATCGGCCGCATCTGCCGCGAGCACGGCGTGTTCCTGCAGGTCGATGCCACCGCATCGATCGGCGGTGCGCGCCTGCCGGTGGACGAATGGCAGATCGATTGCGTCACGGCCGGGTTGCAGAAGTGCCTGATGGGACCGTCGGGTGCGGCGCCGATCACCCTGTCGAGCCCGATGGCCGAGGCGATCTACCGCCGGCGCCACATCGAGGAAGGCCTGCGGCCGAAGGATTACGTGCCCGGTGCCGGGCTGCGCATTGCGTCCAATTATTTCGACCTGGCGATGATCATGGATTACTGGTCCGACCGGGCATTGAATCACCACACCGAGGCGACCTCGATGCTCTACGCCAGCCGCGAGTGCGCACGCCTGTTCGTCGCCGAAGGCCACCTCGCGGTGGTTAAACGGCACGCCGTCTGCAGCAGCGCCATGGTCGCCGGCATCGAGGCGATGAACCTGGCCGTGTACGGCAACAAGGCCAGCAAAATGCCGAACGTCACCGGCGTGGTGATCCCGGCCGGCATCGACGGCGACCGGGTGCGCGCGGCGATGCTGAAGGTGTTCAATATCGAGATCGGTTCGTCGTTCGGGCCCCTGCACGGCAAGATCTGGCGCATCGGCAGCATGGGTTACAACGCGCGGCCGGATTGCGTGATGACGACGCTGGCGGCGTTCGAGGCGGTGCTGACCGCCGAAGGCCATCGCGCCACCCGCGGCGCGGCGGTCGATGCGGCCTGGCAGGCATTCCGCGACGGCGGCCTGGCATGAGCGGGACCGCCGCGCGCGGCGAGTTCGACGCCATCGGCCGCCGCCTGCTGGCGATGGCCGACGAGCTGCGCGTGTTTTCCGAACAGCGCGATGCCTACACCCGCACCTACCTTTCCGCCGCCCACCGGCAGGCTGCCGCGCGCCTGCGCATCTGGATGAGCGAGGCCGGCATGTCGGTGCGCGAAGACGCGGTGGGCAATGTGATCGGCCGCCTCGAGTGCAACCGGCCGGGCGCAAAGACACTGGTGACCGGCTCGCACTTCGATACGGTGCGCAACGGTGGCCGCTACGACGGCGTGCTGGGCGTGATCCTGCCGGTGGAAGTGGCGCGACATCTCCGTGCCGGCGGCCGCGAGCTGCCGTTCTCGCTTGAGGTGGTGGGCTTTGCCGACGAGGAAGGGGTGCGCTTCGCCACCTCGTTCCTCGGCAGCAGCGCCTACATCGGCCAGTTCGATGCCGGACTGCTGGCGAGAAACGACGACAGCGGCGTCAGCCTGGCCGACGCGCTCACCGCCGCCGGCTTCGATCCGGCCCGGGCGGGACACGATACGCGCACCTTTCACGATGTGCTGGGGTTTGTCGAAGTCCATATCGAACAGGGTCCGGTACTGCTCAACGAAGGATTGCCGCTGGGCGTAGTGACGGCCATTGCCGGCGCCTCGCGCTACCGCGTGATCGTCACCGGTGAGGCCGGGCACGCCGGCACGGTGCCAATGCCACTGCGTCGCGATGCGCTCAATGCCGCGGCGGAAATGGCGCTGGCGGTCGAAGCCTGTGCCGCCGCGCAGCCCGACCGGCTGGTGGCGACGGTCGGCAAGTTCCAGCTCGACCATGCCGCGGCCAACGTGATTCCGGGCCAGGTCGAGTTCTCGATCGATATCCGTTCCGGCGACGACGACTGCCGTCGCCAGGCCGAGCAGGCGCTGGCGGCACAGCTGCAGGCGATCGCCGCGCGCCGCAACGTGACCATCGACCTGGCCCGCTACCACGAGACCCGCGCCACGCCGTGCGCGCCGGCGCTGCAGCAGAAGTGGGCCGCGGCCATCACCGCCATGGGCCTGCCGGTGCGTCACCTGCCCAGCGGCGCCGGGCATGACGCCATGATGATGGCCGGCGCAACCGAGGTGGCAATGCTGTTCGTGCGCTGCGGCGCGGGCGGCATCAGCCACAACCCGAAGGAAACACTGAGCGCGGAAGACGCCGGGCTGGCGGCGGAGGCGTTTGAACGGTTCCTGCTGGCGATGGCCTAGCGCGAACGCAACCGGTGCAGCACAAAAAAAGAGCCGCAATCTGCGGCTCTTTTTCCGGCTGCGGAGGCGGTTACAGCACCGATTTCAGCAGCTTGCCCATGTCGGCCGGATTCCTGGTGACCTTGATGCCGCACTCTTCCATCACCGCCAGTTTTTCCTGCGCGGTGCCCTTGCCGCCGGAGATGATGGCGCCGGCGTGACCCATGCGCTTGCCGGGTGGCGCGGTGACGCCGGCGATGAAGCCGACCACCGGCTTCTTCATGTTGTCCTTGATCCAGCGCGCGCAGGTTTCCTCAGCATCACCACCCATTTCGCCCACCATGATGACATCCGGGTCTTGGCGGAGAATGGAACGGAGTCCGGAAGCGAACGTGTATTCTTTCCCA
>CAYQKN010000170.1:0-977 GCA_964417885.1 uncultured Burkholderiales bacterium | reverse complement strand
TCCGCATCACCGCCGATCTCGCCGACCATGATGACGGCGTCGGTTTCCGGATCATCGTTGAACAGCTTCATCACGTCGATGTGCTTGAGGCCATTGACCGGGTCGCCGCCGATGCCGACGCAGGTCGACTGGCCGAGGCCCAGATCCATCAGTTGCCCGACCGCTTCATAGGTCAGCGTGCCGGAGCGCGACACCACGCCGATGCGGCCCTTTTTGTGGATGTGACCGGGCATGATGCCGATCTTGATTTCGTCCGGCGTGATCACGCCCGGGCAGTTGGGCCCGACCAGGATGGTGCTGCTGCCTTCCATTTTCTTGCGGGTGCGGATCATGTCGCGCACCGGGATGCCTTCGGTGATGCAGATCACCAGTTCCAGCCCGGCCTCGACCGCTTCATCGATGGCGGCGGCGGCGAACGGCGGCGGCACATAGATCACCGACACGTTGGCGCCGGTCTGCGCCTTGGCTTCCTTCACCGTTTCGAAAATCGGGATGCCCTCGTAGTTCTGGCCACCTTTTTTGGGCGTGACGCCGGCCACATAGCAATTGGCGCCGTTTGCATATTCCTTGCCCATCTTGGTGTGGAACATGCCGGTCTTGCCGGTGATGCCCTGGGTGATGACGCGCGTGTTTTTGTTGATGAGGATCGACATGATTAGTTTCCTTTGGCGGCGGCGACGACGCGTTCGGCCGCTTCGGCCATGTTGTTCGCGGAGATGATCGGCAGGCCGGAGTCTTTCAAGATCTGCTTGCCGATGTCCTCGTTGGTGCCTTTCATGCGCACCACCAGCGGCACCGACAGCTTGACCTCGCGCGCGGCCGCGATGACGCCGTTGGCGATCACGTCGCACTTCATGATGCCGCCGAAAATGTTGACCAGGATCGCCTTCAGGTTCGGGTTTTTCAGCATGATCTTGAAGGCTTCGGTCACTTTCTCGGTGGTGGCGCCGCCACCGACGTCGAGGAAGTTGGCGGGC
>CAYQKN010000169.1:0-7646 GCA_964417885.1 uncultured Burkholderiales bacterium | reverse complement strand
GCGAGGACAAGGGCAACCCGATGGCTGGTTCGGCTAACTTGCCTGAGGCCCAGGACAATGGTTGCGCCGGCGCCAAAAAGCAGCACAGCGGCAACCACGAAGTCTCCCGGCCCCCAGCTCACCTCGGCCGTGAATTGCATCGCCACCGCCGGAACGAGGAGAAGCAGCGCCGTGGCAATGGCCACGCCAAGCAATGGCTTGTGTAATGTGGTTGATGGCATGGCGCTTCTCCTGGCAGTACGAAGGAAGGGTTCGAGCGTAGCGCCGTACGCGACATGACAGTCGCCCGGCGCGTCGTCTGCAAACGGCAGTCTAGCAACCCGCTTTCACCATCGCAATCGCATCACCAGTCGCGGACCCAAACGATGACGACGCTTTTCTGCAACACCCAGTTTTCATGACTTGCGGAACGTCACCGCAATGCCTTATGTGCCTTCAGCGTTTCCACGGCCAGGTCGACGAAGCTGCGGACTTTGGCTGATCCGTGGTGACCCTCGCGATGAATCACGTGCACCGGCAGCGACGCTTCCTCAAACTCCGTCAGCACCGCCTTCAGCGTGCCGGCCGCCAGTTCGCTCGCCACTTGATAGGAGATCAGCCGCGTCAGGCCAAATCCGTTCTTGGCGGCTTCGAGCGCGCCGTCATTGGTATTCACCAGCAGGCGTGGGCTGAGCCGGACGCCAAACTTTTCCTTTCCCCTGGAGAACGCCCATTCCGAACCGGCAGACACCGACGTGGCGGCGATGATCGGGTGCTGCGCAAGGTCTGCAGGCGATTTGGGGCTGCCGTACTTCTTCAGGTAGACCGGCGATGCGCAGACCACACGGCGCACCTGGCCGACGCGAATTGCCCGCAGCGAAGAGTCGGGCAACGGGCCAATGCGGATGCCGACATCAAGACCTTCTTCGACCAGATTGACCACACGATCGATGAACAGTGCTGACACCGTGGTTTCCGCGTACGTGGTCTGGTAGGCCGTGATCACGGGCATCACGTAGATCTTGCCGAACAACACCGGCGCGGTAACCCCAAGATTTCCGCGCGGTGTGGCGTTGATGCCGGCCGCGGCTTCATCGGCCTCGTCGGCATCGAGCAGGATGCGCCGCGCGTCGTCGAGATAGCGGGCGCCGGCATCGGTGGTCCGCACCAGGCGGGTGGTGCGCGTGAGCAGGCGCACACCCAGCCGTTTCTCAAGGAAGGCAATGGCCCGCGTCACGGCCGGTGGGGACATGCGCAGCCGCCGCGCTGCCGCCGCAAAGCCTTCCTCTTCGGCCACTGCTACAAACACCGTCATGAGGTGGAATCGATCCACAGAGTGTTCCAAATAGTGGAATAGTAAGTTCCATTCTATAGCTATTCTTCTTTCAAGGGGAATGGAGCAAATTAGCACCCGTCGACAGCACGTCGTCACACCCAACCCCAACAAGGAGCAACAACATGGCACGCATCAACATCGTTACCGCCGAATCGGCAAACCCGGAACAGAAGGCCCTTTACCACGCCATCAATGCCCAGCTCGGCATGGTGCCCAACTTCCTCAAGGTCTTTGCCAACTCGCCGGCCGCTCTCAAGGCTTTCCTGGGCCTGCACGGCATCGCCGGCGAAGGTTCACTCGACCCGCAGACGCGCGAGCGCATCGCCCTTGCCCTGGCCCAGCAGAACAGTTGCGAGTATTGCCTGTCGGCGCACACGGCGATCGGCCGCAAGGCGGGCCTGGACGGGGCCGAGATTGAGGCCAACCGCGCCGGCACCAGCCGGGATGAAAAGGCGGCGGTCGCCATCCGGTTTGCCCGCTCCCTGGTCGCCCACATGGGTGAAGTCACCACCGCCGAACTGGTGGAAATGCGCAATGCCGGCTACAGCGAGTCCGACATCGTCGAAGTCATCACCCACGTTGGCATGAACATCCTGACCAATCTGCTGGGCAAGGCCGGGCGCGTCGACATCGACTTCCCGAAAGTCGAATTGAAACTTGCCGCTTGATTGCTGATGCAACGCGGGGGGCATGCCCCCCGCAACCAGGAGATACAACATGGCCCGCGCCTTCGCCAACATAGCCTTCACGCCGAATGTTCAAGCCGCGCAAGCGCGGATGGGCAGTCGCGACGCCTACCGCACCGCCGAACTGGGCGATGCCGAGGCGGTCGAACTCAGTGACTACGAAGTCGAATTCATCGCCGCACGTGACAGCTTTTACCAGGGCACCGTGGGCGAAAACGGCTGGCCGTACGTGCAGCATCGCGGCGGTCCGACCGGCTTTCTGAAGGTGCTGGGTCCGCAGACGATTGGCTATGCCGACTTCTCCGGCAACCGTCAGTACATCTCGGTCGGCAACCTCGGCGGGGATGACCGGATCAGCCTGTTCCTGATGGACTATCCCGCCCAGCGACGGCTCAAGATCTGGGGACGGGCACGTCTGATTGATGCAGACATGGAGCCAGAGCTGGTGGCGCGCCTCGAGTCGCCCGACTATCGGGCGCGGATCGAACGCGGTGTGCTCATCACCGTGGAGGCATTCGACTGGAACTGCCCGAAATACATCACGCCGCGTTTCACCGAGCAGGAAATCCGCGGCCATGTCAACGGCCGGAAGCGGGGGGCCGACGAGGCAGAGAACGCCGCCGTTACCGACGCGGAAATCGGCAGCGGCGCGCTCAAGCTTGTCGTCGCCGGCATGCGCCAGTTGACGTCGCGCGTGCGCGCCTACGAATTGCGCGCACCCGACGGGAGCGACCTGCCGCCCGTCGCCGCCGGTGCGCATCTCGGCGTGCCGGTGCGACTGGCGGATGGCTCGGTAGCCATCCGGCAGTATTCACTGTCCTCGCATCCGCAGCGGCGCGACCGGTACGAAATTGCCGTCCTGCGCGAGGATGCCGGGCGTGGTGGGTCCGCTGCCATCCATGCCACATGGCAGATCGGCACCCGACTTGCGCTGGATCATCCGGTCAATCAATTCCTGCTCCATGATGACCATCGACACGCCGTCCTGATCGCCGGCGGAATAGGGATCACCCCCATCAGGGCCATGGCCCTGGCGCTCAAGGCCCGTGGCAATTCATTCGAACTGCACTACAGCGGCAGGGCTGCCGCCGACATGGCCTACCGGGACCAGGTTGCCACCGAGTTTTCCGGGCAGCTGCACCTGTACTTCACGCGTACCCCGGGGGCGACGCGCCTCGATCTTCGCGCGACCATGCTGTCGGCGCCGCCTGATGCGCTGTTCTACGTCTGCGGGCCTGGTCGCATGATCGAGGCCGCGCAAGCGGTGGCAAGGCAACTTGCCATCCCGGCCAGCCGCATGCAGTACGAGAGTTTCGAATAGGCATGACGACGAATCAGCGGCGCCGGCATCGTCAGGCGCGTTTCGATTTTCTTGCTCCACACACATCGAGGTGATCCATGGAAACCAAGCCCCCCGTCCCACCCTTCTCTGAAGAGTCCGCCCGAAAGAAAGTCCGCATGGCGGAAGATGCCTGGAACACGCGTGACCCGGATCGCGTGGTGCTGGTTTATACGCCGGACACCCGCTGGCGCAATCGCGCCGAATTTCCGGTCGGCCGTGACGAGATCCGCCAGTTCCTGAGCCGAAAGTGGGCCAGGGAACTGGACTACCGGCTGATCAAGGAACTGTGGGCCTGCGCCGGAAATCGCATCGCCGTGCGCTTTGCCTATGAATGGCACGACGACTCCGGGCAATGGTTCCGTTCCTACGGCAACGAGAACTGGGAATTCAACGAACAGGGCTTCATGCAGCGCCGGTTCGCCAGCATCAACGACCTCCCCATCAAGGCCGCCGAGCGCAAGTTCCACTGGCCTCTGGGACGGCGCCCCGACGACCATCCCGGTCTCAGCGATCTGGACCTTTGATCTGGAGCACCCGGGGGTCAGGCGTCAAAGTGCCCCCAGTGCGCGCCTGTCAGTCCGCTTCAACAGTCGATTCTGTGCGTCCTGGAACTAGACAGGAGAGGTCAGGTCCGGTTCGCTGCGACTGGTCCACTCGCCGAACGAGTTCGACCTCAGCTTCGCAATGAACCGACCCATATGCGGATCGGACCGCGCCAGGGGGACCTCCGCGAACGGAAACCAGCGCACGCCGAGGAATTCATTCTCGTCGTAGTGCAGAGGCTGCTCGCAGCTCGCTCGAACCACGTACCAGAGCGATACATCAATGTGCCCCGCCGTGAGGCCGACCGTGGGCGTGCATGTGACCATGATCGGGGCATCGACGGGATGGGGGCAGGAGAAGCCAAGCTCTTCCTTCAGTTCGCGCATTACGGTTGTCCGTGGATGCTCCTGCGGCTCGACGTGGCCTCCCGCTGGCAGCCAGAGCTGGGCATTGCGGTGATCGACCAGGAGGATGTGATTTCCGTCGATGACAGCGAAGTAGGACACCAGATGCTTCGGCGGCGTGGCAGGCTTTTCCAGCCTGAACAACTCCGCGCCTGAACTCACCCAGCTCAGTGCATCGGCGTGGTGCTCCCGTTCGACGGCATCGAACGGCTCGATCAGTTCAAGCTCGGCGCGAATTTGATCGTGCATTTGGGGGCTGACGAAAGAGAGGGACTTGCTGGTTCCGACCGGCGCATCAATCAAGTCGAATCGCGGAGAGGATTCGCCTTGAATACATTGTCAGGACGCACCTCGCGGCGGTTGAGAACGAAGATTGCTGCGGCAAATACAGCCTCGATAGCGGCACCAGTGAAAGCACTCACGGTGGGAGAAGCGTTTGCCTGCGCAAGTGCGTAGCCAGCACCCGCCAGGACCAGGCCGCACGCCCAATAAATGCGCATGCCAAAGAGCGAACTGAATACAAGGTACCGACCGCCGATGACGAGCAGCATGGCGGGAAAGAACCACTCGATGCGGTGCAGCGAGACGGCGTAGGCAAGCGGCAGGCTGAAAATGAGCCACAGCGTACTGGCCCAGGCCAACGACCCAAGAGGATTTCCCTTCGAATGGTTGCCCGGACGGCCCAGGACCTTGGAGATCAGGACGCCCACAGGATGGATCATCATGCCGCCGATGAATAGCACCCAGACCGCCTGCTTTGGTGAAGCCTGCATCGTGGCGACCGCCGCGCAGAG
Source organism: uncultured Burkholderiales bacterium (assembly GCA_964417885.1). Classification (GTDB taxonomy): domain Bacteria; phylum Pseudomonadota; class Gammaproteobacteria; order Burkholderiales; family Usitatibacteraceae; genus UKL13-2. Next base: position 2,562 of record CAYQKN010000169.1, on the reverse strand, counting down.
CCAGGCAATGGAAGAAGCGAGCATGCCTGATGCGCCGCCGAAGTAGGCGAAGCGCATGTCGGCTTGGGCGTGCGAGAGATCGGTTGTCAAAATTGTCAGTCCGTGTTTTGGTTAGCGCACTCTAACGTCAAAGGGGAGCAAGTGCCCGCAGCTCGATTGCCCGATCCGCTGCCGCGAAGCAATCAGCACGGGTGGCGATGGAACAGACACCATAGCGAGCCGCTGCCCAGCTCACCTGAACCGCGCACTTCGAAGCCATGATGGGCATAAAACGGCAGATTGTCCGGATTGCCGGTTTCCAGGTAGACGCCACTGGAGCGCGGGTCGTCGGCGGAGAGCCGGCAGAACGCCTGCAGCAGCGCGCCACCCGTGCCAGTGCCACGCGCGTCCGGCGTGACACCAATCACGCCCAGATAGTAATGCGGCTCGCGCGGCACGGCGGCCTCGGAAATTTGGCCGTACAGCGCGAACCGGCCGGCGATCTCCGCGGAACTGTGCTCGAGCGCGTCCCAGTCCTGCTGGCATGCGGTGGGCCAGTCTGCCTGCTCGGTGGTGTAACCCATCGCGCCGCCCAGCAATCGATCGCCATCGCGGGCAACCAGTGCGGGCATGTTCATAGCAATCCGCGCACGCATGAGAATCGAGAAGAACCGCTCGGCTGCTGCGTCGCGGCCTCCCGGATGGTCAGCGAAAAAGTAGCTGATCAGCGGATCGGTGGAGAACGCGGCAGAGAAACATTTCGCCGTGCTTTCGACGTCGATGGAAGTGGCGGGGACGATCTGCAATTGTGGTTTCGTCAGGCTGAAACTAAAAGTGTAAGTATGCGGGCAGGGCTCGATATATTCCCGGGAAAAATGCCGAGCCGGGCCACGTCAATTTGGCTGCACCGCAGAGTTAATCCTCACTTGAAGTATTGCATGAGCTGGTACTGCTTCTTGCAATAAGGGATGACCAACTGAAGCAAGACAAAGGTTTGCTCTCGGTCAATGATCTTGCCTGTTGGATGCCCTGATTGATTACGGAACGTGCGAATGACAGAGAGTATTCCTGCAAAGTTGGTGTCAAGGTCTTCTCGAATCTCAGAAGGTAGCGTCTTGAGCATCGGTTCGAGAAGATTGCGGAACTTGTTGATCTTCTGAAGTAGTGTGCGCTCTGTAAAAACCGAAGCGAAAGTCTTTTGATGCGCGGTACTTGCCTCGATGATTTCTAAGAGCAGCATAAACGTGTGCTCCACGGCAACGCCAAGCATGACCGTCGCGGATAGCATGCAGCCAGACCGAAAGGCTTGCATGGCTTCCTTGAGGTAAAGAAGCGTCACCTCGTTGATGTCAATAACCTCTCGGCGTATTGCCGCTTCATAGGACGATACATCGTGAAAAAAATAGGCCGCCTGACCTTGTGCCATTTGCTGGCCCAGCTTGGTTAGTCGGAAGAATGGAAATTCGCGATTGGCGTCGTTCAGTCCCAGCGTGATAGCACCTTGGCGGAACAGATCCCAAAAGAGTTCGAGAAGAGTTTCCTTGTCTTGTCTGTCCAAGGCATATGTTGCGCCGACTTGGCCAGGCTGGATTCGTCCTTCGCGCTGTGCGAATACCTGCCCTATCCCTAAACTTAGGTGCTCGTACTGGGTAGGCTCATAGGGTGCCTTCTCGCGCCCGATCAATATGTCGAGCGCAACGGCCCGGAGTTCTTCGTAGCTGTGCGGCATGATGGCGGCCTATGAGAGCTAACGTAAAAATAACCGGCGCCCACTTAAGTTGGGTCGCGCAATGGCCGGACGCCTTTTAGCGTCCGCGTTGACTGACAAGTTAAAGCGCTGCGCCAAGGCTTACACCTCGCCTAAGAGCCTTGCCACACAAGCGTCACATCCGTGCACGGAAACGACTGCGCCAAGGATGCCTGCCAACGACAACGACACGGCAAGAAGTAGAAAGAGCACAGCGTCCGGCCGGCTTCGAAACGTCCAAGAGATTGCCCCGAATCCCAATGTAAGTGCAAATGAGCAGAGAAACAGAACCGGACGCTTCCAAGAAGCCTCACGCCGCGGGCCCCAGAAACAAAGCCGGTTCACGGTCTTACAGTACGCACACGGCATATTGTCCTTTGCATTCCATCGTTCCGGTCAGCGGGGCCTGGCAGCACCATCTGTTGCGATCGGTTGTCAGGCGCCATTGTGCCCTTTGCGCCGCAGTACAACATGGGTCGCTTTCTCCGTCGCAACGAACTGAACGCATTTGTATCCCAGTGCGCGCATGTCAGTCCCCTCGAACAATCGCTCACCTCCGCCCAGCAGGACCGGCGAGATGGCGATGTGCAGCTCATCGATCAGGCCCGCACGAAGATATTGCTGGATCGTGTCCGGCCCGCCGCCAATGCGCACATCCATTCCGTTGGCGGCGTCGCGCGCGCGCTCAAGCGCCTCCTGAATACCGCCCGTGACGAAGTGGAACGTCGTTCCGCCTTCCATCTGGATGGGCGGACGCGCGTGATGAGTCAGGATGAATGTTGGCACGTGATAGGGCGGGTTGTCCCCCCACCAGCCTTTCCAGTTCATGTCGGGCC
>CAYQKN010000168.1:0-7718 GCA_964417885.1 uncultured Burkholderiales bacterium | reverse complement strand
GCGGGAGAGGGTGGCCGACAGGCCGGGAGAGGGCAAACGGTGTCGCAATCAAGGGAAACATCAATAGCCGCAAGCCGCGCAGCAACGAGGCTACTTCGTCTGCGCGACAAAAGTGCTGATCGGCGCCAGCAGTTCCTCGACGTCGGTCATGGTGAGGCCGGTCAGCGCGCTGCCTTCACCGTCGAGCAGCGCGGCGGCCAGTTCGCGCTTGCGCGCCAGCAGCGTCATCATGCGTTCTTCCAGCGTGCCCTGGCTGACCAGCCGGGTGACGAACACGTTGCGGGTCTGGCCGATGCGGTGCGCGCGCGCGGTGGCCTGCGCTTCGACGGCAGGGTTCCACCACGGGTCGTAATGGATCACGGTGTCGGCGGCGGTGAGGTTGAGGCCGACGCCGCCCGCTTTCAGGCTGAGCAGGAACACCTTGACTGCACCGGACTGGAAGCGGGCGATCGGCGTCTCGCGATCCATCGTATCGCCGGTCAGCGTGACGAACTCGATGCCGTTTTCGGTGAGGCCGTCGGCGATCAGCGCCAGCATGCTGGTGAACTGGGAAAAGATCAGCACGTGGCGGCCTTCGTCGAGCAGTTCCGGCACGTGCGCCATCAGCCAGTCGAACTTGGCCGAGCCCGCCTCGGCGAAACGTTTCTGTGCTTCCGGCAGCCTGACCAGGCGCGGGTCGCAGCAGACCTGGCGCAGTTTCAGCAGCGCGTCGAGGATGTGGATGGTGCTCTGCTTGAGGCCCTTCTTGTCGATCACCCGGCGGATATCGTCGTGGATCGCCGTGCGCAGGCTTTCGTACAGGTCGGCCTGGGCGGGATTCAACTCGATCCAGCGCGTGTACTCGGTTTTTTCCGGCAGGTCGCCCAGCACCTGCTCGCGCGTGCGCCGCAGCAGGAAGGGTCGGATGCGCGCGCGCAGCTTTTTCATCTGCTCGCCGGCGGCGCGCTGCTCGATCGGGTGGCGGAACACGCGGTTGAACGAATCGAGGTCGCCCAGCAATCCGGGCAATAGCAGGTTGAACAGCGCCCACAGCTCGCCCAGGTGGTTTTCCATCGGCGTGCCGGTGAGCGCGACCCGCATCCCGGCGTTGAGCGACTGCGCGGCCTGGTAGGTCTTGGCCTTGGCGTTCTTGATCGTCTGCGCTTCGTCGAACACCGCCACGTCCCAGGTGAGGTCGGCGAATTGCTTTTCGTCGCGCTGCAGGATCGGGTAACTGGTCAGCACCAGGTCGGCATCCTTCAACGCCGCCGCATCGAGCGAGCGCGCCGCACCGCGATGCACCAGCACCTTCAGGTCCGGCACGAAACGCGCGGCCTCGGCCTGCCAGTTCACCGTCACCGAGGTCGGCGCGACGATCAGGCTGGGGTGCGTCGCGCCGTCGGACTTGCGCCGGCGCTGCAGGAACGCCAGCGTCTGCACCGTTTTTCCCAGGCCCATGTCATCGGCCAGTACGCCTGCCATCGACAGCGCGCGCAACTGTTCCAGCCACGCCAGGCCATGCAACTGGTACGGCCGCAACTGTGCGCGAAAACCAGCATCGGGCGTCACCGCCGCGAACGTGACACCCTGGGCCACCGCATCGCGCAGGCCGATCCATCGCTTGTCGTCGCGGCCCAGGTAGCGCACCGCCGCCTCCGGCAGCTCGGCGTTGAGTGCGGCCTGCAGACCGGACATCGGCGCCACCTCGCCGCCGCGAAACCAGTCGAACACCGGCGACAGGATCGCGTGCACCCGCGCCCCGGGCAGGCGCACCACCACCGACTGCGCGCGGCCTTTTTTCGGCGCGATCGACAGCAGCACCATCGGTACCTCCGGCAAGCCGGCCAGCCAGGCCTCGGGATCCGCCTGGGCGCCGATCAGCCGCGCCAGCGCGGGCGCCAGGTCGACGCGCTGATCCTGCACCGTGACGCCGAGCGCGATGCGGAACCAGCCGCGATCCTGCGCCGGCGTCAGCTCCAGCTCGGGTTCGGGAATATCCTCCAGCGTGAGCGGGAACGCGGGGTCGATCTCGATTGCAAAGCCGGCCGCCTGCGCGTCGGCGAATACCTGCGAGCCCAGCTGCGCCCAGTCGTGTTGCGGCAGCGCCCACAGCGAATGCACCCGCTGCTTGCCGTCGAAGGCCGCCTGCGCCAGCGCGCGTTCGACGTTGACTGCCGGCAGCAGCTGCGGCGGCATGCGGCGGATCCAGCGCGCCTCGGCCCGCACATTGCGCGCCAGCGTGGTGCGGGTCGCGCTGCCCACCTGCTCGACTTCGATGGCGCTGTCGAAACCGTGCCGCGACACCGGCACGCGGCGGCCGGCGTAATCGAACCACAGGTGGACGCCGGGAAAGGTGATGGTCTCGGTCTGCGCGTGGCGGCCCCAGCCGTGCTGGTAGGTGTGCTCGACCAGCGCAAACTCGAGCACGGCGGCGGGCTGCATCAGCCGCGCCTCGGCGGCGACCGGCAGCGGCGGCACCGCGGCGGCATCGGGCAGTGCCTCGATCGCGTCGCGCACGTAAGACCAGGCCAGCGCATCCTCGATCGGCACCGGCGGCAGCGCCGCCAGCCGCACCAGGCTCGCGGTCGACAGGGCCAGGCTGACCGGGCTGATCCGGTTCGCCTCCAGTTCCAGCGCCTGCGGCGGCTCGGTCGGGATCAGTGCCACGTTCCTGCCTTCGATCGTCGCCGCGAGGCGCAGGACGCGCGCGCGGCCGTCCTCGATCTCGCGCCAGACCAGGGTGGCCGCGCGTGCTTCCGCCACGGCCAGCGGCGGCGGCATGGTGCGCAGCGCCAGCTCGGCGCCTTTTTTCAGCGCCCGCGCCAGCGTGGCGGCACCGAGTGCGTAGAGCCGCCCGGTGCCGGCGGCCAGCGCCAGCAGCTGGCGGCCCATCTCGCCGGCGAGAACGGTGACCGGTTCATCGCGCAGGCCCTTGTTGACGGGATCGGCCAGGATCAGCCGGAGCACCGCCACATCGTCCGCGCTGGCGTAGGCGGGCCGCTCGTGACCGTAAATCAGCCACGCCGGCCGCGCCAGTTCGCCGCTCAGCTCCGCCACGCTGCCATCGCGCCGCCGGCGACCGCGCAGCGCGAACAGTTTCGCCTCGTCGGTGAGGACATAGAAAATGCAGGGCTGGAACGAGGGCGTGCTCTTCTTCGCCTCGCTGTCGTCGCGGCTGTCGTCGTCGATCGAGCGGTGCAGCCATTGGTGCAGCCGCCCCGGAATCGGCAGCGTGCGCACGATCGGTTCCGGCGCATCGACATGCCCGGCAGCGGTGCGGCCGGGTTTGCCGGCGCCTGCCGCCGCTGGACCCTTTGCGGCCCGCCGCGCTGCGACCTCGGCGATCGCCTCGAAGCCGGGCGAATTGCGCGATCCCGGCAGCGGGCGTGCGTCGGCGCCCGGCCACAGCTCGACCCAGTGCAGCAGCAGCGCGCAGGCATGCTTGCAGAAATCCTCCACCGGGCAACTGCACTCGGCGCGAACCACCTCGAAATCACCGTGCTCCAGATCGGCCGACACCTCGACCTCGGCTTCGTACGGCGACGGCGCGGATCCCTGCACGCTGCCGGAGATCAGGTATTCACCGCGATCGATTCGCTCGGCGGAGAAATCGCGGATGGCGTCCTTGTCGAAATGAATGCCGCTGGCGCGCGCCAGCGCATCTTCGCCAAACACCGCGCGCAAGCTGCGGGTGACGCTGGCGTGGGTCAGGGCAAGGGGAGACTTGGATTTTGACATCGGGCGGGCAGCAAATGGCAATGCGGGAGCGGTGGGCAATCGACCATTTTGCCAGTGGAATGGGGGTGCGCGAGTTATTGTGATGGGGGGATGGTGCGAAAAGGTTGGTGCGGGGGGCGATTGGGTGGGTTGGCCCCTGGTTTTTGTTAGTGCAGTTCGCAACCAAACTTGGGCCCCGGACTAAATCCGGGGCGACAGTAGTTTGATGAAAACTGGCGCTCTTTTTTTCCTATTGAGAGAAACGAAAAAAACCTCTGTCGCCCCGGATTTAGTCCGGGGCCTAAGTTTCTCAACTGAAACTCGATTTGGAATTTGGGCTAAGTCGCTGCATGGCACCCCCGCTCGGCGAACGACACCGGCGCGACCCGAGTGCGTTTGTGGTCACAACCAATAAAGTCGCTTCAACTCGCACCATCCAACACCCTCACCCCACCACCACATCCACCACCCGGAACCCGACCCGGCAGCTGCCGACCTTCACCTTCATCGTCCCGCTGCCTTCAACCACCAGGGTCACGTGCCGTTCGTTGCCGTTGCCGCGCGTCCACGGCGCGAACATCTGGAAGCCGCCGTGCGGTCCGCGTCCCCAGCCTTCGAGGTGGCCGAGCTGGATGACGGCATCACCCGGTGCGGCCACGTTCACGCCGCGGCCTTCCACCGTCATGCGCAGCGGCTCCACATGCGCCAGCTGCCTGGCAGAAGAGATGCCGTGGGTACCGAGATAGCCGTGGTTGATGATGGCGAACGAAAGTTTGGTCATGCCCGGCGCGATCGTTTCCTGCGCAGTCAGCGTGACCGACAGCTGCGGCAGCAGCGAGGCCACGCGCAAGGTGGTGGCGCTGTGCTGGCGGCAGACTTCATCCAGTTTTTCATACGGCGGATTGGAAATGCCGACGCGCAGGTCAATGCCGCCCAGCTCCACCGCGCCGATCTGCGGATGATGGAACGCGCGCCACGGCCGGAAGATGCGCGAATGGTTCACGTCGCGATCCCACTTGGCCAGCGTCAGCAGGTCGGCGCGATCCATCTGCGAGTAGTAATCGATGAACAGTTTTTTCGGCTTCATGCCGATCTGCTGGAAGATGTCCCACAGCTCGACGCAGTACGACAGCGCGCCGCGCTGGTGATAGGCATAGCCGGTGATCACGCCGCGCGACGGCGTGCCGGGCTCGTACTGGAACTCGTGATAGCCGCTGACGGTGCGATAGCCGGTCAGCTCGGTTGCCCACTGCTCCACCTGCTTGAACACCGCCAGGTCGGCCTGGTCCATGGCGCTGTCGGGCTGATCGCCCGAGGGGCGCAGGAATACGCCGCCGAAGGTGTGATAGTTGATCCAGGCATAGATGTTCGGATGCGCGGCGTGCCACTCCAGCAGCGCGCGCGTTTCCGGTTCGCTGCCGGGGAATTCGCCGGCGCCGATCTGCTCGTTCTCCGCTCCCCACTGATAGGGAAAATTGCGGTTGTAGTCGGTCTGCGTGTCGCCCAGATAATTCGGGTCGGGAATGCGTCCGCCACTGAAATTGACGATGTGGCCTTCCGGGTAGACGCGCCAGAACGGGCCTTCGTCCTCGGGGCGGCGCGGCACCAGCACGCCGTGGCCGAAGCGCTGGCCGTCCTCGTCCTTCAGCTCCACCATCTCGCCATCGGCGCAGTGCTGGCGCATGTAGCCCATCTGCCCGTCGCCGTCGGCATCGGCGTTCTGCCAGTAGCTGCGGCCGCGATCGGCGCGGTGGTCGGCCGGATGCGAGCGCACGTAGCGGCCGGTCTTCAGCACCGCCTCGGCGCCGTCGGGCGAGATGCGCGGCACGATGTGAAACAGGTGCGATTTCACCGCTTCGGCCATGTGCGCCGGCAGTCCGGCGACATCGCGCTGGCCCGAATGGATCGCGATCAGGTCTTCGGCAATGGCCAGCGACACGCTGGAGCCGCAGAATTCGGACGCGTGCATGTTGCCATCGACCCACACCGCCGGGCGCGGTGTATCGGGGTCGGTGCCGATGGTGAGCAGGTGCAGGTCGCGGCCCTCGCGGCTCTTGCCGATGGAACTCAGGCGGACGAACGCGGGGTGGGCGGCGGCCCAGGTTTCCAGGCGCATGGTGAGCTGCGCGTAATCGAGATACTGGCTGCGGAACATGTGGGGCCGATCGGGTTTTCGGGACAGGCGCCAGTATGTTGGAAGGGGCAGGGGTGGTCAAACCGCCGCGCGCGATTCGCGGCTAGAATGCCGCGCATGACTACCCCGATCGCATGGCCGCCGAGCCTCAGCGGCAACTACCTGCGCCAAACCATCCCCGGCCTCGCCGAAAGACTGGATGCCAACATGACGCCTGTCGACAAACAATCCCCGGTCACGCTGCGCGAGGTCACCAAGGACACCGCGCGGCGGATCTGCCTGCTCGATGTCGGCCCCGGCCAGGACGGCCTGGTGGCGCCCAACGCGTTCTCGATCGCGCAGGCCTACTTCCAGCCGGAAGCCTGGTTTCGCGCCATCTACGCCGACGAGGTGCCGGTCGGCTTTGCCATGCTGGAGGACTGGTCGCAGGTGCCCGGCGTGGAGCCCGATCTCTACGATGGCGCGCCGTACGTGAGCCTGTGGCGCTTCATGATCGACCACCGGTTCCAGAAGCTCGGCTTCGGCGCGCAGGCGATCACGCTGCTGATCGCCCACGCCCGCACCCGGCCGGCGGCGAAGAACATGCTGCTGTCGTTCGTGCCGAAGGAAAACAACCCGGAAGGGTTTTACCGCCGCTTCGGCTTCGAGCGCACTGGCGAAGAAGACGACGGCGAACTGATCATGAAGCTGCCGCTGCGGTGACAATTTGCCGGGGGATGTAACATAGCCGCACAACATCACCGTGGGGCCCGACATGAACCTGAGCACCGAACAACTGGCTGAACTGCTGGCCGGCATCGCCCGCGCGCAGCAGGCCATCATCGACGCCATCGACAGCGAAAACGGCGGCTGGAAAAACACCCACCTGCTGCCCAAGGTCAACACCGCCGCCAACATGCGCCTGGCGGTGCCGCGCCTGATGGACGTGCCGTCGCGCATCCTGATGCGATCGCAGGGCCGGGTGCCGATGGATGTGCCGACGATTACGCGCATGCTGGAAGAGGCGACCAGCGGCGTGGCGGCGGCACCGGCTGCGGCGCCCGCGGCCAAGGCCGCGGTGCCGGTCGCGGCGGCGGTGGCGGCGCCGGTTGCTGCCGCGGCGGTGGTGGCAGCCAGCACGGAATCCACGCCGGCGCCGGGCGGGGATGATTTGAGCAACTTCTTTGACACCTGATTTTTTGGCGGTGTGTGTTATTTCTGCACCAACCCCCTCCTGGCCTCCCCCTTCGCAGGGGGAGGAAGCATCCTGCAGGGGGCGTCACTAACTGGAACATCAACGTCTGGCTGGCAGGCGAAGAAATGCCGAACTGCGGCGCCGCCCGCCAACTGCTTCCTCCCCCTGCGAAGGGGGAGGCGAGGAGGGGGTTAGACGTAAATGAACGCAAAGCTGATCTAAGCAAACAACCCTTCCCGCCACGCGATCGCCAACCCCATGACCAAACTCTCGCCAATCTTCTTCCTGCTCGCCTTCCTCAGCGCCTGCGCCACGTCGAACGGCAACAGCCACACCGACCCGGCCCTCAACGGTGAATGGGTGGTCAGGAAAGCCGAACTGGCGGGCAAGGACTTTCCCGTTCCGGCCAGCTTCACCTTCACCGTCACCGGCAACGACTACCGCGCCGGCACACCCTTCAACAATGATCGCGGCACGCTGGTGCTGTTCGGTGATGCGCCCGGCGCGGCCGGTGCGCGGCTGGACATGATCGGCGACGTATTCGGCAACCCGGTGCCGATCAAGGGGCGCCGCATCCAGGCGATCTACCGCTTTACCAACAGCGAGCGGCGCGAGGTTGAGATCTGCTACGACCTGACCGAGCTGGCGCGCCCGGCGACGTTTGCGACGCGGGCGGGGACGGAGCTGTTGTGCATGGTTTATGGGCGGAAGTGA